>NZ_JBHJRX010000157.1:0-1035 GCF_042268605.1 Streptomyces sp. NPDC056296 | reverse complement strand
GCTTGAACAGGTGAGGGCCTTCTGGGTTCGGTGTGGATTGCGACATCTACCGCCGACCGCCAGGAGGCCCTCGTGTCCCACCGTAATGCCCCGCTGACCCCGACCGGCAGGCTGCGTCTGGCCCGGTGTGTTGTGGACGACGGCTGGCCGTTGCGGCGGGCCGCGGAACGCTTCCAGGTCAGCCACACCACCGCCACCCGCTGGGCAGGCCGCTACCGGCAGATGGGCGCGGCCGGGATGCACGACCGCTCCAGCCGCCCTCACCACAGCCCGCGCCAGACGTCTGCCCCCGTCGAGCATCAGGTCCTGCGGCTGCGGCGCGAGCACCGGATCGGACCGGTGCGGCTGGCCGCCCGCTGCGGCATCGCCGCTTCCACCGCCCACCGCATCCTCGTCCGGCACCACCTGCCCGCCCTGTCCGCGCTGGACCGCGCCACGGGCGAACCCGTACGCCGCTACGAACGGTCCCGGCCCGGGGAACTGGTCCACATCGACGTCAAGAAGCTCGGCCGCATCCCCGACGGCGGCGGCCACAAGGTCCTCGGCCGTGCGGCCGGCAGCCCGAACAAGGACCGGCGCAACGGCGCGGGATACGCCTACCTGCACACCGCCCTGGACGACCACACCCGTCTCGCCTACACCGAAGACCTGCCCGACGAAACCGCCGCCACCTGCGCCGGCTTCCTCACCCGGGCCACCGCCTGGTTCGCCGCGCACGGCATCACGACCGAACGGGTCCTCACCGACAACGCCTGGGCCTACAGCAAGAACACCTGGCGCCAGACCTGCCACGACCTGGGCATCAGCCCTCGCTGGACCAGGCCCTGGCGACCTCAGACCAACGGCAAAGTCGAACGCTTCCACCGCACCCTGCTCGACGAATGGGCCTACCACCGGCCCTATACCTCCGACAACGAACGGCAGGCAGCGTTTCCCGACTGGCTGGACTGGTACAACTACCACCGACCCCACACCGGCATCGGCGGCCACACACCAGCCAGCCGCGTCACCAACCTGCCCGAACAGCACACCTAG
>NZ_JBHJRX010000156.1:0-1037 GCF_042268605.1 Streptomyces sp. NPDC056296 | reverse complement strand
GATCACCGATCGCCTTCGAGAACGCCTTCCACCTCACACCAACTACGCTTGCACCAGCCGCATAACCCGTGTTCAGGATTCGGGGTCAAGGCCCAACTACACGTCGACAAAATTCACCTACGACCTCGGCAACCGTCAAAAGACGATCACCGGCCCGGACGGTGCCACCTGGTCCTACGGCTACGACCTGTTCGGCCGCCAGACCAGCGCCGACGACCCCGACAAGGGCAAGGCAACCACCCAGTACAACGCTCTCGACCAGATCACCAAGGCCACCGACTCCCGCGGCAAGTCGGTCGTGAGCGCCTACGACGAGCTGGGCCGTCCCACCGGCACCTGGGCCGGATCGAAGACGGACGCGAACCAGCTCACCGGCTACACCTACGACACCCTCCTCAAGGGCCAGCCGACCTCAACCACCCGCTACATCGGCGGCAAGAGCGGCGCCGCCTACACCAAGACAGTCACCGCCTACGACAGCATGGGCCGCGCCACCCACACCGAACTCCAACTGCCCACCAGCGACCCGATCGTCAAGGCCGGCCAACCGGCCACGCTGCCCTTCGAGACCCACTACAACATCGACGGCACGCTGAAACAGACCAAAGACCCGGCCCTCGGCGGCCTGCCAGCCGAAACCGTCGGCTACGACTACAACGACCTCGGCAACCTCACCGAGATCGGCACCTACCTCACCAAAATCGACTACTCGGCCCTGACCGAACCACAAATGCTCACCATGGGCACCGGCGAAGACCAGGTCTACATCGCCAACCGCTATGAAGAAGGCACCGGCCGCCTCACCCGCAGCTACACCCAGGACCAAACCCACCCCTACCAGCTGCAAGACCTGAACTACAGCTACGACCAGACCGGCAACGTCACCTCCATCAGCGACCCCACCACCCTCGGCAGCACCAGCAGCGCCGAAACCCAGTGCTTTGTGAGCGATCATGAAATTCCTCAGGCAGGGCGGGTTCTGCGTCACGTAATTCCCCACCCCCGCGGTCACGTAATTCCCCATGGGGACGACGGAC
>NZ_JBHJRX010000155.1:0-1085 GCF_042268605.1 Streptomyces sp. NPDC056296 | reverse complement strand
CGCACGCTTCCTCGATCAGTGGTTCGAGGTCGAAGGAAGCGCACGATGGCAAGGAGAACGTTCAACGTGGTCGATGTGACTGAGATCTACGTCCACTGGTACGCGGGCCGCTCCAAGAGCGAGCTGGCCGCATCGCTCGGCTTGGACCGCAAGACGATCAGGAAGTACCTGGCCCCGGCAGAGGCCGCCGGGATGACCCCGGGCGGGACGGCGATGACGAGCGAGGACTGGGCAGAGCTGATCAAGGGCTGGTTCCCCGAACTCGCCGACAAGCGGCTGCGGCAGGTGACCTGGCCCGAGATCGACAAGCACCGCGATTACATCAAGGGGCTGCTGGGGACGGTGACCGTCTCCACGATCCACCAACGCCTGCGTGACGAGCATGACTTGAGCGTGTCGGTGTCCTCCCTGCGGCGGTGGATTTCGGCGACGCTGCCCGAGGAGACGAACCGCTCGCAGGTCACCGTCCTGCGCGACGAAGTCGAGCCGGGCCTGGAAGCTCAGATCGACTATGGCTTCCTCGGCCAGTGGATCAACCCGCGCTCGGGGAAGCGGCACCGGATCTGGGCCTTCGTGATGATCCTGGCCTGCTCGCGGCACATGTTCGTCCGCCCGGTTATCCACCTGGACCAGCATTCCTGGACCGAATCGCACGTCGAAGCCTTCAAGTTCTTCGGCGGCATCGCCCAGCGGCTGGTGCCGGACAACCTGAAGACCGGGGTGGACAAGCCCGATCTCTACGACCCTAAAATCAACAAGGCGTATGCCGAACTTGCCACGCACTACGGCACGTTGGTAGATCCAGCTCGCGCTCTGCGACCAAAAGACAAGCCACGCGTCGAGCGACCCATGCCCTATATACGTGATTCGTGGTGGCGGGGCCGGGAGTTCGTCTCTCTTGACCACATGCAGACCGACGCGATCCGCTGGTCACGGGAGGTCGCCGGGCTGCGGCAGTGCCGGCCGCTCGGTGGGGCATCCCCGTTGTCGGTGTTCGAGGCCGTCGAGGCCGGGACGCTGCTGCCGTTGCCGAAGACACCGTTCGTGCTGGCGAAGTGGTCCACGGCGACCGTCGGCCCGGACAT
>NZ_JBHJRX010000154.1:0-1132 GCF_042268605.1 Streptomyces sp. NPDC056296 | reverse complement strand
AGAGGTCGTTTTCTCCTGGACTGCCCGCGTATCGAGTGGTTTTCAGACCGGCAGGGTGTGGTGCTCGTGCTGCTGGAGATTCGGGGTGGTTCTTGCTGGTCAGGTGGGGTGGCAGGTGAGGCGTGACATGACTTGTGCCTGTCTCATCCCAAGACGCCCGGTCTTCGCAGCCGAGTGCTTCCGTTGTCGTCGCTGTACGCCTGGGCGCACTCAGTCCGCGGCGGTACGCCCGAAGCATGCCGACACGACGCCCGTACCCGAGCGATCTGTCCGATGCGCGCTGGGAGTTGATCGAGCCGGTGCTGTCCGCCTGGCGCTTCGAGCGCCGGGGCAGGGCCCTGGACTTCGGCCGACCGCCGGAACATGACCTGCGCGACATCATGGACGCGATCTTGTACGTGGACCGGACCGGGGTTCAGTGGCGCTACCTCCCGCACGACTTTCCGCACTGGAACACGGTCTACGGCTACTTCGCCAAATGGGCCGACGAGGGCGTATTCACCCAGCTCAACGGCCTGCTCAGGCAGCTGCTACGCGAGAAGGACGGGCGGGACGCTGAGCCGTCGGCCTGCGTGATCGACGCCCAGAGCGTCAAAACCTCCACCAGCGTCCCCACCGCCGGCCAGGGCATCGACGCTGGAAAGAAGATCGTCGGCAGGAAGCGGAGCATCGTCACCGACACGCTCGGGCTCCTCCTCGCGGTGCTGGTCACCGCGGCGAGCGTGCAGGACTCCATCGCCGGCACACGCCTCCTGGACCAGGTCGCCGCCGACCACCCCGGGATCCGAAAAGTCTGGGTCGACGGCGGCTACCGACAGCACCTCGTCGAGCACGCGGCCGCCCTCCGCATCGACATGGAAATCACCGGCCGCAAGCCCGGGACCAGGGGCTTCACGCCGATCCCGAAGCGGTGGGCGGTCGAACGAACCTACGGCTGGCTCATGCTCCACCGCCGCCTGGCCCGCGACTACGAAACCTTGCCCACCCGCTCCGAAGCCGTAATCCACATCGCCATGACAGACCTCATGGCCCGCCGCCTCACCGGCGAGACCACCATCTCCTGGCGCGACCCGACACCGCCGACCAACCACCAGATTCCGGGATGAAACAACGGGAGAAAACGACCTCTTAG
>NZ_JBHJRX010000153.1:0-1189 GCF_042268605.1 Streptomyces sp. NPDC056296 | reverse complement strand
GATCACCGATCGCCTTCGAGAACGCCTTCCACCTCACACCAACTACGCTTGCACCAGCCGCATAACCCGTGTTCAGGATTCGGGGTCAAGGCCCGTGCTCATGAAGTCGTGAACCGCTCCGGGTCTGATGGAGGCTCGATTCCCTGAGAGGATCGAGTCATGGCACGTCCGTCCCCCTACCCGCCCGAGCTTCGTGAGCGCGCGGTACGCATGGTCACGGAAATCCGTCCGAACTATCCGACCGAGTGGGCCGCGATGAAGGCAGTAGCAGCCAAGCTCGGGATCGGCGCGGCTGAGACGGTGCGGACCTGGGTCCGCAAGGCCGAGGTCGACGCCGGTCAGCGGCCCGGCGTCCCGTCCGAAGAAGCCGCCGAGATCAAGCGGCTGCGGGCCGAGAACGCCGAGCTGCGGCGGGCCAACGAGATCTTGAAGGCGGCCTCGGCTTTCTTCGCGGCCGAGCTCGACCGGCCGTCGAAGCGCTCGTAGCCTTCATCGACGCCCACCGTCAAGTGTTCGGAGTCGAGCCGATCTGCAAGGTCCTGACCAGCTACGGACTGAAGATCGCAACGAGCACCTACTACGCCGCCAAGAATCGCACGCCCAGTGCCCGGTCGATCCGCGACGCCGGGTTGAAGGAGCAGATCAGCCGTATCCACGCTGACAACTTCAGCGTCTACGGGGTGCGGAAAGTCTGGCGGCAACTGCACCGCGAAGGCATACCAGCGGCCCGCTGCACCGTCGCCCGGCTGATGCGTGATCTCGGCCTCGAAGGCGTCCGGCGCGGGAAGAAGATCCGCACTACCCTGCGGGACGACGGCCAGGAGCGGGCCGGTGACCTGCTCAGACGCGACTTCACCGCGTCCCGTCCGAACGAGCGGTGGGTGGCCGACTTCACCTACGTTGCCACCTGGTCCGGCATCGTCTACGTCGCTTTCGTCGTGGATGTATTCTCCCGGGCGGTCGTGGGCTGGTCGGCCGCCACCAGCAAGCGGGCCAAGCTCGTCCTCGACGCTCTCGACATGGCCCTGTGGCGCCGCGACCGGGCCGGCACCCCCGCACGTCCCGGGCTGGTTCATCACTCCGATGCAGGCAGTCAGGGTGGATTCAACTGGTCGTCGCAACACTTTGATCTCGGAGGTGTGCGACGTGGCCACGGCGGACTGGAGTTTGAAGACCAGCGATGTTCCGG
>NZ_JBHJRX010000152.1:0-1266 GCF_042268605.1 Streptomyces sp. NPDC056296 | reverse complement strand
CTTGCGGCAGGTTGCGTTGGCGCTGGGTGGACAGGCTGGTGAACGCCTTGCCGAGCACTTGGCCGTCCCCGTGAGTGGGCCCACGTTGCTGCGGCTGATCCGCGCCATAGACCTTCCGAAAGTCCCCGAGCTGACCGTGCTCGGTGTTGACGAGTTCGCCTTCCGCCGGGGCCGGCGCTTCGGCGCCATCCTTATCGACATGGCCAGCCACCGGCCTGTCGATGTCCTGCCCGACCACACGGCCGACACCTTCGCCGACTGGCTCCGCGAGCACCCGCATATCGGCACGGTCTGCCGTGACCGCGGCGGCGCCTTCGCCGAGGGCGCCGAACGCGGGCAGCCTGGAATCCCGCAGGTCGCAGACCGGTGGCATTTGCTCCACAACCTCGCCACCGGGCTGGAGAAGACGGTCACCCGGCACCGCTCCTGCCTGAAAGCCCGCGAGCCCGAGACGGCTCCCGCCCCGGCCAAGGAGCTGGAGGAAGAGTCCGCCTACGAGCGCAAGATCCGGGAACGGCACTACGACGTACAGGCCCTGTTCCAGCAGGGCCTCACCATCGCAGCGATCAGCGCACGGCTCGGGCTCGACCGCAAAACGGTACGGCGATACGCCAAGGTCGCCACCGCCGAGTCGCTGATGCGCGAGCGGCCCCGCCGCACCAGCGCGCTGACGCCGCACAAGCCGCATCTCGCGCGGCGGTGGACCGAAGGATGCAACAACGCGCAGACCCTGCGCGACGAGATCGCCGCCCGCGGCTACCTCGGGGGCCGCAAGAGTGTCCGGCGCTTCCTCAATTCCCTGGCCAGGCACAACGGCCCGCGAGCCGTTCCGCCACCACCACCCGCAGTCGCCGATATCGTCCGGTGGATCATCGGACGGCCGGAGAATCAGAGCGACCAGGCCCGCCAGGACCTCAAGGACGTGTGCACCCGCTGCCCGGAGATCACCGAAGCCTGCCGCCTGGCCCGCGGCTTCGCCACCATCCTCCGACGCCGCGAGGGTGACCGGCTCGGTGACTGGCTCACCCAGGCCGACGGCTCCCAGGTCAAGGAAATCCGCACTTTCGCCAACGGGCTTCGCAAGGACCTCGCCGCCGTCACCGCCGGACTCACCCTTCCGCTGAACTCAGGTGCCGTCGAGGGCAATGTCACGAGGATCAAGCTCCTCAAGCGCCAGCACTACGGCCGGGCCGGCTTCGACCTCCTGCGAAGACGCATCCTCCTGGCGCACTGACCAGCTCGCTTCACGGAAAGTGCCGAAGAGCC
>NZ_JBHJRX010000151.1:0-1356 GCF_042268605.1 Streptomyces sp. NPDC056296 | reverse complement strand
CGCTAGGCCGTGTCTGATAATTGATCATGCTGCGGTGTCGCGGAGCCACAAGATGAGCGAGGCCAGGTGTAGTCCCGCCTGGTAGCGGACGGCGAGCTTGTCGAAGCGGGTCGCGATCGCGCGGAACTGCTTGAGACGGTTGAAGCAGCGCTCGACCACGTTGCGGCCCTTGTACTGCTCTTTATCGAAGGCCGGTGGCCGACCGCCGCGGGTGCCGCGCCGCTTGCGATTGGCCACCTGGTCGGAGCGTTCGGGGATCGTGGCCCGGATGCCGCGTCGCCGCAGGCTGGCCCGGATGGCCCGAGAGGAATACGCCTTGTCGGCCAGCACCCGGTCGGGACGGCGTCGCGGCCTGCCAACCGTGGCGCGGGGCACCTTGATGGCGCCCAGCACCGCGTCGAACATCGTGGAGTCGTTCACGTTCCCGGCCGTCACGACCAACGACAGGGGCAGGCCACGGCCGTCCACCGCCAGGTGAACCTTCGTAGTCAGCCCGCCACGGGACCGACCGAGGGCCTGCCGCGCCGCCGAGCGTTGCGGATCTTCCAGTTTGTCCCCGTCCGGGTCCCCTTTTTCCGGGTGCCGGCGGCATGATGGTGAGCCCGGTTGACGGTGGAGTCCACCGAAACCGTCCACTCCACGCGGCCAACCGCATCGTCACGAACTTGAACGTGCTCCAGCAACCGGGCCCACGTACCGTCGGACTCCCACCGGGTGAACCGCTCGTAGACCGTCTGCCACGGCCCATACCGCTCCGGCAGATCCCGCCACGGAGCCCCCGTCCGCAAGCGCCACAGCACCCCATCGATCACCTGCCGATGATCCCGCCAGGGCCGCCCCCGACCATCCAAGACCGGCAACAACGGAGCTATCCGCTCCCACGCCGCATCCGTCAACTCACCACGACCAGCCACAAGATCAAGTATGAGTCCCAGCGGCATGGGCGTGGTCCACGACGTCAACGAAGTAGCGCCAACCGTCTACTTCGAGGTTCTGCACCGATGGCCGGGTGTCCAGAGCAGGCGCCGCGGCGTCGAGCAGGCGTCGAACCGTTCCTGGCTCGTAGAGGTTGAGCCAGGCGCGGTCCGGGAGGCGCACGACCGTGCCCGCCTCGAAGTACGAGTTCGAAACGATTCTGTCCGTGCCCGGGGCAAAGACCAAGGCCAATCGGCGTCGAACGCCTTGCGCTGGCACCTCTGGGAAGAGAGAAAGCGTCAGCCGGCAGTCAGCGTAGTCCGGTCTCACCCGCTGCCGGACAGTCCAACGCCAGACGGCCTCATTGACCACGAGGTGACGGACGCGTCGATCGTTGCCCATCGAGCCAGCGTAGATCGTTGGCCTGGACGAAAGGCATCT
>NZ_JBHJRX010000150.1:0-1390 GCF_042268605.1 Streptomyces sp. NPDC056296 | reverse complement strand
TGTGAACGATCACGTAATTCCCCGGGCCCGGCGTCACGTAATTCCCCAGGTCCTGACCTCGTCCATGTCTACTTGATCGAGGGCTT
Source organism: Streptomyces sp. NPDC056296 (assembly GCF_042268605.1). Classification (NCBI taxonomy): domain Bacteria; kingdom Bacillati; phylum Actinomycetota; class Actinomycetes; order Kitasatosporales; family Streptomycetaceae; genus Streptomyces; species Streptomyces sp. NPDC056296. The sequence goes on along the minus strand of NZ_JBHJRX010000150.1, from coordinate 1,304 downwards.
GCCTGTCTTGTCGGAGCCTCCTCTCGGGCGCTTGTTGGGCCGGTAGCTGGGGCCGTTCATGATGACTTGGTGGCTGGTGTTGATCAGCCGGTCCAGGAGCGACTCGGCAACGACGGGGTTGGGGAAGAGCGGATACCAGTCGCTCGGCGCCCTGTTGCTCGTCAGGATCAGCGACCGGCCTTGGCGCTCGGAGACCAGCTCGTAGAGGTCGTCGGCCTGGGCCGCGGTGAGCTGGCGCATCGCGAAGTCGTCGAGGATGAGCACGTCGGGACGTACCAGCTCGCGCAACCTGCGGTCCCAGGTGCGGTCGGCGTGGCCGCCGGCCAGGTCCGCGAGGACCCGGCTGGTCTTGGCGAAGCGGACGTTCGCGCCCTGGCGGATGGAGAGATGCCCGAGTGCCTGAGCGACGTGTGTTTTCCCGACGCCGACCGGACCGAACAAAATTACGGACTCGCCGGTGTGCAGCCAGCGCAGGGCGGCGAGGTCGCGGATCTGGGCTGCGGGCAGCTTCGGAGAAGCTGCGAAGTCGAACTCCTCCAGGGTGACCTGCTGCTCGAACTTCGCCCGGTGCATGCGCCGTTGGAAGGCAACGGCCTCGCGGCGGGTGATCTCATCCTGGCAGAGCGTCTGGAGGAATTCCAGGTGCCCGAGCTCGCCGCCGTGGGCCTGCGCGAGGCGGGCGTCGAGGGTTTCCAGCATGCCCGAGAGCTTCAGGGCGCGAAGCGCGTCGCGCAGGGCGGTGTCCATGATGCTCATCACGCCACTCCTTCGTCGTGACGGTGGTCATCACGGTCGTCGTTCGTCATGCCGGGGGTCATAGCGGTCGAGAAGAGCCTGGTTGGTCCGTGCAGGAACGCGGCGGCTCCGCCGTCGCCGGAGGTTTCGGGATCGGGTTCGGTCTCGGTGCCGGCGACGAGGATGCCCTTGATGGTGCGATAGGACGGGTCGCCGACCGTAATCGCCTTCGCGCAGGCAGCCTCCAGCCTGCTGTCGCCGTATTTCTTGCGCAGACCGAGGACGCCCTGGGCGGCGCGGAGCCGATAGAGCGCGTTCACCTCCAGCAGCCCGTCGATTACCTCCTTGCAGGCGGTGCCGACCTGGACGGACTGGGTGCGGCACCACTGCGGGGTCCGCATATGGAACGCGATCTTCTCCGGCGGGTAGTCGCTGTTGTGGGTGCGTTTTCCCTGCTCAAGCGCCACATGGGTCTTGACGAGTTCGCCCTCGTGGAAGACCTGGACGAACGCTTGGGTGGAGCGGACGTCGACCTTCTTGCCGATCAGTTTCCAGGGCACCGAGTAGAG
>NZ_JBHJRX010000149.1:0-1422 GCF_042268605.1 Streptomyces sp. NPDC056296 | reverse complement strand
CCGTCGTCCCCATGGGGAATTACGTGACCGCGGGGGTGGGGAATTACGTGACGCAGAACCCGCCCTGCCTGAGGAATTTCATGATCGCTCACAAACGACAAGCTGCGTCACATCTGGTCCGCGATCCGGGCCCGGCTGCTGGAGCTGCTGGACGGCGGTCGCCGCCGTCGCCTGCGCGGCCTCGCCCGTACGGCGGGCTACGGCATCGTCCGCGGCTCCGCCGGCGCCGTGGGCGCGAGCGGAGCCGGGTGGATCATCTGGTGGATCCAGCAGCGCTGACCCGGCGCACCCGCTGACCCCACATCCGCCAACCTGGTGGTCCCGCTCCCTGGGCCGGGGCCACCAGCGGCCGGCGGGATCAGCCTGTCTTGTGCGAATTACTCCAACGGACCGTTGCTATCCGTGTGCGGATGGTGATCTACTCCGATGCCCAGAGCGTCCGTTGGGGGGACCATGCGAATAGAAACCTGTGCCGTTGGGCTGGTGGTCGGCACCGGCCGGTTGCGTAAGTGGAGCGCCGGTGACGCTTGCGCCTGCTGATGGTGGCCGGCGCAGCCGGCGCGGCTTCCTGTACCAGGACGCGGTCACACTCCTGGACTGCCTCGACATGCTGGAAGGCCACTGGACGGAAGTCTCGTGGGAGGATCTGGAAGACATCCTCTGCTACAAAGCAGACGCGCCTTCTTACCGGCAGGTCAAGACCGTCGAAGGAGCGAAGCGCCACAGCATCGCCGACATCTGCAAGCCGGATGCGGCGAAGAAGGCAGAGAACAGAACGGCGGCAACGAGCTACCTCGGCAAGCTGTTCGGCGGAAAGCCACTTCCTGAGGGAACACGCTTCACGCTGATCGTGAATGAGACCCCCCAGCGAGATCTGTTCCAGTTTGTCTGTGAGCGCGGCGGCGCACGCGGGCCGGTCAGTGCAGACGATCGTGAGCGGATCATCGACAAGCTCAACGGTCTGAGCCTGCCCGACGGCCGTGACGTCGGATGGTGCGTCGATCGTCTGGATGTACTTGTCACAGCGCGCACTTGCGATCAGGTCGAAGATGAAGCCCGCAGACGTCTGATTCCACTGATTACGACGTACCTCGGCCAGGACCCTCTGGCGCAGGAGGTGGACAACGTTCTGCTCGGGCTTGTCTCCGGGTACATCGCGCGCCGTGCGGCCGAACCGGAGCCTCAACGCCACACGGCTCACGAATTCCGGAGCATCCTCGAGAAGTCCATTCTCCAGGTGACCGGGCAGCGCTCCGATGGTTCCACCGAGCCGCTCATGACCCTTCAGGCGAAGCTGCGGCCAGCTGGTGTCCCTGATGCCGAAGCGGAGAGTCAGGACGAGGAAACACCTGCACTCCACCCCACCCAACACCACCACCCGGGTGAGGGGTGCCCACGTCCCCCTTAGCTGCCTGATAAAGA
>NZ_JBHJRX010000148.1:0-1482 GCF_042268605.1 Streptomyces sp. NPDC056296 | reverse complement strand
CTTGGGTTCTAACGGTCCTCGCAACACCCGCGATCTGTGGGAGTTGCGAGGACCGTGGCTGTTGGACGCGATGATCTTGCGGGGGTGAAGGAGCGTTTCCTTGCACGGCTGGATGCCGTGGGGAGCGTGAGCGTGGTGGCGCGTGAGCTGGGGGTGAACCGGAACACCGCCTTCGCCTGGGCCCGGAAGGCCGGGCGGAGCTCGGTCCGCCTGCCGCGGCGGCACCCCGGGCGCGATGAGTACGAACGGCTTCGGGCCGCGGGTGTCGCTCGCCGGGTCGCGGCCCGGCGGGTCGGTGTGAACGAGCGCACGGCCAAGGACTGGGACTGGGGCGTCAAGAAGAGCGGCACCACGCGCACCTACGCCGACGGGCGCCGTGTCGACTACACCACCGGGACCGTCACGATGGGCGGTGTGATCACGGCACCGGTGGGTCTGACGGCCCTGGAGAAGCAGCTTCACCCGCGGTTCCTGACGCTCGCCGAGCGCGAGAGGATTGGTGATCTCCGAGCTTCGGGGCAGTCGCTGCGGGCGATTGGACGTGCCCTGGGACGGCCGGCGAGCACGGTCAAGCGGGAGATCGACGCGAACTGCGGCACCGAGGGCTACCAGCCCTACGCCGCCCACCGCGCCGCCGCCGCGCGCAGGCCCCGCCCCAAGGAGCGCAGGCTGCTGCGCGAGGGACCGTTGCGCCGCTTCGTGAAGGACGGACTGCGCAGACGGTGGTCACCGGAGCAGATCTGCCACGCTCTGACTGCGGAGTATCCCGACGACGAGAGCATGCGGGTGAGCGTGGAGACGATCTACCAGGCGCTGTATTTCCAGGCCCGGGGCGGCCTGAAACGGGAAGTCCAGGCCGCCGTCCGTTCCGGCCGGACCCGCCGCAAACCACGCCGGGACCCCGAGCGGCGCACCCCACGGTTCATCGACCCGATGCTGATGATCAGCGACCGCCCCGCCGCAGTCGAGGACCGGGCCGTTCCCGGGCACTGGGAAGGCGACCTCATCATCGGCGCGGGCGGGCGCTCCGCGATCGCCACCCTGGTCGAGCGCAGCACCCGCTACACCCTGCTCGTCCACCTGCCCGGCGGAGCCCACGACGCCGAGACCGTCCGCGACGGCCTCGTCGCCACGGTCCAGACCCTGCCCGACCACCTGCGCGGCTCCCTCACCTGGGACCAGGGCAGCGAGATGGCACGCCACAAGCAGTTCAGCATGGCCACCGGCATGCCCGTCTACTTCTGCGACCCGGCCTCGCCCTGGCAGCGCGGCTCGAACGAGAACACGAACGGGCTGCTGCGGCAGTACTTCCCCAAAGGCACCGATCTGAGCGTCCACAGCCCCGAGGACCTCGAACACGTCGCCCAGGAACTCAACGGCCGCCCACGCAAAACGCTCGGCTGGGATACCCCAGCCGAGCGTCTACGTGATCTACTCACCACCTGAAACCAGGCGGTGTTGCGACGACCCCTTGAACCCAAG
>NZ_JBHJRX010000147.1:0-1498 GCF_042268605.1 Streptomyces sp. NPDC056296 | reverse complement strand
GGTGGATTCAACTGGTCGTCGCAACACTTTGATCTCGGAGGTGTGCGACGTGGCCACGGCGGACTGGAGTTTGAAGACCAGCGATGTTCCGGAGGGTCGGCGTCGGCAGTGGCGCGCTGATCGTGCGTTGCGGCCGGCGATGCGTTCGCCGGGGCGGCCTGATCCGTCTCGAGTCGTGCAGCGCCAGTTCTGGCGGCTGATCGCCACAGGGGTCACGACGGTGGAGGCGTCGTTGGCGGTCGGCGTGTCGTGGCCGGTGGGTGCGAGGTGGTTTCGTCACGCTGGCGGCATGCCTCCGATCTCGTTGGCCGAGCCCACGGGCCGGTACCTCGCGTTCGAGGAGCGCGAGGAGATCGCGATCCTCAGGGCGATGAACAAGGGCGTGCGCGAGATCGCCCGCGCCCTGGGGCGTGACCCCGGAACGATCTCTCGCGAACTGCGCCGCAACGCCGCCACGCGCAGCGGCAAGCAGGAGTACCGCGCGACGGTCGCCCAGTGGAAAGCACAACAGGCCGCCAAGCGCCCGAAGACCGCGAAGCTCACAGGCAACGACAGGTTGCGTGAGTACGTGCAGGACCGGCTCGCCGGCAGCGTCCGCCGTACCGACAACACGATCGTCCCCGGACCCAGGACGCCCGCATGGAAAGGGCTGAACAAGCCGCACCGGCAGGACAGACGATGGGCGACGGCATGGAGCCCGGAGCAGATCTCGCACCGTCTCCATGCCGACTTCCCCGATGATGAGTCCATGCGCATCAGCCACGAAGCGATCTACCAGGCGCTGTTCATCGAAGGCCGTGGCGCGCTCAAGCGGGAACTGGTCACGTGCCTGCGCACCGGCCGGGCGCTGCGGACTCCCCGTGCACGGTCACAGAACAAACCGCAGGGGCATGTCACCGCGGACGTCATCCTCAGCGAACGCCCCGCCGAGGCCGCAGACCGTGCGGTCCCCGGACACTGGGAAGGCGATTTGATCATCGGGACGGGTCGCTCCGCGATCGGTACGCTGGTCGAGCGCAGCAGCCGCTCCACGCTCCTGGTGCACCTGCCCCGGCTCGAGGGCTGGGGCGAGAATCCGCCCGTGAAGAACGGCACCTCACTCGGGGGCTATGGCGCGATCGCGATGAACGCGGCGCTCACGACGTCGATGACGCAGCTGCCCGAGCAGCTACGCAAAACCCTCACCTGGGACCGCGGAAAGGAACTCTCCGGCCACGCCCAGTTCGCCATCGATACCGGGACGAAGGTGTTCTTCGCCGATCCCCACTCGCCCTGGCAACGACCGACGAACGAGAACACGAACGGGCTGCTGCGTCAGTACTTCCCGAAGGGCACCGATCTGTCCCGGTGGTCGTCCACGGACCTCGAAGCCGTCGCCATGGCGATCAACAACCGTCCCCGCAAGACCCTCGGCTGGCGGACACCCGCCGAGGTCTTCGAAGAGCAGCTACGCTCGCTACAACAGCCCGGTGTTGCAACGACTGGTTGAACTCGCCCA
>NZ_JBHJRX010000146.1:0-1500 GCF_042268605.1 Streptomyces sp. NPDC056296 | reverse complement strand
GAGATTCCCAATCATGGTGTCAAGCCGGGGTGGTGACGCCTTGTGACCAGGTCATGCCGCTGCGGCAACAGCGGGTTGAGGCGTGACGGCTTCGAAGGTCCGGTGGTCACGTATCAGGGCCCAGAGCACGTTCAGGCGGCGTCTGGCCAGCGCGAGAACGGCCTGCTTGTGAGACTTTCCCTCGGCGCGTTTGCGCTGGTAGAAGGTCTTGGACTGGGGGCAGTACACGCTGGCCACCTGCGCGGAGAGGTAGAACATCCGCAGGAGCCGACGGCTGTAGCGCCTGGGCCTGCGCAGGTTGCCGCTGACCTTGCCCGAGTCACGGGGGACCGGGGCGAGTCCGGCGACGCCGGCGAGTCGGTCTGGGCTGCCGTAGGCGGCCATGTCGCCGCCGGTCGCGGCGATGAACTCCGCCCCGAGCATGTCGCCGACGCCGGGCATGCTGGTGATTACCTCTGCGTCGGGATGCTCGCGAAACCGGCCCTCGATGAGGGCGTTGAGCTCGGAGATCTCCTCATCGAGGGCCATCACCTCCCTGGCCAGGGTGTGGGCCATCTTCGCGGCGGTCTTCTCACCGGGAACGGCGGTGAACTGGGCCTCGGCGGCGGTGACCGCGGCGTCGGCGGCGCTTTTGGCGATGTTCAGGGCGCGCACGCCGTGGTTCTTGAGCCAGGTGGTGAGCCGGGTCCGGCCGATCCTGCGCAGGGCGGCCGGGGTCTGGTACCCGGTCAGCAGGATGAGCGCGGCCTTGGAGGCGCTGTAGTCCAAGGCCCGTTCCAGGGCGGGGAAGTACTCCAGAATCTGTGCGCGGAGCCGGTTGATCGCCCTGGTGCGGTCGGCGGACAGGTCCATGCGGCGGGCGGTGAGGATCTTCAGGTCGACCGCGATCTCGCTGGTCTCCTGCAAGGGCTGGAGGTCGCGGCGCATCCGCGCCTGGTCGGCGATGACGAAAGCGTCCTTCGCGTCCGTCTTGCCGCTGCCCCGGTAGGCCCCGGAAGCGTGATGGACCGCCCGGCCGGGGATGTAGAACAGCCGCTGTCCGTGGTTGACCAGCAGGGCGATCCACAGCGCGGCACCGCCGGCGTTGAGGTCAACCGCCCAGGTGACGGGGTCGCCGTCGGCCAGGTCCAAGACGTCGCTGAGGAGTTGCAGCAGCTCGTCCTCGCTGTTTGGCACGCGGCGCGAGAGCACCTTCGTGCCGTCCGCGTCGATCGCGGTGCAGTGATGTTCGGCCTTGCCCGCATCCGTCCCCGCCCACAGTTCGGGCACCAGACCCTCCTTCGTCGATCTTCTGTGCTGCCCCAGCAGACGACCTCGCTGTCACGTCCATACAAGCGATTCGGTTCGCGCATCCCAATCAGCAGTCGAGTCGTCGCGGGATGCCGAGCGGCCAATCTCTTTGAGCCACGAATGCGGCAACGCCATGACAGCCACACCCGGCATCCCTGGGTGTCCCGATCTTACGAATGACCGCGATCAACCCACGAAGAAAGGTATGGA
>NZ_JBHJRX010000145.1:0-1536 GCF_042268605.1 Streptomyces sp. NPDC056296 | reverse complement strand
CAATGCCGTTCGGTTAGTCGTCTGGCGGGCTTGGCGATGCGTTGATCTCGATGTGGACGGCGGTTCTGTGGGTTCGATGGTCGGTGTTGCGGCCGACGGCGCGGTACTTGGAGCTGATCGCTCGTTTCTTCACGCGGGGTCGGGACCGGTCTCGGCGGGCGGGTAGGAGGCCGTTGAGTATGGCGGTGCCGATCTGTCCGACGAGGTCGGTCTGGGTGTGGATGATGCCGGCGGCCCGGATGATCTGGTCACGTGCTGTGTTCAGCGCGATGGTGAATGCGGCGCGGTCGGGGTCGATGTCGGGCCGGTGCAGGACGGCGTCGCTCATCGCGGTGCGTAGTGCCTGGTAGGCGACCAGAAGTGCCCAGGTCTCCTGGGTGACGGCTGCCGGGTGGCGGCCGCGCAGGACTCTGCCGCCGAGGACGGTCGATTTCAGCTCGCAGTAGCTGGTCTCGATCTCCCAGCGTTCTCGGTAGAGCCTGACCAGAGCGATGGCGGGCGCCTCGTGGGGGTCGAGCAGGCTGGTGACGAGCCGGTAGGCGTAGTGGGTGGCAGTGTGCTTGCTGGTGCCGTCGGCAGGGGTGAGGGTGATGGTGGCCTCGATGACTCGGACGGTGACTTCACCTATGCGGGACAGGAACGTTCCGTCGGGCAGACGACGCAGGATCGGCAGCTTGAGCGCTGTGCTGTGGGTCTTGGCCCGGATGAGGAAGTCCGCGCCCGTGGACGCGACGGTGCCCATGAACGTGGTGGCTGAGAAGTTCCGGTCACCCAGCAGCAGCATTCCGGGCCGGAGTGCTCTGGTCGTGCCCGCGGTGGTGACCAGTTCACGGGCGTAGGTCAGCTCGCCGGTCGCGTCGGTGCCGAAGGCGGCGTCCATGAGGGTTCGGGTCCCGCAGGCCATCAGCGTGACCAGACGCAGCATCGGGTAACCGGCGGGCCCGTTCGGTCCGGGCTTCGCCTTGGGGAACACCAACAGGTTCGCGGGCGTGTCCGGCAGCGCGATCTGGGTGCCGTCGATCGCGACCACCAGCCTGCCTGCGAACCGTGTCACCTGTGTCGCGGTCACCGCTGCGGGGCCTTTGACCAGGTCGAACAGTGCTTTCAACGGTTTGGGGCCGACCCGTCGCATCGCAGCCGTGATCGATGAACCCGCCGGTGCGGGCAGCGGCACAGACAGCGAGGCAGTCAGCCGGGACCAGATCCCCGTCCAGCCCATCCCGGTGAACAGCGCGCCAGCGAGCAGGAGGTAGACCACCACCCGCGACGGCAGCCGCCGCACCCGCTGCTGCAGACCACCTGCGGACGCGAGTGCCTCGTCGACGAGATCGAACGGAACAACCTGGGTCAACTCGCCCAAGTGCCCCACGGCGAACACGCCGGGAGCATGCGTAATGACAGAATCAGACACTGCAGCCCTTGCAGAGGAACACGAGTCTTGGCGGACCCGAGAACCACTACAAGGGCTGCACCCATATCACCAGCCGAAACGCCGCAAGTTGCACTGCCGATCGAACCCCTAACCGAACGGCATTG
>NZ_JBHJRX010000144.1:0-1645 GCF_042268605.1 Streptomyces sp. NPDC056296 | reverse complement strand
GCCCGACTGGCTGTTTTTCGTTCTGAGTGGTTCGTTTTCTTGTCCGTCTGTGTGGAGGGAAGGTGTTGGTGTTGGTGTGCATGCCGGTTGTGGGGACGGATCGGGGTCCGGTGCGGGGCAGGGTCGTGGAGGGTATGCGGCAGTTCCTGGGTATCCCGTACGCGGCGCCTCCGGTGGGTGGGCTGCGGTGGCGGCCGCCGCGGCCGGCTGCGGGGTGGACCGGGCCGTTGGAGGCTTTCGAGCACGGGTCGCCGTGTGCCCAGGACACCGGGTGCATGCCGGGATGGGGTTACGACAGTGACAGTGAGGACTGTCTTTATCTGAACGTGTACGCGCCGGCCGGGACCGGTGCGGGGGACGGGCTGCCGGTGATGTTCTGGATCCCGGGCGGAGGACTGGCGGCGGGGGGTGCCAACGACTACGACCCCGGTGCCCTGGTCCGTGACGGGCGGGTGGTGTTCGTCTCGGTCAACTACCGGATGAACGTGTTCGGTTTCTTCTCCCATCCGGTGATCAACGACGAGGGCCACGCGTCGGGGAACTACGGGATCATGGACCAGCAGGCCGCTCTGTGCTGGGTGAGGGACAACATCACCGCGTTCGGCGGCGACCCGGGCAACGTCACCGTCTTCGGGGAGTCCGCGGGTGCGATCAGCGCGCTGGCGCACATGGTCTCACCGCGTTCCGCGGGCCTGTTCCACAAGGTGATTCTGCAGAGTGCGAGCGTGGCCGCCACCACCATGACCGCGTCGCTGGAGAGCCGGGAGCGGGTGGGCCGTGACCTGGCCTCGGCTGCGGGATGCCACCACCAGAGCCCCGACAACCTGCGGGCCCTGTCCGTGCGTGCGCTGAAGGCCGCCAACGCCATGCCGGAAGGCAGTTACGGCATCGGCCGGCACCACATCGGTCTCGTCGCGGACGGTGACATCGTCCCCGACGCGATGCGGACGCTGTTCACCACGGGCCGCTTCCAGCACGTCCCCGTCATCAACGGTGTCAACCGCGACGAGTACACCTGGTTCCAGGCCATGGTCGAAGCCTCCACCGGCCGCACCCTGGCCGACGAGGACTACGAACAGGCTGTGGCCGAGGCCCTGACCGGGCGGCGCCGCACCGCTCTGCTGGAAGCCGCGCTCCCGCGGGAGTCTCTCCCCGAGATCCTCAAGCGCTACCCGTTGAGCGAGTACCCCGGAGCGAGCCGGGCCCTGTCCGCGGTGATCGGCGACTGCGGTCTCATCAGCGCCGGCGGCCGCCGCACCACCCGCATGATCGGCCAGTACGTTCCCGACGTCTACGCCTACGAATGGGACGTGCCCGACTCGCCCGTGGCCTGGCCGGCCGTCTCCTTCCCCTACGGATCCGCCCACGTGCAGGAACTGCAGTACCTCTTCCCCCGCTTCCGCGGCGGCGGCGGCACCGCCCAGGACCTCACCCCGCCCCAGCAACACCTCGCCCGGCAGATGGTCCACTACTGGACCACCTTCGCCCACCATGGCACACCCAACGCCCCCGTCCCCCAGGCACCCCACTGGCCCCGCTACCAACCCGACCGCGACAACTTCCTCGCCCTGCGCCTGCCCCGACCCACCGTCATCAACGACTACGGCACCACCCACCACTGCGACTTCTGGGACACCCTCACCAC
>NZ_JBHJRX010000143.1:0-1649 GCF_042268605.1 Streptomyces sp. NPDC056296 | reverse complement strand
GGCGTACGCCCGTCGGTGGCCACGACGACCGTGGCGACCTCCTCGTACAGGTGGCGGCGGGCCTCCATCAGCTCGCGCCACTGTCTGCGCGGGTTGACCGCCAGCAGCGGGCGCGCGGCGTTCAGGCCGGTGCGCTTGACGGCCTCCTCGACGTCCATCGAGAGGTAGACGACGCGCTGCCCGGCGAGCAGTCCGCGCGTGTCCGCGTCCAGGATCGCGCCGCCGCCGAGGGCGAGGACGCCGTCGTGCTCGGCGAGCGCCCGGTGCACGGTCTGCTTCTCCAGTGCCCGGAAGGCCGCCTCGCCCTCGTCGACGAAGATGTCGGCGACGGTGCGCCCCTGCCCGGTGACGATGTCCTCGTCCGTGTCCCGGTAGCCGACGCCGAGCCGGTCGGCCAGCAGCTGTCCGACGGTGGATTTGCCGACGCCCATCGGGCCGACGAGGACGATGACCGGGGCCCCGGTCATCGGATGGCCAGGTTGTCGAGGTACGAGGTGACGTTGCGGCGGGTCTCGGCCACGCTGTCGCCGCCGAACTTCTCCGCCACCGCGTCCGCCAGGACCAGGGCGACCATCGCCTCGGCGACGATGCCGGCGGCGGGCACCGCGCACACGTCGGAGCGCTGGTGGTGGGCCTGCGCGGCCTCGCCGGTGGCGACGTCCACCGTCTGCAGGGCCCGCGGGACGGTCGCGATCGGCTTCATGGCCGCCTTCACGCGCAGCAGCTCGCCGGTGGTGAGACCGCCCTCGGTGCCGCCGGAGCGGCCGGACGCCCGCTTGATGCCGTCGGGGCCGGTGAGGATCTCGTCGTGTGCCTGGGAGCCGGGCACCCGGGCCAGTCCGAAGCCGTCGCCGACCTCGACGCCCTTGATGGCCTGGATGCCCATGAGGGCGGCGGCCAGCCGGGCGTCCAGCCGGCGGTCCCAGTGCACGTGCGAGCCGAGCCCGACCGGGACGTCGTAGGCCAGCACCTCGACCACGCCACCGAGGGTGTCGCCGTCCTTGTGCGCCTGGTCGATCTCCGCGACCATCGCCTTCGAGGCGTCCGCGTCCAGGCAGCGCACGGGGTCGGCGTCCAGCTTCTCCACGTCCGCCGGCGTCGGGTACACGCCGTAGGGAGCCTTGGCGGCGGCCAGCTCGACGACGTGGCTGACGACCTCGATGCCGGCCGTCTCCTTCAGGTACGACCGCGCCACCGCGCCCAGTGCCACCCGGGCGGCGGTCTCCCGCGCGGAGGCGCGCTCCAGGATCGGCCGGGCCTCGTCGAAGCCGTACTTCTGCATGCCCGCGAGGTCGGCGTGGCCGGGGCGGGGGCGGGTCAGCGGGGCGTTGCGCGCCAGACCGGCCAGCACCTCCGGGTCCACCGGGTCGGCGGACATGACCTGCTCCCACTTGGGCCACTCGGTGTTGCCGACCATGACCGCGACCGGGGAGCCGAGGGTGAGCCCGTGCCGGACGCCGCCGAGGAAGGTGACCTCGTCCCGCTCGAACTTCATCCGCGCGCCGCGACCGTAGCCGAGCCGCCGCCTCGCCAGGTGGTCCGCGACCATGTCCGTGGTGATCGGTACGCCGGCGGGCAGGCCCTCCAGCGTCGCGACGAGTGCGGGACCGTGGGACTCCCCCGCGGTCAGCCAGCGCAACCTGCTCAAC
>NZ_JBHJRX010000142.1:0-1702 GCF_042268605.1 Streptomyces sp. NPDC056296 | reverse complement strand
AACTCCGGCGGATAGTTCTTCATGACCACGAGATGTCCGTCCTCAGATCCTCAGGATCCAGTGTCTCGTGTGTCCAACATCAGGGGTCAAGGCCCTCTTCTCTTCACACGAGGCGGTCACCCCCATCGTGATCATTTGTCAGACACGGCCTAGTGACCGGCCGCACCTCCGCCGACGGCAAAGGGAGCCGGCTTACCAGGACTCTTGCAGAAAGCCCCGGCGTTCACGCCGGGGATGAATACATCTCAAGGGGCTCTGACGTGCACCTTGCGGAGTCAGGGGCTCGCAGATCGACCGGGACCTCGACGCCGAGGAAGGCACCGGCTGATCACGTCTGAGCCGCCCATACCCTCCAGCTTGGGCAGCGCGGCGCCCCGTGGCGTCGCCCGCCCCGTTCCGGGGCGTGAGGGATGTGCCCATCGCTCACACTCCACAGGCACATGCTTGAGGTTCCCCGCGGGACACGGAAGGTTGACGAGCGGACAGCAACGCCCCACAATATCGAACATAGATTCGATAGAAGGGTGGGCATGGCGTGTGGACGCCGTGTCGGGGCGGGGGGAGACTGCACACCATGAGAAAGGGTTCTCACAGCGCTGCTCCGAATGCCATCGGCTACCAGCACCAGACGTGGTGGGCGCTGGTCGAGCTCCTGCAGACCGGGGCGAGCAGACCTGACGCGGCGCTGAGCCTGGAGCTGTACGACGACGTGGCGTGGGAACAGGCGGGGACGGCCACAGAACTCCTTCAGGTCAAGCATCACATCGGGCAGCACCGGTCACTCACCGACACGGCAACGGATGTGTGGCGCACGCTGAAGGTATGGATGGACGAAGCCTCTCCGTCCGACCACGCCGGCCCCGCGCTCGCCCTGGTGACGACCGAGACCGCGGCCCAGGGAACGGCCGTCGCCGCCCTGTGTCCGCACAGCCGCAATGAGGCGGAGGCCAAACGTCTACTGGAGCATGTCGCCCGCACGTCCACCGCCCAGCTGACCGAGAAAGCCCGCGCCCAGTTCCTCGGTCTGGGGGAGACAGACCGGCTGACCTTCGTCTCACGCATCCGGGTGATCGACCGCTCGCCCCACATTCAGGACGTCGCAGCCCAGGTCAAGGAACGACTGCACTGGGCTCTGCCGCCCGGGCACGAGGACCTCTTCCTGGCCATGGTCTGGCGGTGGTGGGACGAAACGGCGCTCGCCCTGCTGCAGGGCGTCCAGCGCGGCGTCGATGTGGGAGACGCGCAGGCGGCGATCGCCGACATCCGAGACCAGTTCACCCGCGAGAACCTGCCCACCCTGGTGGAACTGGCGGACGTCAATGCAGGAGAGCTGGAACAGAAGTACCGCATGCACCCCTTCGTGCAGCAGATGCACTGGGTGGCCTATCCGCCACGCAACCTGCAGAAGGCGATCGTTGACTACTACCGCGCCTACACCCACTCGGTGCGCTGGCTCGAAGAAGACCTCATCGGCGCAACCGAGCTGACCCGCTTCGAGAACGAACTCGTCGACGAGTGGGAGCGCGAGTTCGAGTGGATGATCGACACCCTCGACCAGGACGCGGACGACGACGCGAAAAAGACCGCAGGCAAGCAACTGCTACGGCAATGTGAGCGATCATGAAATTCCTCAGGCAGGGCGGGTTCTGCGTCACGTAATTCCCCACCCCCGCGGTCACGTAATTCCCCATGGGGACGACGG
>NZ_JBHJRX010000141.1:0-1722 GCF_042268605.1 Streptomyces sp. NPDC056296 | reverse complement strand
TGAGTAGCACGCTCAAGACCCGAAGCGGAGTGATCTAGCCATGGGCAGGTTGAAGCGGAGGTAAGACTTCGTGGAGGACCGAACCCACCAGGGTTGAAAACCTGGGGGATGACCTGTGGTTAGGGGTGAAAGGCCAATCAAACTCCGTGATAGCTGGTTCTCCCCGAAATGCATTTAGGTGCAGCGTCGTGTGTTTCTTGCCGGAGGTAGAGCACTGGATAGGCGATGGGCCCTACCGGGTTACTGACCTTAGCCAAACTCCGAATGCCGGTAAGTGAGAGCGCGGCAGTGAGACTGTGGGGGATAAGCTCCATGGTCGAGAGGGAAACAGCCCAGAGCATCGACTAAGGCCCCTAAGCGTACGCTAAGTGGGAAAGGATGTGGAGTCGCACAGACAACCAGGAGGTTGGCTTAGAAGCAGCCACCCTTGAAAGAGTGCGTAATAGCTCACTGGTCTAGTGATTCCGCGCCGACAATGTAGCGGGGCTCAAGCGTACCGCCGAAGTCGTGTCATTGCAGCAATACGGCCAACGCCGGCTGTGATGGGTAGGGGAGCGTCGTGTGCCGGGTGAAGCAGCCGCGGAAGCGAGTTGTGGACGGTTCACGAGTGAGAATGCAGGCATGAGTAGCGATACAAACGTGAGAAACGTTTGCGCCGATTGACTAAGGGTTCCTGGGTCAAGCTGATCTGCCCAGGGTAAGTCGGGACCTAAGGCGAGGCCGACAGGCGTAGTCGATGGATAACCGGTTGATATTCCGGTACCCGCTGTGAAGCGTCAAACATCGAACCAGGCGATGCTAAGGCCGTGAAGCCGTTCCGGACCCTTCGGGGAAAGGAAAGTGGTGGAGCCGCCGAACCAGACTTGCAGTAGGTGAGTGATGGGGTGACGCAGGAAGGTAGTCCATCCCGGGCGGTGGTTGTCCCGGGGTAAGGGTGTAGGCCGTGCGATAGGTAAATCCGTCGTACATGTGGCTGAGACCTGATGCCGAGCCGATTGTGGTGAAGTGGATGATCCTATGCTGTCGAGAAAAGCCTCTAGCGAGTTTCATGGCGGCCCGTACCCTAAACCGACTCAGGTGGTCAGGTAGAGAATACCGAGGCGTTCGGGTGAACTATGGTTAAGGAACTCGGCAAAATGCCCCCGTAACTTCGGGAGAAGGGGGGCCATTCCTGGTGATGACATTTACTGTCTGAGCTGGGGGTGGCCGCAGAGACCAGCGAGAAGCGACTGTTTACTAAAAACACAGGTCCGTGCGAAGCCGTAAGGCGATGTATACGGACTGACGCCTGCCCGGTGCTGGAACGTTAAGGGGACCGGTTAGCTCCATTTCGGTGGGGCGAAGCTGAGAACTTAAGCGCCAGTAAACGGCGGTGGTAACTATAACCATCCTAAGGTAGCGAAATTCCTTGTCGGGTAAGTTCCGACCTGCACGAATGGCGTAACGACTTCTCGACTGTCTCAACCATAGGCCCGGTGAAATTGCACTACGAGTAAAGATGCTCGTTTCGCGCAGCAGGACGGAAAGACCCCGGGACCTTTACTACAGTTTGATATTGGTGTTCGGTTCGGCTTGTGTAGGATAGCTGGGAGACTGTGAACTCTGGACGCCAGTTCAGGGGGAGTCGTCGTTGAAATACCAGTCTGGTCGTGCTGGATGTCTAACCTGGGTCCGTGATCCGGATCAGGGACAGTGTCTGATGGGTAGTTTAACTGGGGCGGT
>NZ_JBHJRX010000139.1:0-1749 GCF_042268605.1 Streptomyces sp. NPDC056296 | reverse complement strand
CTGAAGCCGGCAACGTAGTGTCGCTGATCGTCTTCGGCTCACGAGTCGGCCGACTCCTCCGCGCCCGTCGCCCACTACGTGAACTCAGCGATCGACACCAGGCGAGCCCACGCGGCCCAGCCCTCATTCACGCACAGCGAACCTCAGATCCTCCGAGATCTTCCGTACCGGCCCACCGTGCCCGACATGCACGGTCGGCTGTCGTCCCCCATTGGCAACGGCTCAGCACAGACCGGAGATCGGAACGGTCTCTGGGCCGCCGACGTACACGGAGACACATCATGAGCGCATCCCTTCCCAAAGACGCGCCGGCGTCCGACACCACTGCAAAACAGCCCGGACAAACCGGCGACCGGCGCCAAGCGCGCAGGGTCGCTACCGCCGGCATGATCGGCACGACCATCGAGTGGTACGACTTCACCCTCTACGGTCCCGCTGCGGCGCTCGTGTTCGCGCCCCAGTTCTTCCCCTCCGTCTCACCGGTCGCCGGAACACTCGCCTCGCTGTCGACCTTCGCGATCGGATTTCTGGCCCGGCCCGTCGGCGGGGCCATCATGGGGCACCTCGGCGACCGGATCGGCCGACGGAAGATGCTCCTCGCGTCCCTTCTCATCATGGGAGCAGCCACCGCCGGCGTCGGACTGCTGCCGACCTACGCGGCGATCGGTGTCGCGGCCCCCATCCTGCTCGTAGTGCTCCGCCTGGCCCAGGGGCTGTCGGTCGGCGGCGAGTGGGGTGGCGCGGTCCTGATGTCGATGGAGCACGCACCCCCGGAGCGCCGCACGCTGTACGGCTCATTCCCTCAGCTCGGGCTTCCCGCAGGCGTGTTCCTGTCGACCCTGGTCTTCCTGCTGGTCCGGCTCGTCCTCGGCGAAGCGGCCTTCGCGGCCTGGGGATGGCGGATCCCGTTCCTGCTGTCGTTCGTACTGGTCGTCTTCGGCATGGTCCTCCGCCGGCGCCTTGAGGAGAGCCCGGAGTTCACCCGGGCCCGGGAGAACCAGGACGTGGTGCGAGCCCCGCTGTCGGAGGTCTTCCGTCGCCTGCCGCGGAATCTCGTCGCGGCGACCGGTATCTCCGCGCAGACCTCCGCCTTCGGAATCGTGGTCTTCACCTACAGCCTCACCTATGTCGAGACCCGAGACCTCGTGTCGGCGTCGGCGATGATGGCCATCACACTGACCTCCTCGGTGGTGCTGACCGCGGGTGTCCCTGTCGGCGCGCTGCTTTCCCAGCGGTTCGGACGACGCCGTGTCATCATCTGCGCACTGACGGCCCAGACGCTGTGGGCGTTCCCCTACTTCCTGCTGCTCGACACCGGGTCGGTCACCGCGGCCTTGCTGGGATCCGTCGTCCTCGGTCTGGTGTCGGGCCTCTCCATGGGTCCCCTGGCGACCTTCATCGCCGAGGCGTTCCCGGTGTCGGTGCGCTACAGCGGCGCGACCGTCACGTATTCGGTCGGCGGCGTGCTCGGCGGCGGCCTGGTATCCATCGTGGCGACGGCGCTGGTCGAGGCCACGGACAACGGCCTCGGGATCGCCGCCTACCTGGCAGTGCTCGGAGTCATTTCCGTCAGCGCCAGCGCCGCGCTCCGCAGTCCTGTCGAGTAGTCCGGGGCGCTGACTCGGGTCCGCCACGCTGTTTGTCGGGGCGAGACGCGCACGCGGTTCACGGCAGGGTGGTACGTGCTACCGCTGGACGTACCACCCCGTCCGCCGTTGACCCGCCACGGTGCTGTGCTGGTCGGTCTAT
>NZ_JBHJRX010000138.1:0-2078 GCF_042268605.1 Streptomyces sp. NPDC056296 | reverse complement strand
TGGCGGTGGGGGAGGACCTGCGTCATCCGGAGTACTGGGTCCGGCAGGTCCGTGAGGCCGTCCGGTATGCCGACGCCGTGACCACGATGCACGACTTGGGCGTCCGCACCTACCTCGAAATCGGCCCGGGCGGTGCGCTCGCCGCCCTCGCCGCCCAGTCCGTCGACGACCCGGACACCACCGTCGCCCTCGCCTCGGTGCGCCCCGGACTCGCCGAGCCGGAGTCCGTGGTGCTGGCCCTGGGCGAACTGCACAGCCGTGGCGTGAGCGTGGACTGGGAGGCGTTCTTCGCCGGGTCCGGGGCCCGCCGGGTGCCGCTGCCCGCGTACGCCTTCCAGCACCGGCGTTACTGGCTCGACCCGGTCCACTCCGCGGACAGCGCCCCCGGCCCTTCGGCGAACGCGTCTGCGGAGCGGGAACCCGACGCCCCGGAGATCGTCCGCCCCCTGGCCGAACGACTCGCCGGCCTCAGCGGGGCGCAGCAGGGGCCGTACGTGCTGGAGACCGTGACCGCCCTGGTCGCGGCCGTCCTCAAGCATCCGGACCCGTCGGGCATCGCGCCCGGCAAACCGTTCCAGGAGCTCGGGTTCGACTCGCTGACCGGAGTGGAGCTGCGCAACCGGCTCGCGAGGGCCACCGGCCTGAGCCTGCCCGCCACCGTCGTCTTCGACCATCCGAGCCCGGCCGCCCTGGCCGGACACGTGCTGGCCCTCGCCACCGCCGAGGCCGCGGAACCGGCTGCTCCGGCCGATCCGGCCGCTGCCGTCCGGACCGGACTGGCCCAGCTGGAAGCCGCGATCGGCGCACTGCCGCACGACGACGCCGTCCGGTCCGAGGCCGAGACCCGGCTGCACGGGCTGCTGGAACTGCTGCCCGGACCGGGGGAGGCGGCCACCGACGCGCCGGACGGCGCCGCCGTGCGCGACCTGATCGCGGCCGCGTCCACCGACGAGATCTTCGACTTCATCGACACCCAGCTCGGCCGCGTGGCGGACTGACGCGGCGCGGGGCCGCCCGACGTGGGTGGCCCCCCGTGTCCCGCCCCGGCACCCACGAGAGGCTGATTACGCATGTCCGCTGCCAAGCCGCCCGCCACGACCGACGACCAGAGGACGGACCCGCCCGCCCGGCCCGAGGAGAACAAGGGAGGGAAGAACGAGGCGAACCGGGAACAGAAGCTGGTCGACTACCTGAAGTGGGTGACCTCCGACCTGCAGAAGGCACGCGAGCGGATCACCGAACTGGAGTCG
Organism: Streptomyces sp. NPDC056296; assembly: GCF_042268605.1. Taxonomy (NCBI): domain Bacteria; kingdom Bacillati; phylum Actinomycetota; class Actinomycetes; order Kitasatosporales; family Streptomycetaceae; genus Streptomyces; species Streptomyces sp. NPDC056296. The sequence continues at coordinate 828 of NZ_JBHJRX010000138.1, read as the reverse complement.
GCCGACGACGAGCCGATCGCCATCGTGGGCATGGCCTGCCGGTTCCCGGGCGGTGTCACCTCGCCCGGCGACCTGTGGCGCCTGGTCGCCGACGGCCGGGACGCGATCGGCCCGTTCCCCGCCGACCGCGGCTGGGACCTGGACGCCCTCTACAGCCCCGACGCCGACGAAGCCGGCACCTCCTACACCCGCGAAGCCGGGTTCCTGCACGGAGCCGCCCTCTTCGACGCCGACTTCTTCGGCATCTCGCCGCGCGAGGCGCTGGCCATGGACCCGCAGCAACGGGTGCTCCTGGAGACCGCCTGGGAGGCGCTGGAGGACGCGGGCATCGACCCCGCCTCCCTGCGGGGCTCCCGCACCGGCGTGTTCGCGGGTATCACCGAGCAGAGCTACCTCGGTCTCGAAGGCCCCGCGGAACTCGAGGGCTACCTGATGACCGGCAAGCTCAGCAGCGTCGCCTCCGGCCGGATCGCCTACACCCTCGGCTTCGAGGGCCCCGCGCTGTCCGTGGACACGGCCTGCTCGTCCTCCCTGGTCGCGCTGCACCTGGCCGTCGAGTCGGTGCGCCGCGGGGAGTCCGCACTCGCGCTGGCCGGCGGTGCCACGGTCACGGCGACGCCGGGAGGATTCGTCGACTTCAGCCGCCAGCGGGGGCTCGCCCCCGACGGCCGCATCAAGTCCTTCGCCGCGGCGGCCGACGGCACGTCCTGGTCGGAGGGGGCCGGTGTGCTCGTGGTGGAGCGGTTGTCGGATGCGCGGCGTCATGGTCATCGGGTGTTGGCGGTGGTGCGGGGCAGTGCGGTGAATCAGGACGGGGCGAGTAATGGT
>NZ_JBHJRX010000137.1:0-2257 GCF_042268605.1 Streptomyces sp. NPDC056296 | reverse complement strand
GCGTCCGTCGGCCCCGGGGACGGCTCACTCCGGCCGCCCTCACCCAGTTCCGCAAGGTCTCCGGGTTGATCCCCAGATCGGCGGCGACCGACCTGATCGTCGCTTCGGGCCGCGACTCGTACAGCGCCACCGCGTCCACCTTGAACTCCGGCGGATAGTTCTTCATGACCACGAGATGTCCGTCCTCAGATCCTCAGGATCCAGTGTCTCGTGTGTCCAACATCAGGGGTCAAGGCCCAAGTGGTCTCTGGAGCGGTAGACCTCAGTCAGGCTCTGGCTGTGCTGAGCGACATCACCGCACGCTGCCAAAACAGGTACGAAGATGCCTCATAAAATCGGCAGCAAGGTCGTGCCGCCCCTCCATAGGGCATGGGATCCCGACGACTCGGTCGATTTCCATGCCTCGCGCCTGTTGCTGCTCATCCACCTGTGCGGTCAGAGCCCGGGGCCGTACATCGAAGGGCGCACGAAGTTCGCGAAACTCGACTTCTTCCTGCGCTACCCCGGATTCCTGGAACGAGCACACGCCGCTCTGCTGCCGGGCAGAGTTGGTCGGCCAGAAGTGTTCGTCGCTCCGGACACCTCCGAGATCGAGGCGCCAATGGTGCGATACCGGTACGGCCCCTGGGACCACCGTTACCGTCAGTTTCTGTCCTTTCTCACCGCCCGCGGCCTCGCAACCATCACCGTCAGCCATAACCCTGAGCGGGTGAAGCTCACGGCCGCCGGTAAGACGACGGCGGCCCAGCTCACGGCGATGGAGCAGTTCCAGCCCTTGGTCCAGCGATGCCGAGCCATGCAGGGCAACCTGGCGGACATGTCAGGCACCGACCTGAAGAACCTCATCTACGACCTGTTTCCGGACGAGGTCGGCAACGCGACTTTCCATCAGGAGATCCGCCCATGAGCGAGCCCAGCACATCCGAGCGCGGGCTTCGGATCGCCAAAGTCACGCTCGTACACCCAAGCGGCGAGTTCGACGAATATGCCTTCGAGTCCAGCAAGCTCAACATCCTCACTGGCGTACGCAACAGCTCCAAGACCACGACACTCCGAGTGATCGACTACTGCCTCGGTGACCGGGACAGTCCCGCCGAAGCTCTCAAAGCGGCGGTCGCCGATGAGCATGTGGAGGTCAGCACGGACCTCAGGATCCATGGCCAGCCCCACACCCTCACCAGATACCTCACGCAGGGACGGATGGGAAAAGTCAGCATCGACGACTCGGAGATCACAGCCGCCGAATTCTCTGACTGGATCCTGGGTGAACTGGGATGGCCCAACCTGCGCATGCCCAAGGGGCTTCATCCGGCTGCGGCCACTGAACAGGTTCCCCTGTCCTTCCGCAACACCATGCGTCACTTCTACCGAAACGAGGACTCCTGGACGAGCTTCGCGAACAAGGAGCATGAGTTCGTCCGGCGTGCCGTCGTCAGCCAGCTCCTAGGATTCGCCCAATCCCGAACCGCCCAGGCGAACCGGGACTTCGAGCTCGCACAGGCGAAACGGCGTCGAGACGAGGCCGAGGCCGTGAGCAGGGAGGTCCGGGAAAGCACTCTGCAGGCCATCACCGCTATCTCCCAGAACCTGGGCCTGCCCCTCACCCACAGCGCAGAGCAGGTCGCCGCAGCACGCCGCGAGCTGCAGGGCGAGCTCAATGCCATCCACGAACGCCGTCGAACTCTGACAGCTGAAATCCAAGGCATTACTGAAGGAAGCACACCTGCCGGGGCGCCCGCGGGATACGACTCCTCCCTGACCGTTGCCTACGGGGACGTCACCAGCCAGCTCAGGCGCGCGACCGAGGAGATGGCGGACCTGGAACATCTCCTTGAGGAACACCGCCGCTCGGCTCGCACGGTCACAGCCGAGGTAGGTCGAATGGAACGTCTGATGACCTCCATCGAGGTCTTCGACGCCCTGCCAGTCCGCTTGTGCCCTGCCTGCGAGCAGAGTGTCGATCCCAAGCGTACTCACCACGAGGACGCCTGCTATCTGTGCTTCCAGCCGGTGGACGATGACAAGCGCCAGCGCAGGGCACAGGTGGAAATCAGGTCCCTGAAGTCGGAACTGTCCGAGCTGGATGACGTCATCACACACACCGCAACCGACCTGGAAGCCACGCGAAGGCTTCAGCAGACGTTGCACGCACAGCAGGCCGAACTAGCTGTACTGCCCAGGGACGTTGGTCAACCTGGTGACGGGTGGTTTGCCGCCGGTTGCGGTGTGGGGGCGGTGGTGATTGTAGTGATGGAGC
>NZ_JBHJRX010000136.1:0-2288 GCF_042268605.1 Streptomyces sp. NPDC056296 | reverse complement strand
AGACAGGCAAGCCCTCGATCAAGTAGACATGGACGAGGTCAGGACCTGGGGAATTACGTGACGCCGGGCCCGGGGAATTACGTGATCGTTCACACCTGCGTAACAAGGTCATCCGTCCCGCACCGAAGCCGAGCTGGGCCGCCAGTCGAGCGCCGGCTCGTCCCGCCAAGGCGAGTCCCACCCGCTCCAGGGCGCGGTTCAGCCGCGTGGTGAACCGCGCGTACGGCGCGGCCAGCCGGGAGAACGGCTCGGCGAACGTTCGGTGTGGGCAGTCCGCCGACCCGCAGATGAATCGCCGGACCGTCAGCCGGATCACAAAGCCCTGCTCAGCGAGCGGAAGGTCTTTCAGCCTGCGCTGGTAACGGTCGTGGACTCGGTTCGAGAAGCGGCCGCAGTCCGGACACGCCGCCCCCGCCATGCGGCCTCTTGCTACCACCTCGACCGTGCCGAACGCGACCGTAACCGCCTCGACCTCCACATCGTCGATCCCGTCGAACACCGAGGTCACGCTCCGCGATGGTGCCCCAAGATCTGTGCCAGAACCGAGTAGTAGGGACGGTCGGCGGCGATCCGGTCAATCGGCAGAAGCGTCCCGTCCAGGATCAGATATGCCTTCATCGACGCGGCCCGTACTGCTTCGGCCAGGGTGGGGGCGAGGGAGGCCAGGAGCTCGACGGCCTCGGTGATGTAGCGGTAGACGGTGGTGGTGCCGACCCCGAACCCGGCTGCGAGCTGGGCGTAGGTCTGCCCGTTGCGGAGGTGGGCGAGCGTTAGGAGGGCCTGACGGCCGGCGTTCAGACGCCGCCATCGGGTGCCGAGAGCGCGCCGACGTTCCCTTATGCGTGCGGCGAGGAAGCGGAGGGCAGAGCTGGACACATCGACGTCGGACGAGTAGACAAGCATGCGAAACCTCTGGTGGAGACGGTTCTCTTCGTCGAAAACGCATCTACCAGGGGCTTCATCCGTCCGTCAGGCCAACTGCCAAGGTTCTTTGCCGGGTTGGACGAGGCTCAGTGTGTGGCACAACTGCTCTCTTCTGCCCGCAGTTGGAAGGCCTCAGCCGCTGGCTGGCTGAATGAGACGGGTCACGATCGCGACGATCGCCACGATCCCGGCGATCACGCGGAAGCCCGTCGCACCTGGCCATGCACTCCGTCTGGCTGCTGGCTGCATATCCCACATCAGCCGCGCCACACCCCCGTAGTCGCACGCCACCAGGAGCAGTGCACCCACCGGCAGCACCCAGATCCACTCGATGTGCAACCTCGCTCCCTTCACGCCTCCAACGGCTGTAGGCCTGGAAGCCTCAAGCCCTCCACTCAACACCTCAAGTTGAGGTTGGAAAAGGCTCACTGGCCTGCGCAGGCACAGCCGCACGGATGACCGTCTCGGGACTGCCGTGCCGACGGTGACCTGTCCAGTAGATCCATCGACAGTGCATCCGGGAACGTGCTTCACAGTGGGCATACTCTCGGAGACGTCCGACATGCAGTGCCTGGCTGCTGCCGCCGTCCGCCTGGCCCGCACGCTGCCGTCCCCGTCACCGCCCCTGTGAATCCTGCGGGATTGGAACCGAACCGATTGGGTCAGGGCCCGGCAACTGCGTCACCACCTGACCGAACGCGGCATCCGGTCGAAGGAACTGAGCCCCTCCCCCGTCCCTTCGGTGCCTCGAGATGAAGTCGGAGCACATGCAAGTCAACGGGAAGCGGACCAGGCGCGGGTGACGGCCGACCCGGTGCACCTGCTGATGATGGTATTCGCGATCCCCGAAGTCACGGCCATGGACTGCCCCGCGTCAGCTCACTTCGGCAGGTTCCCCGCCGGCTCCATCGCGCTACAGGGCTGTGCCAGCTCCGATGGCCGCTGACGCCGGGGTCTGGATGGTCTCCAAGCCTGCGACATCTGTTTGGGTGTGGGCGTCACTTTGGCGTCGAATCGTGAGTTCGCGGTGGTGCGGGTAGTTCGCCGGCGCAGGTGGCGCGGCCGTAGGCGCCCGATGCGGTGGCGCCTTGAACGTGCTCGCCGCGGATGGCGAGCGCACAGCGCGCCTGTCCGCCTTCGTCGTCGAGGAGGATGCTGATGGTGGGCCGCTTGCCCAGTGGCACGTGGACGGTCTTCTTCCACGGCAGTTCGACGTTTGCCTCGACGGTGGCTCTGCCCTCACTGCCGCGGGCAAGGTAGCTTACCTCGACGTTGCCCTTACCAGCGACTTCGTACGTCACGGCGGCCGTCGGTGTCTTCTGTTGCTCGGGTGCTGCGTCGTCCTCCGTGCCGAGAATGCCGTA
>NZ_JBHJRX010000135.1:0-2444 GCF_042268605.1 Streptomyces sp. NPDC056296 | reverse complement strand
TTGTCGGCCCGGCTGCCTCTGGATGTCACAGTCTGGTACTCGAACGCTCCGAGGAACACCCGCTCCGACGGATCGCTCATAACTACGGATTAGGCTGCCTCCATGCCAAAGAAGCGCTCGGGCGGTGGTCTGTCGCCAACGCAGCAGGCCGCCAAGTTCCTCGGTGTCAGTGTGCTCGCGGGAGCAGTGCTGGCCGGCATCGCGTTGCCCGCCGTGGGCGCGCTGGGGCTGGCCGCCAAGGGGTCGGTGGAGAGTTTCGACGCTCTCCCGGCCAACCTGAAGACTCCCCCGCTCAGCCAGCGCACCTCGATCCTCGACGCCGAGGGCGGCACCATCGCCACGGTCTACTCGCGCGACCGCACGGTGGTCCCCCTCAAGGAGATCTCGCCGTACATGCAGAAGGCGATCGTCGCGATCGAGGACTCGCGCTTCTACGAGCACGGCGCGGTCGACCTGAAGGGCGTATTGCGCGCGCTCAACAAGAACGCCCGCAGCGGCGAGGTCTCCGAGGGCGCGTCCACTCTCACCCAGCAGTACGTCAAGAACGTCTTCGTGGAGGAGGCCGGCGACGACCCGACGAAGGTCGCGCAGGCCACCCAGCAGACCATCGGCCGCAAGATCCGCGAGCTGAAGCTCGCGATCCAGGTCGAGGAGGAGCTGGGCAAGAAGAAGATCCTCGAGAACTACCTGAACATCACGTTCTTCGGCCAGCAAGCCTACGGCGTCGAGGCGGCCGCTCAGCGCTACTTCTCCAAGTCCGCCAAGGACCTCAACATCCAGGAGTCCGCCCTCCTGGCCGGAATCGTCCAGTCGCCCAGCCGGTACGACCCGGTCAACGACGAGGCGGAGGCCACCAAGCGGCGCAACGTGGTCCTGACGCGCATGGCGCAGGTCGGCGACATCTCCCAGGCGGAGGCCGACAAGGCGAAGGAGGCACCGCTCGGGCTGAAGGTCAGCCGGCCCAAGAACGGCTGCATCACCGCCGTCAAGGGCGCGGGCTTCTTCTGCGACTACGTCCGCGCGGTGTTCCTGAGCGACCCGGTCTTCGGCAAGACCAAGGAGGACCGGGCCAAGATCTGGAACCAGGGCGGCCTGACGATCCGTACGACCCTCGACCCGCAGGCCCAGAAGTCGGTGCAGCAGTCGATCAAGGACCACGTCTACACGAGCGACGACGTGGCGACCGCGGCCACCATCGTGGAGCCGGGCACCGGCAAGATCGTGGGGATGGGCCAGTCACGTCCGTACGGCGTCGACATCAAGAAGGGCGAGACGACCCTCAACCTGTCCGTCAACAACGCCATGGGCGGCGGAGCGGGCTACCAGCCCGGTTCGACGTTCAAGCCGATCGTGGCCGCCGCCGCCATCGAGGGCGGCATGCCGGCGACGAAGTCGTACGCCTCGCCGTACGAGATGGAGTACCCGAGCCCGGTCGCGGCCTGCGACGGCAAGCAGTGGCTCAACGACCGGGACGATCCCGCGAAGCTCGCCAACGAGAACGAGACCGAGGTCGGCCCGTACGACATGAAGGAGGCGACCGCGCTCTCGGTCAACACCTACTACGTGCAGCTGATCAGCGACATCGGAATCTGCCCGGTGACGCAGATGGCGGACAAGATGGGCGTCCAGCGCGCCAACGGCAACAAGCTGGAGCAGACGCCGTCCATCGCCCTCGGCGTCACCGAGGTGTCCCCGCTGACCATGGCGAACGCGTACGCGACCTTCGCCTCGCGCGGCATGTACTGCACGCCGATCGCCATCGAGTCGATCAGCCAGCGGGTCGGCAACAAGAGCAAGTCGCTCGAGGTTCCGAAGTCCACCTGCTCTCGGGCCATGTCGGAGACCACGGCCGACACCATCAACACGCTCCTCAAGGGCGTCGTCGAGGACGGTACGGGCCGGGAGGCCGGCCTCGACAGCCGCCCGAGCGCCGGTAAGACCGGTACGACGGACGAGCGCTACGCGGCCTGGTTCGTGGGCTACACGCCGGACCTCGCCGGCGCCGTGTGGGTCGGCGACCCCAAGCACGAGCGGAAGATGGTCGACATCACCATCGGCGGTGTCCCGCACGGCAAGGTCTTCGGCGGCGCGGTCCCCGGCCCGATCTGGGGCGACATGATGTCGGGCGCGTTGGAGGGCGAGCCGGTCTCCGAGTTCAACCTCGTCGACATCCCGGACAGCAAGGAGAAGGACAAGGGCCGGGGCGACGACGGCGACCGGGACGACGGCGGCAACGGTGACGAGGACAACGGTGACGGCGGCAACGGCGACGGCGGTGTCATCGGCGGCCTGATCGACGGCGGCACGGACAACGGCGGCACCGACGGCGGCTTCCCGGGGAACCTCTTCCAGGGACAGGGCAACGGCGGCAACGGCATCGGCGGCCGACGCGACTGAGGCCCCGTAGCGACGACGAGGACCGGCGGCCCCTTCCAGTGTGGAAG
>NZ_JBHJRX010000134.1:0-2460 GCF_042268605.1 Streptomyces sp. NPDC056296 | reverse complement strand
ACGCCCAAGCGGTGACTCGCCGCGGCCGGCGAGGCGGTGAGTACGGCGCCGTACTCACCGCCTCGCCGGCCGCGGCGAGTCACCGCTTGGGCGTCGCACCGACCGCGCGTGTCTGTTGCTTTCGCCGGTGGGCGATCTCGCCGAGTACGACGTCGGCCGCGACGAACGCGGCCAGCGGGATGCCGAGCAGCGGCACGAAGTAGCCGAGGACGGCGACCGCCGCGAGCAGCGGGACGAGGAGCAAGGGCGGCACCTGCTGCCACGCGCCGCGCGGGATCGGGCGGCCGAACGCGGAACCCCGGCCGCGCTGCCACCACATGCGGTAACCCCAGACGATGAGCAGGACGAGGGAAGCGGTCAGCAGCATCAGGGCGATCTGGTTGGGCAGGCCGAACAGGCTGCCGGTGTGCAGGTCGATGCCCCAGCGGCTGAGCTTGGCGAGCACCGGGTAGTCGGCGAAGCGGAGTACGTCGGTGACCTCGCCGGTCGCCGGGTCGACTGCGACCGAGTCCTGCTTCTCGGGCCAGCTGCGCTGCACCTGCTTGACGACGTAGGCGGAGGACGCGTCGGCGGGCGGGACGATCTCCACGGGGTCGCCCAGGCCCTCGGCGCGCGCGGCGGACAGGACCTTGTCGAGGCCGACCCCGTGCGCGGCGTCCCCGCCCGCGCCCGATGCCGCGCCGTGGCCCGCGTGCTCCCCTCCCCCGGCTGCCGACGCCGACACGGACGGGGTGGTCTGGCCGAGCGAGACGCGCAGGTCCTCGATGTTCGCCCCGGCATACGTCGACCAGGTCAGGCCGGTCGCCGAGAGGACGACGAACCCGGCCGCGGCCCAGGCGCCCACCGTCCCGTGCAGGCCCAGGGTGCGGCGCCGGCCACTGGTGCCGCGCAGCTTGCGCCGGGCCCGTCGGCGGGAGAACCACAGCACCAGGCCGCCCCCCGCGATCACCCACAGCCAGCTGGCGGCGAACTCGCTGTACAGGCGGCCGGTTTCACCCAGGTGCAGGTCCCGGTGGAACTCGTCGATCCAGGTGCGCAGCGGCAGCGCGCCGGTCGAGCCGTACTGTTCGAGGGCGCCGCGCACCTTCGCGGTGTACGGGTCGACGAAGACCGCGAGCGTGTGGTCCGGGTCGACGCCCTCGACGCCGGACAGCAGCACCCTGGTGGTGGCGTCGGCCTCGGGCGAGGGGCGTACGGCCGACACCGTGCCCTCGGGATGGGCCTGGCGGGCGGCGGCGACCTGCTCGGAGATCGGCAGCTTGCTCCCGCCCGCGTCGGGGACGGTCAGCTCGTGGGCGTAGACCAGCTTCTCGGCCTGGAAGGAGGCGGCGTAGAGGAAGCCGGTGGCCGCCGCGACCAGCAGGAAGGGCGCCACGAACAGCCCGGCGTAGAAGTGCAGGCGCAGGACGAGCGGGCGGAGTGCGGACCATCTGCCGGGCGGAGGCGGCGGGGTCGGCGGTTTGGGGGCCTCGTCCGTGGGGGTCGGGGACGTGGTGGTCATCTGCGGGCGCTCCGGGGACGTCGTGGGGACGGGGTGGTCCCAGTGGTCGGGGCGGGAGAGCGCCGGGTTCCCGGCCCTGAACGTGGCCTGCGTCACACCGTCATGGTCGGCGGGTGGATGCCGTACGCCGTGACATCCTGGCGCGATGGGAACTCCGAGTGATCGCGCACCCCTTGCCGAGCGGGTCGAGGAACTGCTCGCCACCGACGGGCCGTTGCCGATCGTCGCGGCCGGCGATCCGGTGCTGCGGCGCATCGCCGAGCCCTTCGACGGGCAGTTGGAGCCATCGCTGCTGGCACGGTTCGTCGAGGCGCTGCGCCTCACCATGCACGCGGCACCGGGCGTCGGCCTGGCCGCGCCGCAGGTGGGTGTTGGACTCAGGATCGCGGTGATCGAGGACCCGGCGCCGGTGCCGGACGAGGTGCGGGTGGCGCGCGGGCGGGTGCCGCAGCCGTTCCGGGTACTGGTCAATCCGTCGTACGAGGCCGTGGGCGCCGGGCGTGCCGCGTTGCGTGCCGCGTTCTTCGAGGGGTGTCTGAGTGTGCCGGGGTGGCAGGCGGTGGTGGCTCGGCATGCCGAGGTGCGGTTGGTGGCGCGGGACGAGCACGGGCGGGCCGTGGACGAGGTGTTCGCGGGGTGGCCCGCGCGGATCGTGCAGCACGAGACGGATCATCTGGACGGTGTGTTGTACCTGGACCGGGCCGAGTTGCGGTCGCTGGCGTCGAATCGGGCGATGGCGGAGTTGTGGGGGCAGGTGACGCCGGAGCGGGCGGCGGTGGAGCTGGGGTTCGGGCTGCCTGGGGTGGCGGGGGCGGGGGCGGGGCCCGCAGAGGGTGCGGGGCCTTCGGGACCGGTGGTCTGACTGGCCGCTGGGGTTGGGCGGCGGGGGCGCGCAGCCCGGCGTTGCGGGGTGCCGCTGCGCCCACCCGTGCCGCCCCAGCGGCACGACTGCCCGCAGC
>NZ_JBHJRX010000133.1:0-2601 GCF_042268605.1 Streptomyces sp. NPDC056296 | reverse complement strand
GTAGACACCTCACGTTGCTATGCCGTCAAGTCGGTCGGCCGCGAGGCCGGGGGCCTTCGAACAGTTCTGACCGGGCTTGGAGAGAATCCCGGCATGGTGATGGCACGGCACTGGTACTCCTCGTCGCCCGTCGTGGACGGGCACCCGCTCCTGGATGAGCGGGGCTTCTGGCCTGCGTACTTGGCGGACCTGGCTGTCGAGTTCGCGCCGGAGGCTTTCGGCTCGGACGCGGGCGACGCGGACGCCATGCTGGACACGCTCCACGACCGGTCGGCGTGGCCGATGTTCACGGTGCCGCTGACCGGCGGCTTCGCGATCGTCGTGCACTTCAACAGCGGCGAGGAGTTCACCACGACGGACTACTTCCTCACGCATCCCGACTGGAGCCAGGATCTCGTCCTGGCCAGTGACGATCAGGACCGCATCGGCCCTGGGCTGTGCTGGCCCGAGCTCGCCGCCGTGCTGGAGGCACCACTGGGTGCGGCAGGCGTCACCGATTCTCACGCCCGTCTTCTCCTTCTTCTGCCTGTGCTCGGCGACGCGGCGGTTCCGGAGGAGACCGTGGCGGCGGTGGTCGAGGCTCTGGTCGCTCAGGGGGCGCCTGAGGCGAGCGAGGCGTTGGCCAGACGCCTGCTTCAGGGGCATCCTATGTGGGGCGTTGAGGAGTGGTGGTTCGACGATGACGAGCAGAGCTGGCTCTGCGAGGGCGATCACAGCCCTCGCAAAGTCCCGCTCGGTGATCACCTGCCGCCGCAACAGCGAGCTGCTCTCGAAGCCTGCCTCACTCCCCGCTGACCGTCTCAAGCCGCGGTGACAACGGCATCGGTGGGAGGGGCGCCGAAGGCGAGCGACTCGTCGTAGGTGCTGCCCTGCTTCAGGCAGTGGTAGAGCTGCCCGATCATGCGGTTGAAGAGGTTGCGCTGGGCGGCGGCGTGCCAGTCGCCTTGTTCTCGTCGGCGTCGGTAGTGGGCGTTAGCCCCGGTGGATGCCCGGAGTGAGGCGAAGGCCCAGAGGTAGCCGGCGTGGTTGAGCCGGTCGTTTTTCACCCAGCGTCTGGTGATGGCGGACTTCTTGCCGGAGGCACGGGTGATGGGCGAGGAGCCGGCGTAGGCCTTCAGACCCCGGGCGTCGGCGAAGCGGGTGCGGTCGTCGCCGATCTCGGCCAGGACGCGAGCGGCGAGCTGGATGCCGAGTCCGGGGAAGCTCAGCAGGATCTCGGCGTCCGGGTGCTGGGGAAAGGCCTCTTCGACCGCTTCGGCGAGCTGGTCGGCGGCCGTGCAGGCGGCGTCCAGCTGGATCAGGAGGGCGAGCATCTGCTTGCCGAGTGCGTCCTCGACCAGCGGCGGCTGGTGGGCCCACTCTGCGCGGATGACTTCGCGGAGGCGGTCGGCTTCGGCTTCGATGCCGCGCTGGCGGCCGGCTCGCTTGAGCGCGGCCTGGATCTGAGTGCGGGTCAGCCGTGCGGCCCGGGCAGGAGTCGGCGCCGTCTTGAGGAGCTCGCGGGCCTCGGGACGGCACAGGCCGTTGGTCCAGGTGGCGAAGGCGGCCAAGGCGGCGGGGTAGTACTCGCGCAGCAGGGAGCGGAGCTGGTTGGCGAGTTGCTGCCGGTTCCAGAGGGAGTCCTGCTGGGCTCGGGCGAGGACGGTGATCGCGCGGCCGAGGTCGGAGTCGTCGGGCAGGGGCCGGTGGGCGTGCATGTCAGTGCGGAGGATGTTGGCCAGGACCAGGGCGTCGCCAGGGTCGGACTTCTTGCGGGAGACGCTGTGCCGGTCGCGGTAGCGGGCGGCGGCCATCGGGTTGATGGCGAACACCTTGCGCCGGCCGGTCCGCAGGACCGCGACGAGCAGGCCGCGGGAGGTCTCGATCGCGACCGGGATCGGGTTCTCGGCAGTGTCGCCGTACTCGGTGAGCAGTTCCAGCAGGATCTTGTAGCCGGCCGCGTCGTCGGTGATATGCCGCTTGGCGAGCAGCTGGCCGGTGTCGTCGACCAGGGCGACATCGTGGGTTCGTTCTGCCCAGTCGATTCCGCAGTAGATCAAGATTCCCCTCCCCAGAGTTCGGTGTTTGCGCTGGTCACGAGCGCATGCGGGCCACGCAGCGACCTAATCCCAGGCCTCGACCGCATCGCGGTCGGGCCGCCACCTCACTAGCCGTTCGTGGCACCAGCGCATCCCACGGGCCTCGGTCTATGCGGGAGCTCAGACGGCTCGGGCATATCAAGAGGTCACCGTGCGATGGGCTCGCCCCACCAAAGCCAACGAGTGATCAAGGCGATTGGGATTGACGACGCCGGACGGCACCAGGTCTCAGCCGAGGCCTCATAGACCAGGCTGGCTTCAGGAATCCGTCCGGCGCCGACGAAGGTGGTGGCGGTCGCGCGGGCGCCGGACGACGCACGGTCTACAGCTAGGCGTCAAGGCTCGGCGGTCGTGAGGCATCCGTCCGGCGCCTGCGTGACTGCCACCACCACTCGCGCCAGACCGCGCACCCGGTCTACGTTGAGGCCTTGTCGGCCCGGCTGCCTCTGGATGTCACAGTCTGGTACTCGAACGCTCCGAGGAACACCCGCTCCGACGGATCGCTCATAACTACGGATTAGGC
>NZ_JBHJRX010000132.1:1401-2928 GCF_042268605.1 Streptomyces sp. NPDC056296 | reverse complement strand
AGTTTCAGGGTCGGCTGTTTCTTCTTCTTCTACGTTTCCGGTCATGGCATGGGGCTGACTTTCTTCGAGTGCGCGCGATGACGCACAAATTTCTGCACAGAACTGCGCCGTTGTACCGCATGACGGGTCACCCAGTCCACCGTTCGGACAAAGTGGACATAAATTCGATGTTTGAAATACCAGACTCCCGAATCATCCATCATTAGGCGAGTATCGGAAAGTAGTTGACGTGCGCCTCTGTGCGTGATTAGACAAGTGCCGCTTTGCAGTTTTCTGCGAAGCGATCCGGTCGGACATTTCCGTCCGGTGGCTTGGCGTGCCCGTATCTCAGATTGATTGGAAGAGTGGGTGCGTCACAAAGGGGAGGGCATTGGGCATGAAAGTCCGGTACGGGAGATGGATCTCCTGTTTTGTCGTGTCCGCGGTGGTGATTACCACACTGCCGCAGATGGCATACGCCTCGTCCGCACCGTCCTCGGACGGTGACGGCAAGGGTGTAATCGATTCGCTCGCCGACTGGCTGGGCGGGGACGACGGCGCCGAGCCGGCGTTGCCGGCGGCGCCGCAGTCCGATGCGGATGTCCCCGATCGGCAGAAGCTGCCGAAGGGAAAGAACGCGCCGAAGGCGAAGCGGATCAAGGAGCTGACCGGCCGGCGGACGGCGAACGCCCGGTACTGGCAGATGTCCGACGGCCGCACCGAGGTGGAGCTGTCGGCGGTGCCGACGTCCTACCGGGACGGTACGGGCCGGAAGGCCCAGTGGAAGCCGATCGACACGTCGGTCCAGGCGTCGGAGACCAAGGGCTTCGACTTCGCGAACACGAGGAACACGCTGCACAGCCGGTTCGGTTCGGACAGCCACAAGCTGCTGCGGGTGGAGGCCGGTGAGGGCCGGTCGGTGACGATGGGCCTGGCCGGCGCGGACGCGCTGAAGCCGACGGCCAAGGGCAGCACGGTCACGTACAAGGACGCGATCGACGGCGCGGACCTCGCCTACGAGGTGGGCGCCGGGCGCGTCAAGGAGAACATCGTCCTGAATGAACGGCCCTCCGGTCCGGTGAAGTTCACGTTCACACTGGATGTGGACGGGCTGACGCCGAAGCAGGGCAAGGACGGTTCGGTCCGCTTCTTCGGCGAGTCGGCCGACCCCGTGCTGGTGATCCCGGCCGGGTTCATGACGGACTCGAAGAAGGACGCCTCGTCGCCGTACGGCACCCAGTACAGCACCGCGGTGAAGCAGCGGCTCGCCAAGGCCGGGGACGGCTGGACGCTGACGGTGACGCCGGACGCGAAGTGGCTGGCCGCGAAGGAACGCCAGTACCCCGTCACGGTCGACCCGACGATCGAGATCGCGCCGACGCCGACGACGGCACAGGACGTGATGATCTCCTCGGACGGCCCGGCGTCGAACTACGACGACAACTGGCGGCTGTCGGTCGGCAACACCACCACCGGCTCCTCGCGCGCCCTGCTGCGGTTCCCGCTGTCCGGGATACCGGCCGGGACGCGCGTGGACTCGGCGGATCT
>NZ_JBHJRX010000132.1:0-1304 GCF_042268605.1 Streptomyces sp. NPDC056296 | reverse complement strand
TACACCTGGCAGCCGAGCCTGCCGGAGGACGGCACCTACCAGGTCGACGTGCACAGCGTGCCCGCCGTCGACCGGGCGACGAATGCGCCCTACACGGTGACGTACTCGGGCGGGTCGAAGCAGTACACCGTCGACCAGAGCGCCGGCACCGGCGGTGTGTGGAAGACGCTGGGCTCGCACCCGTTCAAGGCGGGCACGGCCGGCAAGATCGTCCTGGGCGACGCGCCGGCCTCCACGTCGACCGCGGTCGTCGCGGACGCCGTACGCTTCACCAAGGGCGGGACCGTCACCAAGAAGCCGGGCGAAGTGAGCACCTGGCACTCGTTCCCGGTGACGAAGACCGTCCAGCAGTGGATCGACGGCACCTACGACAACCACGGATTCGTGGTCAAGGCCGGCGACGAGAGCGCCGACGCCCCCAAGGGCGGCCCCCGCTACGAGGGCAGCGAGTTCGGCTACGGCGGCGAGAGCGCCAACTACCCGCGCCTGGTGCTGACCTTCGGGCGGCAGGGCGTGGCCCTCGACTCCCCGTCCGTCATCCACGCGACGGGCGCGGAGCTGCACTGGCCCGACTACCAGGACCCGGACACCGGCTCCACCGGCGACGACCTGGTCGAGTACCAGGTCCACCGCTCGGTCTACCAGTCGTTCACGCCGTCGGCGGCGACGCTGGTGGCCCCCCTGGACGGGGCGGCGAACGCCTTCACCGACACCACGGCGGTGCCCACCCCGGCGGACAGCGCCGACCCGTTCGGCCGCGCCTACTACTACATGGTCGCGGTCAAGACGAAGGACGGGCAGGTCATCGGCTCGCCCACCCAGCTGGTGCGACTGCCGAAGGCGGGCCGTACCACAAGGGTGATCACGGCCGGCCAGGACACCACCCTGTCCTCGGCGCAGCCGACGACCGCCCACGACACGTTCGACGAGTACGGGCCGCAGCCATGGCTGACGGTCGGCAACAACTCCACCACCTACGGCGACACCCGCACCCTGCTGGACTTCGGCGACCTCGGCGTCCCCGCGTCCTCGCGGATCCTTCAGGCCACGGTCCGCCTCTGGGGCACCCAGTCCACCCGCAGCGCCGAGGGAGCGGTCTACGAACTGCGCCCGCTCACCCGGGACTTCGACGAGAGCGCGACCTGGAACAAGGCCACCTCCGCCACCGCCTGGACCACGCCCGGCGGTGACATCGGCCCGGCGGTCTCCGACGTCGGCGCCATGAGCAACGACCCGGCCCGCCACGACTGGGACGTCACCTCCCTGGCCCAGGGCTGGGTAACCGACCCGGCCACCGGGCACGG
>NZ_JBHJRX010000131.1:0-3053 GCF_042268605.1 Streptomyces sp. NPDC056296 | reverse complement strand
AAAACGCTCGGCTGGGATACCCCAGCCGAGCGTCTACGTGATCTACTCACCACCTGAAACCAGGCGGTGTTGCGACGACCCCTTGAACCCAAGCTGAGGTTATGCAGGCCGGGGGCCCGAGTGTCGTCTCGGGGTGGCGACGGGTTCCACTGCTCCGGGTGGTGTGGTGCTGTCGTAGGGACGGGAATCTGCTGGTCAGCCGGGGTTCGGCAGGAGTGCGAGCCGTTCGAGGGCGGCGGTGACGTGGCTGGTGAAGGGCCAGTGCCCAGCCAGGCGGAGGATCCGCCGGCGGCCGGTGGTCACCAGCTGTCCGGCCACGGTGAACAGACGGAGCCGCAGGCGTCGGGGCTCCCAGAGCCGCGCCTTGCCGGTCAGCGCGAGCATCGGCATCCAGGCCAGCAGGTCGAGAGCGATCTGCACGATCTCCAGCCAGATCCGGTTCTGGGTCATGCGCTTCAAGGGCAGGTTCCGCAGGCCGGTGCCCGGGCGGCCCGGATGCGGTCCTCGGCCCTCACCCGCCGGCGGTGACGGAGCTCGAGTTCGGCGATCGGCCGGTCGGCGGTGTTGGTGGCGAAGCAGGTCAGCCGCATGCCGTCCGCGTCCGTGAGCCGCAACTGGGCTCCAGGATGCGGCCGTTCCTTGCGGACGATCACCCGCAGGCCCTTGGGCCAGCCGTCCAGGACGTCGCCGGTGAGCTCGGCGACCCAGGCCCCGTCCCGAACATCGCCGCCGGCCTCGACGGCCGCCGTCCAGGCCGAGGCGGGAACCTTCAGGACATGCTGGTGGATCGCGTCGGTGATCACCATGCCGACCGAGTAGGACAGCCACCGTCCCCGCCGGGCGAGCCAGGCGACGAAGTCGTGGGTGCCGCCCGCGGAATCGGTGCGGATCAGGGTCCGCCGACCGCGCCGGTAGTGCTTCGGCAGTTGGGCCAGGGCCAGGCGGGTGGCGGTGACGTGATCGGATGCCGTGTTCGAGCCCGCGTTTCCCGGCCTGAGCAGGGCCGCCACCGGCTCACCGGTGCCACCCTGCCCGTGGTCGATGAACCCCATCAGCGGGTGATGGCCGTAGGTCCGCTTCCAGGTCGGGGCCGCGTCCTCCTTGTCCGAGTGCGCGACCACCAGCACCCCGTCCAAATCGATGGTCACCGTTCGGTCGGCATCGGGCGCTTTCCGGCCGGCCAACCGCCAGACTCGTTGGCGTACTTCGGCCCGCGCGGCCCGGATGCAAGGTCCGGGCCGACAAGGCGTACCACTCCGCCGGCAACCTGGCGTGGCTGCGCGAACGCCACATCACTCCACGGATCGCCCGGCCGGGCGTGGAGTCCCCCGAACGCCTCGGAAGGCACCGATGGAAGGTCCAGAGAGCGATCTCATGGCTCTTCGGATACCGCCGCCTGACCATCCTCTACGAACGCAAGGGCAGCCACTTCCTCGCCTTCCTCGGGCTCGCGGCAGTCATGACCTGCTACAAGAAGCTCGCCAAGATCGCCACGTGAGACACCGTCTTACCAACGAGCCAGGCCGATGCCGCCGGTGCTCATGCACGGTGTGAGCGTCATCGCGGTTGAGGGCCGCCAGCGACCAGCCTGGGCGCACTCCGCCACGGCACCAGGAGTGCAGCGCCAGGCTCACGGCGGAGACCCCGAGCCAGTCACGGACCGGGTTCTGAAAGGCGCCATGTGAACCAGGCACTCAACGATCACCGGTGCCTCACGGCGTGGCCTTGGTCACGCTGCGTCTGAAGCAGCCACGTACGGCCCACACAGGCACACCGGGATTGGTACGAGCCTCGCACTCACGGATCAGCGCCTCGTGTGCAAGGAGATCAGCACCAGCCCAGCACGGGACGGGTTCCCTGGGGTGATCACAGGTGTCCACAGGTCAGCACGAAGTCAGCACGGGTAAAACAAGAGCCCCGGATCACTCCGGGGCTGTAACGCTGTGACCTGCACGTTTGCCGTCAGGAACGATCCCTGTTACATCGGCGTCTCAGATACCGTCCGCACATATGGAGAACCCCTTTTACCTGCGAAAACGTGCTTTAGTCAGCACGGTGCCGGGTGAGCGCCATATCCATGGTCTTGACCGCCAGTGGCAGGCCGTTGCTGGCGAGGTCGTGGCGTACCAGTGTCGCCAATCCCCATCTACTGGTCACACGGGTAACCGCGAACGACCCTACAGGTCCTCGAATGAGCCACAAGGTGCAGTACTGCTTTCGGCGCCTCGGGCTCAACTCGGAGCAGGTGCGCATCGACAGGATCTTGGACAAGGCCCGGGCGACGGCCGATCCGGTCCACCTGATGACGGTCTTCGGGATCACCGAAGACACAGCCATGGACTACCTCGCGTCAGCTCACCCAGAAAGGTTCCCACCGACCCCATCGCGCCGTAGGTCCGCGTCCGCTCCGATGACGTCCTGACGCCGACGTCTCGATGGTTCCCGCTCTCCGCGACACCCGCTTGTGCGTGAAGGTCACTTCGGCGTCAACTCGTGAGTTCGCGGTGGTGCGGGTAGTTCGCCGGCACAGGTGGCGCGGCCGTAGGCGCCCGATGCGGTGGCGCCTTGAACGTGCTCGCCGCGGATGGCGAGCGCACAGCGCGTCTGCCCGCCTTCGTCGTCGAGGAGGATGCTGATAGTGGGCCGCTTGCCCAGTGGCACGTGGACGGTCTTCTTCCACGGCAGTTCGACGTTTGCCTCGACGGTGGCTCTGCCCTTATTGCCGCGGGCAAGGTAGCTTACCTCCACGTTGCCCTTACCAGCGACTTCGTACGTCACGGCGGCCGTCGGTGTCTTCTGTTGCTCGGGTGCTGCGTCGTCCTCCGTGCCGAGAATGCCGTACAGGACGAGGCTCAGGCAGGCGACGACGACCGCTCCGGCGGCAACGAAAGCAGGCCGGTCGCCGCCACCGCGCTTTTCGGCCGAGTCGCCGGTCGTGGTGGCCGGATCTTTTCCAGAAGTTTCAGGGTCGGCTGTTTCTTCTTCTTCTACGTTTCCGGTCATGGCATGGGGCTGACTTTCTTCGAGTGCGCGCGATGACGCACAAATTTCTG
>NZ_JBHJRX010000130.1:0-4160 GCF_042268605.1 Streptomyces sp. NPDC056296 | reverse complement strand
GGGTTACTTTTGGGAGTGGGCCGGGGAGTCGAGGTCGCTGCACCGCCAAGGTGTGTTTTTGGTGCCGCCGGCCGCCTCTTCGTACGAGGCGGCCGGCGGCCCGTTCGCACGCCCCGCTCAGCCGGCGGGCGGGAAGTGGCCCTGCTGGACGAAGAACTCGACATACCGGCCGAAGAGCTCCTCGGTCAGCGGCGGGCAGGTGATGCCCGTCCCGGTCAGCGCCGCCTCCGTCTCACCGGTGTCGAGGGCCGGGTAGAAGGCGTCGGTGTCGGAGGTCATCATCTCGAAGGCGTGCAGCAGGGGCAGCAGCGCGTTGTCCCGGTCGGCCCGCACCGCCGCGCGCCACTCCTCCGGTTCCGCCTCGGCGAGCCGGTAGCCGAGCCGGCGCAGATACCGTACGCAGTCCCCCAGCCCCAGCGAGCTGCGGTTGAACAGGTGGTAGGTGCCGCCGGCGCCCTCCGGGCGGGTGGAGACCGCGAGGATCGCGGCACTCACGTAGTCGACCGGCAGCAGGTGGAACCGGCCCTCGGCCCCGGACGGCACGAGCCCCGCCTGGAGCAGGCCCTTCAGGCTGAGCCAGACGAAGTCGCGAGTCTGGCAGGCTCCGTTGTCCCGGTCGCCGGAGATCACGTCGACCCGGTGCACGGAGACCGGCAGTCCCCGTTCCCGGGCGAGACCGACGACCTGTTCGGCGACCCACTTGCTGCGCAGGTAGCCGCTGGGCAGCGCCTCGTACGGACCGGTCGGGTCGGTGACCCGCAACGGGACCCCGGGAGTGACCGGGCCGTCGAACACGCCCACCGTGGAGACGTGGTGGACGGGGACCGTGCGGTGCCGGGCGGCGAGCCGCAGCACCTCGCGGGTGCCGTACACGTTGGCGTCGCGCAGCGCCTCGTACGGCTTGAGCCAGTGGACCGAGGCGCCCGCGTGGTAGATCACGTCGACCGTGCGGGCGAGGCCGTCGAACCGCTCCTCGGTCAGTCCGAGCCGCTCCTCGGCGAGGTCGCCGACCACGACCTCCAGCCGGTCCTCGTCGACGCTGTCCCACACGCGGTACCACTCCAGGCCGGCGCGCAGCCGCTCGTACGCCTCCCGTTCCCCGGTGCCGCGGACCAGGCAGTGGACGCGGGCCGTGGTCGTACGCATGAGGTCGCGCAGCAGGAACGCGCCGAGGAAGCCGCTGGCGCCGGTGAGCAGGATCTCCCGCGGGTCGTCGACGGTGCGCACCACCACGGGGGCCGGGCGGATGTCGTCGGGGAGGTGGATGTCGGCCGTGTGGTCGACCTCCTCGGCGGCGACCGCGGTGTCCGGTGCGAGCCGTGTCAGCAGGTACGCGGCCAGGTCCCGCGGTGCCGGATGGTCGAAGACGACCGTGGCGGGCAGGATCAGTCCGGTGAGCGCCGCGACGCGGTTGCGCAGCTCGACGGAGGTGAGCGAGTCGAAGCCGAGCTGCGGGAAGGAGCGGTCCGGTGCGATGCCCTCGGGGCCGGAGCGGCCCAGTACCCGGGCGGTCGCGTCGAGCAGCGCGGCCAGGACGGCGGCGTGCCGCGCCTCCGCGTCGTCCAGGGCGGCCAGCCGGTCGGTCAGCGCGGGCCCGCTGTCGGCCGAGCCGTGGGCGGCGCCCCGGCGCGGGACACGGACCAGCGAGCCGAGGACGGCGGGGACGCGCGGTTGCTCGCCGAGCGCGGCCACGTCCAGCGGGGTGGCCACCACGTCGGGACGCCCGAGCCGCAGGGCCAGATCGAACAGCGTGCTGCCCTGCGCGGTCTCCACCGGGCGGAAGCCGCTGCGGGCGATGCGTCGCAGGTCGGCCTCGGTGAGGTCGCCGGTCAGTTCGGAGGCCTGCGCCCACAGGCCCCAGGAGATCGACGTGGCGGCCAGACCGTGGGCCGCGCGGTGCAGGGCCAGTGCGTCGAGGAAACCGTTGGCCGCGGCGTACGTGGACTGGCCGGGCCCGCCGACGACCGCGGCGACCGACGAGAACAGTACGAAGGCCGTCAGACCGAGGTCGCGGGTCAGGTCGTGCAGGTGCCAGGCCGCGTCCGCCTTGGGCCGCAGGACGCCGGCGAGCCGTTCGGGGGTCTGGGCGGCCGTCACTCCGTCGTCCAGCACGCCCGCGGTGTGGACGACTCCGCGCAGCGGGCGCTCGGGCGGGACCGTGTCCAGCACCCGGGCGAGGGCGTTCCGGTCGGACACGTCGCAGGCGGTGACGGTCACCGAGGCGCCGAGGGCGGCCAGTTCGTCCCGCAGGGCGCTCGCGCCCGGGGCGGCGGCGCCGCGCCGGCTGACCAGCAGCAGGTGGCGTACACCGTGCTCGGTGACCAGGTGCCGGGCGAAGAGACCGCCGAGGGAACCGGTGCCTCCGGTGATGAGGACGGTGCCGGCCGGGTCCCAGGCGGGGGTGCCGGAGGTGGCCGGGCGGCCGGCCCGGGTCAGGCGGGGGACGAGTACTCCGGGGACGTCGCCGGGCCCGTCCGCGTCCCGCAGGGCGGCCTGCGGTTCGCCCGAGGCGACCAGGGCGGACAGGACGGCCTCCAGGCCCGGCGCGTCCGGGTCCGGTACGTCGGCCAGGACGATCCGCCCCGGCGCCTCCGACTGGGCCGAGCGCAGCAGCCCCCAGGCGGCGGCAGCGGCCGGGTCCCGGACGTCCTCGCCGTCGGCGGCCGCGACGGCGCCGCTGGTGAGCACGGTCAGCGGTACCTGGTGCAGGGCGTCCTCGGCCAGCCACCGCTGGACCAGTTCCAGGGCCCGCCCCACGGTGGCGCGCACGGCGTCCGGAGGCGTGGTGCCCGGCGGTGCGGCCAGGCGGACGCGCACCGCGTCGATCGCCGCACCGCCGGCGACGGCGGCGGAGAGGGCCGGCACGTCGGGCTGGTCGCCGCCCCCGAGTTCCACCCAGTGCAGCGTCGCGGGCGCGAGCCGGCGGGGCGTCCAGGCGACACGGAACAGCGCGTCGTGGTCCCGGGTCCGTGCGGCGGTGACGGCGGCCGGTACGAGGGAGCCCGGCGTGACGGCTGCCACTTCGGCGACCGGCGCGCCGGACGGGTCCGCCAGGTGCAGGGCGTAGCGGGCCGCGTCCCCGGGAAGGGGGGTGAGGCGGACGCGCAGCGCCCGTGCGCCGGTCGCGTACAGGCGCACGCCCTGCCAGCGCACCGCCGCGCCCAGTTCGCCGTCGAGGACGGGCCGCAGGGCGGCGTCGAGGAGCATCGGATGGATACCGAACGCGTCGGCCCGGTCGGCGAGTTCGTCCGGCAGCCGCACCTCGGCGAAGAGTTCGCCGGCCCGCTGCCAGACACCGGCCGGGTCCCGGTCGTCCGGTCCGAGCGCGGTGGCCCCGGCGGGCGGCCACGGCCCGGTGCCGAGGGCCGTCGTGGGCGGGGTGAGCGGGCCCTGGCCGAGGGTGCCGTGCGCGTGGCGGATCCAGGAGGCGCCCGGGTCGTCGGGCCGGGTGTGCACGGTGAGTCCGCGCCGCCCGTCCGGGTCCGCGGCGCCCACCCGGATCTGCAGGCGGAGGGTGCCGCCCGCGGCGGGCAGGACGAGGGGTTCGTCGAGGGTGAGGTCCTCGACGACGGTGCAGCCTGTCTCGTCGCCCGCGCGGATCGCCAGTTCGGCGAGCACAGCGGCGGGCACGACGGGCTCCCCGGCCGCCGTACGGGCCGAGAGCCAGGGATGGGCACGCTCCGAGAGGCTTCCGGTGAAGAGCGTCTCGTCGCTGTCGCCGAGGGTCAGGGCCGTGCCCAGCAGCGGGTGTCCGGCCGGGTCGAGGCCGAGACCGGCGGCGTCCGGGGCCCCGGCCGAGGCCTCCACCCAGTAGCGCTGATGCTGGAAGGCGTACGTCGGCAGCGGTACGCGGCGGGCGCCGGACGGGGCGTAGAACGCCTCCCAGTCCACGCTCACGCCGGTCAGGTGCAGGTCGGCGAGGCTCTGGACCAAGGAGTGCGGCTCGGCGCGGCCGCGTCGCTGGAGGGCGAGGGCACGAGTGCCGGGGCGGTCATCGAGGATGCTCCGGTTCAGCGCGGTCAGGACGCCGTCGGGGCCGATTTCGAGGTAGGTGCGGACGCCCTGGTCGTGCATCGTGGTCACGGCGTCGGCATACCGGACGGCCTCACGGACCTGCCGGACCCAGTACTCCGGATGACGCAGGTCCTCCCCCACCGCCA
>NZ_JBHJRX010000129.1:0-4610 GCF_042268605.1 Streptomyces sp. NPDC056296 | reverse complement strand
CTCCTTCACCCCCGCAAGATCATCGCGTCCAACAGCCACGGTCCTCGCAACTCCCACAGATCGCGGGTGTTGCGAGGACCGTTAGAACCCAAGCAGCCCACGGCACGAAAACGGGCCACCGACTCCGTCAGAGGCCCGTCACGAAACTTCGAGGCTAGGCCCCGCCAATGTTGATCGGCCACGCGCTCTTGCCGTCCTCCTCGACGCGCTGCGGCCCCCCGAACGACGGACGGCTGGTTTCCCGAGCCGCTGCCGGGGCTCGACGGGTGGTTCCGGTTCACCGTGCTGCGGTCCGCGCTCGCCCTGGCCGAAACCTGTCTGCGGAACTGGGGCAGGCAGGACCAGGCCGACCGCGGTCAGGGGCGCCGGGCGAGCTGACGACGGCCGAGCGTGAGGAACTGCGCCGACTACGTCGGCAGAACCGTGAGCAGGCCGAGACGATCGAGGTGCTGCGAAAAGCGGCGGTCTTCTTCGCAAAGGAGAGCGATCGACGACCGTGATCTACGCGTTCATCGAGGCGGAGAAGACCACCCACACCGTTGCCCTGCTGTGCCGGCTGCTGAGAGGCAGCCTGGAAGGATGTTGCAGTGCCCAAGCCGTATCCGAAGGAGTTCCGCGAGGACGTGGGGATTGGCGGCGGCGACATCGTCAAGATCGGTGCCTGGCTCGCGCAGCCTGTACCAAGCACCGCACCGGCCGGCTTCCCAGAGACCGTGCCCGCCTGGTCGTCGCGCTCGTCGACGGCGACTGGACGCCCGAGGCCGCCGCCTATGCCGTCTTGGCCTGGACGCCCGCCTTCAGCGGGGCGTGACCCGGGCTCGTATGCTGCACCAGTCCGCGAACCGTCCGCTGAAGGGAAACCGTTCCGCCGTGTTCTAGCAGACCCCCGTCTACGACCGCCTCGTGGCCGAACGCGGCGACGTCCCTGTCCAGGTCCGCGGTGAAACCGACCGGATACACCGCGACCTGGCCCAGGTACTGCGCCAGGCGTCCACTGTCCGGCCGAGCGCGCCGCAGAACGTCTTCGACCCGAAGATCCCTCCCGCCGCCCTGTAAAGGCTCAGACCCCAGGGCGCCGGTCGTTCCGTGACCCTGGGGGCCTTCGTCGTTGTCCGGGTGCTGCCGCCCCTTCGACCGCAGGTCTGCAGCAGATCCGTGACGCCCTGCCGCCCGCGCCCGACATGTGCTGAGCTGTTCGGGGGTTCTGCATGCCCGCAACAGGGGTGCCGTTACCCTCGTCTGGTGACAGAGCGAAAGTCGGTTCGAATAGCGACTCTTGTCGGCGTCGGCTGAAACGTGGTTCTGGATCACTTTCAGTGCTGGAGCCACGGAGGGTCACCACAACCGCGATCATGGACGGCCGTGGCTGATGTACTCCTCCAGGACCTGTGGTTTCACCAGGTCGAAGATGTTGTGGTCGAAAGTGTCATACCTGACGGCGAGTTGGTGGTCGTGCGGGCCCGCACGGCTGCGGCACGGGCTGCGTGTCCGGCGTGTGGAACGGCGTCGGCCCGGGTGCACAGCCGGTATGTGCGCCGACTTGCCGACAGCGCGGTGGGCGGCCGTCCGGCACTGATCGAGTTACGGGTCCGGCGGTTCCGCTGCTCTCAGCAGAGCTGCTTGCAGGCGACGTTCGTCGAGCAGGTCGACGGACTGACGTTCCGGCACGGCAGACGCAGCGCAGGGCTGCAGACGGTGCTGGAACGGGTGGCGGTGATGCTGGCCGGCTGGGCCGGTTCCCGCCTGGCCCACGCGCTGGCGGCCAAGGTGAGCCGATCGACCCTGTTGCGGCTGATCCGCCGCCTGCAGGACCCAGCCACCTCGACACCGCGGGTACTCGGAATCGACGACTTCGCGCTGCGCAAGGGGCACAACTACGGCACCATCCTGCTCGACATCGAGACTCGCCAGCCCGTCGACCTGCTGCCGGACCGCACCACTGCGACTGTGGCCCGGTGGCTCGCCGGGCATCCCGGCGTCGAGGTGATCTGCAGGGACCGTTCCACCGCCTACGCCGAGGCCGGACGCCTCGGCGCCCCGGACGCGGTGCACGTTGCAGACCGGTGGCACATCTGGTCGAACCTCGCCGAGGCCGTCGAGAAGACCGTCGTCCAGCACCGTGCCCTGCTCCGCGAGCCCCAGGACACCACCCCTGCCGCGGCGACCGAAGCCCTGGAAGAGCTGGGCCTCGGCTTGGCTCCCGCAGGGCCGCGGACCACCGGCCGCCTGTCCGACCGGGTTCGCGAACAGCACCAGGCCGTTCACGCTCTGCTCGAACAAGACATTGCGATGCGAGAAATCGGCCGCCGGCTGGGACTGGCCCGCAACACCGTGCGTCGATACGCACACGCGGCGACTGCCGACGAGCTCTTGGTCGGGCAGTGGACCGGCCGCACCAGCATCCTCGACCCCTACAAGCCCTACCTGCACCAGCGGTGGGCCGAGGGCTGCACTGTCGCCCGCCGCCTGTTCGAGGAAGTACGCGAGCGCGGCTACCCCGGCGGCGAGAACGTCGTGAAGGTCTACGTGGCCAGGCTCCGCGCGGACTTTCCGCCCACCCCGCTCCGCAAGGCTCCGTCCGTGCGGGACGTGACCAGTTGGCTCACCCGCCATCCCGACCGTCTCACCGACGACCAAGCCCAGCAGCTCAAAGCGATCCTGGCTCGCTGCCCCGCCCTCGACCGCACCGCCCACCACGTCCGCGCGTTCGCCGAGTTGATGAACGACCGCCAGGGCAAACACCTCGACCAGTGGATCACCCAGGTCCAGGCCGACGACCTGCCGGCCCTGCACACCTTCGTCACCGGCCTGGGCCAGGACATCGACGCCGTCGTCGCCGGCCTCAGCCTCCGCTACAGCTCCGGAGCCGTCGAGGGCCAGAACAACAAGATCAAGGTGCTGAAACGGCAGATGTTCGGCCGGGCCAACTTCGACCTGCTCCGCAAACGAGTCCTCCTCACCGCGCGAGGCCGTTCATGATCGCGGTTGTGGTGACCCTCCGTGGCTCCAGCACTGAAAGTGATCCAGAACCAGCATTCGGACGTCGTCGAGAACTCTTGTGGCGTTTGCGGCCACTCTGGCGACTGCCTGTTCGGGGCCCGGTGCGGAGCAGACGGCTCCGGCCGTAGCCGCCGCGGCAGCAGCCGGGCCGGATTGCGTGGTGCCGAAGGTGATCGGACATCGTGGCACCCCAGAGGATGAGAACACCCTGAAGGGACTCCGGGATGCCGTGGGCGCCGGTGCGGCGGGCGTGGAGTTCGATGTGTGGTGGACGAGTGACGGTGTGCCGGTCCTCTCTCTCGACTCGACGGTCGACCGCACCACAACGGGGCACGGAGCGATCTCCGACATGACTGCCGCGGAAGTCCGGCTGCTGCGCACCAAGAGGGGGCAGCCCGTTCCCACGCTTGAGGAGGCGCTGCGCTACGTGGCTGAGCAGCGGATGACGGGGATGGTCGAGCTGAAGCCGACACCGACGCCCGCGCAGGTGCGGTCGCTGCTGGCAGCCATCCGTGCTACCGGAACCGCTCAGTATGTCATCGTGCACAGCTTCAATCGGGCAGCGGTCGATGCCGTACGCCAGGCGGCACCCGAGCTTCGCACCGCGCTCACGCACGAGAAGACGGAGATCAGCGGCGCGGAGGCGGCCCGGTACGGCACTTCCTTGAACGTTTCTCGCTTCTTGGCCACTCCGGAGACCGTCGATGACTGGCACGCGGCGGGGCTGCGCGTGTACGTGTGGACGGCGAACTGGGAACCGGCCTGGGAGACGGCGAAGACTGCCGGTGTCGACGCAGTCCTCACTGACCGGATCGCTCCTTATAAGTTGTGGGCTCGTACGGCGTGCAGGGTCGAGCCGACGAGGTCGTAACCCAACGGCAGAGCGCTGACGTATCCCGCCCGCGAACCCGTGGCGGTGCTGCGCACGACGCCGGTCCGGGCAGCGCGGTACCGCGAAGATCGAGGACCGGCAGGCTGCCTCTTGGGCTGTCTTCTTCTGGGCGCCGCGCTGTGGGAGCCTCCGGGGCATGAGCTACGACCTGGCTGTCTGGGAAGGAGAAAGGCGGGCGGATGACAAGACTGGCGGCCGCATTTTCGGCGACCTGCGCGACCGCTATCTCGGCGGCGAGGTTGCGCTGCCTCCGTCGGAACGCATGACGGCCTACGTAGGTGTGTTCCTTGAGCGGTGGTGCGACATCCCCGAGGCGAGGAGGACGCGTCGCCCTGGTCGACGGGCCCGTTGGTCCGTGAGGCCAGCGGTCCGCTGATCTACTTCCCATGCGGTGGAGCCTGGCCGAGGAGGCGTCGGCCCACGCAGCGGCTGTGGCGCAGTCCATGGGGCTGGTCTGCTTCGACGTGCAACGCAGCCAGCTCAGGCCGTGAACGGTGACTCCGATAGGCAGTGGCAGAGGATCGCCGTAGCGGTACGGAGGGATCACGCCACTCGGCTCCAGCTACAGCGAGGGTGCGCCTGCGTCCACACCGAGCGCCTCCCGGTCACCGCCGCCCCGCCCTTGTGAGCGATCATGAAATTCCTCAGGCAGGGCGGGTTCTGCGTCACGTAATTCCCCACCCCTGCGGTCACGTAATTCCCCATGGGGACGACGGAC
>NZ_JBHJRX010000128.1:0-5051 GCF_042268605.1 Streptomyces sp. NPDC056296 | reverse complement strand
TTTTTTTTGGGGTTGGGGGGGGGTGGGTGGGGTAAGTCGTGGGGGGGTGGAAGGAGAGGGATGCCCCCCCGGAACACATGCGGCCCCGGACGGATGGGTTTCGCCCTGGGCCCGCGGTCTCAGGACGCGGCGCTCACCGCGCCTGGTCGCACATGCCTTGCTCCAGCTCGTAGAGGTCCCGGTCGCCGGAACGGATTGGGTCCCTCCACACTCGGTCCAGGGTCGGATTACCGGCCGGCGGAATGCGGAAGTGAGCTCGGGCAGCGCCTCGTCGACGACCTGACCGTGATTGTTCGGGGCGGCGATGCGCCAGTAGCCGATTCACCGCGTGATGCTGCCCGGCCGTGTCGCCGGGCAGCACTCGTCCCGCGGGGCGCCGCCCGTCAGAAGGCGGGCGTCCCGTAGACGCCCATCTCGTGGATCGAGTAGCCCCAGGTCGTCTTCCGCTCGACACCCTGCACACGGACGTACCGTACGGCGTCGTCGGAGGCGAGTCGTACGACGTCGTTGCCGCAGTCGTCCGGGCGCTGAGTGGACACGGTCTTCCAGGCCACGCCGTCCTCGGAGGTCTGGACGGCGTACTCCGTCGCGCAGGCGTTCTCCCAGGCGAGGGTCACCGCCGCGACCTTCGTCGGTGCGGCGAGCTCGATCTGCACCCACTCGTCGTCCGAGTAACCGGAGGCCCAACGGGTGCCGATCAGACCGTCGTTGACATACCTGGGGGCCAGCCGGTCGAGGTCCTGCTCCACGCTGGACGCGGACGCCGTGCCCTTCAGGGCCAGGTTCTCCCCGCCTCCCGCGGAGTCCCACAGCCGCAGCCGGACGTCGGCCTGGACGAGGAAGGTGTCGAGCACCCCGTCACCGACCTTGGGCTGCACCTTCCCCCAGGAGTTGCGCGGCGGATCGACGCGCACGGCGCGAGCGCGCCGCTGCAGCTCGTTCGATTCGGCCAGCAGCCGGTCCGAGGCCTCCTTGTCGCCGGCCTGCCGCGCGTCGAGCGCGCCGAGCATCGTCACCATCGCCTTGCCCCACAGCTCGGTGGCGTCCAGCCAGGGCGCCGCGTCGACGGTGAACCCCTCGTCCACGGACCCGCCGCGGATCGTGGCCGGTGCCTGTTCGACGGCGGTCGCGTACGCGCGCAGGGCCTTGACGGCCCCGGTGCGGTCACCCGCGTCCCACCTCTGCCAGAACTCGGCGGTGCGCCGGGCGAGTTCGGGAGCCTGTGGCTGCCAGGGCGTGGTGCCGAAGGTCGGGGCCATGTGTTCCAGGTCGCCGAAGACGAGCAGGGCGTCGGTGGCCTCGCGGTCGCCACCCGCGAGGTAGGCCATGGCGTTCCGCCAGTTCTTCCTCGCGTCGTAGGCGCGGTCGTTCCAGCTGAAGTCCGCGGCGCCGAAGACGGCGACCTTGCTGGCGTACGGCTGGTTCATCGGGTTGGCCACGATGCCGGACAGGTGCTCGGACAGGCCCGCCTCGCGCTTGTCGTACGGCGCGAGCAGCAGTCGGCCGCTGGTGTTGCCGAAGTCGTTGACCGGGTAGTTGTCCCACACGAAGACCTTGCGGCCGAAGACTTTCGCCGCCTGTTCGGCGTCCTCATTGGTGATCTGGGTCGGCACGACGCCGACACCGGTCCACATCACTTCGACCGCCGGGTCCAGGGTGGTCCGCAGGGCCTGCTTGTAGGCCGAGTCGGTGTGGTTGTAGTACTCGGTGGGCACCATCTGCAACGGCCACGC
This sequence comes from Streptomyces sp. NPDC056296, assembly GCF_042268605.1. NCBI lineage: Bacteria > Bacillati > Actinomycetota > Actinomycetes > Kitasatosporales > Streptomycetaceae > Streptomyces > Streptomyces sp. NPDC056296. The sequence continues at coordinate 3,318 of NZ_JBHJRX010000128.1, read as the reverse complement.
GCCCTCGTGGCCGGCGATGAAGTCGCGCTGTACGTCGTTGAGCAGGTCGACCTGCGCCTTTCCGGCGGCTCCGGCGCTGGGGGCGCCGTACGCCGCGCGGTCCGCCTCGCAGTTCCAGCTGGTGTAGTCGATGTCGTCGAGCGGGATGGAGAAGGCGCGGGTTCCCAGGTCGTACAGGGCCTGGAGCTTGGCCTTGAGCGCCTTGCGGTCGGCGGGGTCGGAGTAGCAGATCGACTCCCCGGGGGAGACGGCGAAGGTGAAGCGCACATGGTTCGCCGTGGCACGGTCCACCAGTTCGCCCAGTTCCGCCAGCTTGTCCGCCGGGTAGGGCTCGCGCCACTTGCCCCGGTGGTAGGGGTCGTCCTTGGGGGCGTAGACGTACGTGTTGGCCTTGACGTCTCCGTAGAAGTCCATCTGGTCGAGGCGTTCGGCGTGCGTCCACGGCTGTCCGTAGAAGCCCTCGATGGTGCCTCGCAGCGGCATCGACGGGTAGTCGCTGACCCGCACGCCGGGCACCTTCCAGGCCTTGCCGCCCGCACGGACGAACAACTGGCGCAGGGTCTGCACGGCGTAGAACTGGCCGGTCCCGTCCTTGCCGCCGAGGGTGATCCGCGAGCCCTGCCCGGACCGCGCGACGCGCAGGGCGTAGCCCTCCGCGTGGTCCGGCACCGCCGTGTCGCCGAGCGCCGCCGCGATGTCGGGGCGGGCGGCCGGGCCGAGCCGTACGGTGAGCAGTCCGGCGGCGGCCCTGGGGACGTCTCCGGGGGCGACGACATCCACCCGGCGGGCGCCGTGCGCCGTCAACTCCCGGACGAGGCGGGCGCGGGCGGCGGCGTCGGTGTCCTCGTCCGCCACCACGAGCACCCTGCCCGTCACGACGACGTCGTCACCTGCGCGGGTGAGGGACTGCGGGGTCGGCGAGAGGGGCGGAACCGCGGCTGCGGCGTGCGGATCGGCGTCCGCGGCGGCGGCCGGCGGACAACCGAATGCCATGGTGCTTGCGAGTGCGAAGCACATGCTGACCGTCGCGATGGCGTTCACGCGTCTTCCCATGAGATCTCCAGGCTTGGTCTGGACCATCAAATGGCCTTGTCCCACACGATGATGAGGGAAGGGTGCCGTGGGAGGTAAGACGTATGGGGTCTAGACCTCTTTCTCACTTCCCTTTACTCTGGCCAACGCTGATCGCCGAGGCGTGGACGGGATCGCGCGGGAACCGTTTGACCTTGACACGGTGACAAGGTCTTCACTGTGGCCAGGAGGTGGTCCCGAAGACATGTCGAAACAGGACAGCTATACCGATCAGGCACTTCGGAGGCTGGAGGACGTCAGCCCGTCGGTGCGGCTGCGGGCGGCGCTGGGAGTCGGAGCGAGCCCCGACCCGCGGTTCGTCGACATGCTCGTCGAACGGTGCGCGGTCGAGCCCGAGTTTCACGTGCGCGACATGCTCACCTGGGCACTCACGCGGCACCCGTCCTCTGTGACGGTCCCGGCGCTTCTCCGTGAAGTCCGCTCGGAGCGTGCGCAGGCACGGAGCCAGGCCCTGCACACGCTGTCCAAGATCGGGGACCGGCAGGCGTGGCCGGCGATCACACGGGCGCTTCTGTCCGACCCCGACGACGAGGTGGCGCGGAGCGCCTGGCGGGCAGCGGTCGTGCTCGTGCCCGAAGGGGCAGAACTCCGGCTGGCCACGGCGTTGGCCACACAGCTGGGGCGCGGCGAACGTGAGACGCGGCTGAGCCTCAGCAGGGCGCTGATCGCGCTCGGCGAAGTGATCATGCCGGCCCTGCGTGCCGCGATGACGGACCCCGACGCCCTGGTGCGTCAGCACGCGATCGCCACGGAACGGCTGTTGCGCAACCCGGATGCCGGATTCGAGTTCGCGATCGAGGAGGCGAAGCGCATCGTGGTCCTGGGCAGCACCAGTCAGGGGTGACAAGCAGTGTTGATCAGTGATGTGGCGCGGCGGTCCGGGGTCAGCGCCCGCATGCTCAGGCATTACGACTCGCTCGGCCTGGTGCGGCCGACGGGTCGTACCGACGGCGGCTACCGCGACTACTCCGACGAGGACATCCGGCGGATCTTCCACGTCGAGAGCCTGCGGTCACTGGGGCTGTCACTGCGTGAGGTCGGGCGCGCGCTGGACGATCCCGGCTTCACGCCCTCGGAGCTGGTCGGCGACCTCGTCCGGCAGACGCGGGAACGCATCGCGGCCGAGACGGAGCTGCTCACGCGACTGGGCCGGATCGGTGCCGCGGAGCCCGCCGGCTGGGAGGACGTCCTCCAGACCGTGGCTCTCCTCCAGGCTCTGGGGTCGAAGAGCGCCGCGACGCGCCAGCGCGCGGCCCTGTCCTCGGTCGAGGAGGCTCCGGTGCCGGTGGAAGCACTGGTCGAGGCAGCGCTGAGCGAGACGGACCCGAACGTCGCCGGAGCCCTTCGATGGGCTCTGGCGCGCTCGGGCGACGCGGGACTCGCGCTGCTGGCGGAGGGACTCGGCTCACCGGACGCCGAGGTGCGCAGACGTGCCGTCCAGTCCATCGCCGAGATCCCGGACGGTGCGGCGACCGGGCTGCTCAAGGAGGCACTCGCCGACCCCGACGTCGTGGTCCGCAGGTACGCGGCCGTGGCGCTCGGGGCACGCGCGGTGCCCGACGCGGTCCCGACGCTCGTCGACATGGTCGTCGAGGAGGCGAACGACGTCGACGCGGCCGCCGCCCTGGGCGCGCTGGCGCTCGATCCGGCGTTGGCGGACCGGATCGCCACCGGGCTGGTCGACCGCCTCACCCCGGGCACCGTCGGGCCGTCCGCACGTCGACGGCTGACACAGGCGCTCGCGGACATCCCGGGAACGACGGCGTCACATGCCCTCGCGGAGCTGTCACACGACGAGGACCGTGCCGTGGCGCTCACCGCGACGTACGTGCTCAAGCTGCGCGAAGCGCGGTAGCGGATGTCTCCCGGGGGCGCTGTGCGAGGCGCTGTGCGAGTCGAGTCGTCGCCGCTCACCGTCCTCGGGCCGGACCGCGGGGGGCCGCCGTGGGACGCGGGCGCGGGGTAACCAAGCCCTGGGCCCGAAGCGGTGGTTGGCCACCCGCAGCGGATGGCCGACACGTCGACCTCGTGGCCGCGCCGCCGGGTCCGCCGGCACTGTGTGCCCCACTGGCGCCGCCGCACCGCCGGTACCGTGTGCCTCAGTGGCGCCGCTGCGCCGCGGGGTCCGCCGGCACCGTGTGCCCCACCCGCACCGCCCGCGCCCCCGCCCCACCCGCGCCGCCCGCGCCCCCGCCCCACCCGCGCCGCCCGCGCCCCCGCGCCGCC
>NZ_JBHJRX010000127.1:0-5077 GCF_042268605.1 Streptomyces sp. NPDC056296 | reverse complement strand
TCGCCGTCCGCTACCAGGCGGGACTACACCTGGCCTCGCTCATCTTGTGGCTCCGCGACACCGCAGCATGATCAATTATCAGACACGGCCTAGCGAGGCCCGCGCGCCTGCGCTCAGAGCAATCAGGTCCGCCTCCGCTGCGCGGGCGTCGCCTGGCGGTCACCGCTGTGGGGCGGGCGGCGCTGTGCGGTGGCGGGCCGTGCGCAGTCCGTCGGTCAGCAGTGCGACCATGCGCTGGTTGTAGTCGAAGCCCCTGCCGGGGACGGGAATGCACAGGTTGGCGACGGCGTACAGCAGGTCTGGTGCGCTGATGTCGTCACGGACGGCTCCGTCGGCTGCGGCGGAGTCCAGCAGGCCCGCCAGAACGGGGCCGGCCTTCTCCATGAAGTAGTCGGCCAGGCCCTCGTATGCCGGATCACCCGAGTGGAGGGCGGGGGCCAGCCCGCGCTTGGTGCCCAGGAGCTGCGTGTACCGGCGCAGCCAGGCGGTGAGCGCCTCGGCAGGCGCGTGGGCGGCGCTGAGTTCGGGCCCCGCGGCGACGACGGCGTCGATCCCGCTCTCCACCACTGCCTTGACCAGGTCCGAGCGCAGGGGAAAGTGCCGGTAGAGCGTACCGACGCCGACTCCGGCCAGGTCGGTGATCTCCTTCGCGGGTGCGCCGACTCCGGTCGTGTCGAAGACTGTCCGCGCGGCCTCGACCAAGGCGTCCACGTTGCGCTGCGCGTCCGCGCGGACGCGGCGCAGCTGCCCTGTCTTCTCGCTCATGCTTCCTCCGGTTGCATAACCGGAAAGGTCTTCCGTATAGTTCTGGAAAGTGTTTCCGGTTAGGTGGAGCGTAGCCCATCCCACGGACACACTCCACCTGCCCGGCCCATGGCACCAGTGCGAAGGCCGCCGGCGCCCCAAGGCGGCGACGAGCACGCACGGGCCCGACACAAGGCCCCTCCGGCCAGAAGGACAAGCCATGAACCACCTGATCGACGCAGCCCGCAACATCCCCGCCGCGCAAGCGGCCAGGACCCTGACCGTCAGCCGCATCACCCTGCCCGCTCCCGGCCGCCCCCTGCCCCTGCCACTGCGGGTGACCGCCCCCGCCGAGGGGAATGACCTGCCCATCGTCCTGCTCTCGCACGGCGGCGGCGAAGCCCTCTACATCCCCTCGAAGGACGGCTACGACCCGCTGGTGACCTTCTACGCCGAGCGCGGCTTCGCGGTCATCCAGCCAAGCCACCTCAGCTCGCGGATGGACGGGCTCGGCCTCGACCCCAGCGCGCAGGGCTTCCCGATCTTCGGGCAGTCGCGGATCGACGACATGACCCTCATCCTCGATGGCCTCGCCGAGATCGAGGAGCAGATCCCGGCCCTCGCCGGACGACTGGACCACACCAACATCGCGGCCGTGGGGCACTCAGGCGGCACCAACACCGTCGGCATGCTCCTCGGCGCGCGGCTGAAGAACGCCGACGGTACCGAAACCGACGCCCTGGAGCCGCGCATCAAGGCCGGCGTCCTGCTGGCGCCGTCCGGCAACGGCGGCGACAGCCTCACCGACGCCGTACGGGCAAATTTCCCCGAGATGAACCTCGACTTCTCCCACATGACCACACCCACGCTGGTCGTCTACGGCGACGCTGATCACAGCCCCAAGCTGACCGTACGCGGCGCCGAATGGCACACAGACGCTTACCGCTACGGGCCGGGCGGGGGATACCTGCTGACGCTCCTCGGCGGAGCCCACTTCCTGGGTGGCGTGGCGGGCTACGACCTGGACGAGACAGACGACGCCGACCCGGACCGCCTCGCCATCACCCAGCGCATGACCTGCGCCTACCTGCGCTCCGCACTTCTCGACGAGGACGCGGCCTGGCCCGAGGCGATGAAGGCCCTGGCCGAACACGCACCCGCCCACGGGCGGGTCGACGCCAAGAAGCAGGCGACGGCAGCACCTTCCCGACCGTAAGCCACCTCGCCGCCCATGCGGAGCCAGGGGGTGATGGTGCACTGCACGCCGATCAGCTCGCGGATCCGGGCCAGGATCTGCCGTGCGCGCTGCACGGCCAGGTCGCGTGCCCAGGAAGATGCGGCCACCGTGCACAACTCGCGGACCTGAGCCCCACCGCAGCGGCGACCGATCCGAGGGGCAACACCCTTCCCGACGGGACGGTGCGGCAAGTCCGGCCCAAAACACCAGCGACCGGGACCGTGGTTCAGCACATAGGCCGCTGGCTCGTCGGTCACGACGTGACGGTCCAGATCTCGGATGCGGGAACGGGCGGCAGCTCGGGCAGCGAGGCGCTGTCGAAGGTGCCGAGCAGGAGCCCCAACGCCCTTCCCTCGGTCACGGCCTCTCTGCGAAACAGGGCCAGCACGGCCTGCTCGTACGGGCTGGGCAGAGCGACCGGGGCCAGCTCGTCGCTGACCACGAGGTCCTTCTCCACGATGTCGGCCCTCCGGGTCTGCACCTGCCGAATGTCCTCGGCCCTTGAGTGCTCGACCAGGCGAAGCTCCTCGAGGCGCCGTGCCAGGGTGGCCATGTCCACCCGGTAGTAACTGGCGGCGCGAACCGCGGCTTCCCGTCAGCCCTCGTCGGGTGCGTGCGTCCACCGCGCCCAACGCGCGCGCAGATCGCTCTCCGGCAGCAGTAGGGCCCGGGCGAACCGGTCGAGCCGGGCCTCTTGGCCGTCGGCGTCCGCCGAGGCAATCCGCCAGTTCATGGCGTACTCGTCGGCGATGAGGAAGTGGCCCAGTTCGTGCGCGGCGGCGAGACGGCGGCGGCCCACCATCCGACTGCCGTTGATGAGCGTCACGCCGCCCCGCCCCAGGAGCACGGTGCCGCCGTCCGCGCCGTGCCCGCGGTCGAGGGAGAAGATCAGGAGACCGAGGGCGGCGGCCAGACCCGCGATGTTGTGGGCCGGACCGGCGGGCCCCAGCCCGAGCATGCGGCGCGCGGTGGCCGCCATCTCCTCGGCCTCGGCGGCGGTGGCAGGGGCGGCAGCGGCAATAAGGCCGTGACCTGCGTAGTAGACCAGCAGGGTGCCCGTGGCTTCACGTGCCGCCGCCCGGACGGCAGCGGATACCTCGCGTGGGGAGGCCGGGTCCACCAGTGTCTGGCAGTCCTCCGCGGCCAGATGCAGCACCGGGTCACCCAGAAGATCGTGCAACGCGGGGACATTGGCCTGCACCGCCGGCAGGTCGTCCAGTGCCGTGAGTGCTGGCCCCTACCAGAACCGCCCTGGACGCGGGCGCCGGATCGTGCATGTCCGCTACGCCCGTTCCGCTCCAGTTCGGCGAGCAGACGCCCGGCCTCCTCGCCCGCTGCTCCGGTCAGGAGGATCCGGGTCCCGTCGGGGCGTTCGACGACGAGCGTCGGCGTTTGGGGCCGGCTGCGCCGCCATGCGGCGATTGCCACCGCAAGCGAGGCAGCGTTGAAGCCCGTCCCGAGTATCAGGCTCAGCACGTCGATGAGGCCGCCTTGCGCCCCGGGGACTGCCGCGGTGCCCGATCCCAACGCGGGGCGGGCGTGCCGGCGGCATGCCGCATCAGTCAGCAGCCACTCGTACAGCGACCACAGCTGCCTCTCTGAGTCGGCGCCTCCTTTTGGTCAACGCCAATCACGACGTCCACGAGCATCAACTCCGCACTGTTCTCCCTGCGTTCACTCTCCCAGACGTTTCCGAGTAGTAGTGCCCGCGCGAGCGGGAGTGCCCCGTCACGGCGCAGCGGGCTCACTAGGTGTCGGGCGTAGAGCCCACGTGAGTGGGAGTGACCCAACTGCCCTGGCCGAACGGTCCTGCCCATTCCTGCAGAGCCCGCGCGAGCGGGAGTGACCCGTGCTCGTACATCCTGCGGGCCTTGATGCGATCGTAGAGCCCGCTCAAGCGGGAACGGCCCGGTGGCGCCGATACGCTGGGAGGTCATTGAGGCGAGCGGGGGTGACCCGTCGCTCGTACGCCTTCCCTGCCACGGGTAGGAGTAGCGCCGTGCGAGCGGCAGTGGCCCTCGACCGTATCTCACGACCCGCCATCAAGGTCGTAAAGGCCGCGCGAGCAGTTCGTACGTGCATCCGCACCGCGAGCCGTTCATCCGAGCCGAACCGGGAGGGCACCTGCGGCTGCGTCACTCTTTCGGCCGACGGTCGTTTCAGGTGTGGATCAACGCCTGATGTGAAGGAGACCTGGTGGGCCCGTCGTTTGTGATCGAGAAACTGGAGTTTCAGCGTGGCGATGTCTGGCTGACCCGCTTCATCAGAGGCCTGGTGACCTTCCTTGTGGGTCACTCCGGGGCGGGCAAGTCCACCGCTCTGGAAGCGCTGCTCTACCCACTGGGCCTCACCACGGCAACGATCATGCCGGAGGTCGGTGCGTGCCACCAGATCAGGCTAACCTTCCGCGTCGCCGGCACCCGCTGGCAAGCCACCCGCAGCGGCTCCAACCCGCGTGCCCGGGTGTCGGTGAGAAACCTCGACAACGACACCGAGCACTCGCTGCCCGTCAGGAGCGCGAAGACCGGCGAGGTGACAGCCGGCGCCTTGATCCAGGACATCCTGGGCCTGCCGCAGGCAGCCCGAGGCGCCACCCGTCTGGACTTGGATGACTACTACAACACCGTCCTGGCCCTGCGGCAGCACACGATCGCCTCCGCCTTTCTGGGCGGAGGGAAGGATGAGAAGCGCGTCCTCGTCCTGGAGGCGATCCTCGGGCTGTGGGACACCGCGCCGGTCTGGAGAAGAACGCCGCCGAGACCGCCTCCCGCTTCAACAGGGCCAAGGCAGACCTGACGGCGTTCAAGAAGCTGCGGGACAAGGGCGGACTCGCCGACCCGGACCAAGTCCGCTGCGATCACGAGCAAAAGCAGCGCGAACACGCTATGGCAGCGAACGCCTGGCAGAAGGCCGCCGCGGCCTTGAACGGCGCGATCGGAGAGCACGGCCGGCTCATCGCACTGCACAAGGCCGCCGACGCCGACTGACTGGGGAGAACTACGGCTCTTCGGCACTTTCCGTGAAGCGAGCTGGTCAGTGCGCCAGGAGGATGCGTCTTCGCAGGAGGTCGAAGCCGGCCCGGCCGTAGTGCTGGCG
>NZ_JBHJRX010000126.1:0-5112 GCF_042268605.1 Streptomyces sp. NPDC056296 | reverse complement strand
CCACTCCACAACCGGAGGCCTTCGCCGTCCTACAGATTCAGACCGTGTCGTCGCACAAACTCGACCAACCTGGCTGGGCAGTACAACTAGCGCAGCAACTCAACCAACAGCGCGCCGCACAACTTGCCCCTTTCATGGCGACGTTGGAAGGACTCGCCGCGCAGATCGCCCAACTGGAGCACAAGATGACTGCCCTCCCGGCGATGGAAGAGATTCTCCAGCGTCGCGACGAAGCACACCGCACCTTGCTCTCCGCTCAGCAGACCGTGGATCAGATCGAGAAACAGCAGCCGGCCTCGAGGACATCCGTGCTGTCTCCCATGGACCGGTGCTCCGCCTTCGCCGACCGAATGAACGATTTCCTCGCCCGCTACCGCGACACGCTCTGGGTGACCCGGGACGTGACGATCAGGGACACCGATCTCACCTTCTACGTCGGTTCCCGGCCCTGGGACCAAGGTCTGGGAGCAGAGGCCAAGGTCCTGTTCTTCCTGGCATATAGCTACGCCACCCTGTTCCTCGAAAGGGATCTCGACCAGGAGTGCGCCTTCCCTGGGCTGCTGCTGCTGGACAACCCTCACCAGCAGGGCATCGCCCACGACGTAGTGCGCCAAGCTCTCACGGAACTGGCCTCAGCCGCCCGCGACACCGGAACCCAAGTCATCAGCACGCAAACGCTGAGGCCACCCAACGACCCTGAAACCATCCGCGAGATCGCGATGCCGAAGGTATACGCCGCCCCATAGCGAAATCGCAGTGGCAGGGGACGTACAGGCCCCGGTCACGTCACCGGCCATGAGACAGCTCCTGACCACCCATCGGGCCGCCCACGAGTCGGGTGATCCCGGCCGTACTCCGGTCCGGGTCCGGCCGGGACTCTCCCGCCTCCACCTCTGGGCGGGACTCTGCACCAGGAGGACAGCACCCGAGCTCTCGGTGAAAGGGATCGGGTGTGACGTGGACGCTGCCGGAGCCAATGCTGAGCACGCCCGTGCCCGGGCCCGATCTGCGGCCAGGATGGGCGGGCGAGCCGAAGTAAAACAGGTTGAGGGCACTGGTCTGCGTCGATGCGGGCCGGGTGGTGCTGCGCTCCAGGCGCGGCACCGAGATGGCGGCCTCATTCCGGGGGTCGTGGCTGGGGCCGCAGCTCCCCGAGAGTCAGCACTTGCACCCTGGCCGCAGGGCGCTCATGGGGCGTACATCTCGCGTGCCAATCGCGCACTGAAGGCGCATCCTGCCCGGACACCGGCCGTCTGGGCCAGGTCGGCCTTCCGAGCATGCGGCCGCTCGCGCGACAGCTCGCGATCCCGGGCTACCGAGCCCTCTGTTTGCCCCGGAGGAGCCACCGCCTGCGGCCGACCGCCGGAATCTCACCCTCTTCGGCAGGGCGCTCCTCCCGTTCTCCCGCTACGTGGGCCTGGCCGAGCACGGCGCCTTGCACAGCCGGCCAGTCCTGCGTGCACCACCAGCGGAACAGGTCTCCAGAGGCGATCACGGGGAAGGGGAGCGTGTCGACGACCCTGCGCTGATACACCTCGGCAGAGCGCTCGGCGGGATCGAGGCGATGCTGGTGGTTGACGATCAAGGCAGCGCAGGTGACAGGCTGGCCGGGCCGCAGTTGTGGCCACTTCTCCAGGTGGCGTTGAGCTGCGAGATCAGTTTCTCTGCCGCTGCCCCCGAGGCGGCCTTCACCTCGACCAGGCAGGTGGACCCGTTCAACGCGGCGAGCAAGTCCGCGGACAGGGTGTCGCCCAGTTCCTCGTCCAGATCGGTGACGGCGAAGCCGGCGGCACGCAGCACCACGGCCACCGCGTCTTCCAGCTCGCTGCCGCTGCCGTACAGCAGCGCGGCCCGCACAGGTTCGGCCTCCTGCCGTGCCTGATCCAATTCGCCTTCCAGGCGGGCCTTGTCCTCCAGGTAGCGGCGCTCCAGCTCTTCGAGGGAGCTGCGTGCTTGCGTCTCCGCGGGGGTCTCCAGGGCGGGGTCGACAGGGTGGCGTGAGCGGACGCGGCGCAGTGCGGCCGGTACGTGCTCGGGAAGGGCACGTTGGACGAGCCAGTCGACCATCTGGTTCCAGTCGACCCCGTCCGGGATCACGTACCAGATCTGCTGGCCGTCGCCGGACGTCCAGCGAGCGACGACGGGCTCGTTCAGGCTGTCGACGAGGATCGGCACCAGCTCGCCTTCGGGCTCGCGAACCGTTGTTCCGCGCGAGCCCTTACTGGTGGTCGCCTGCACGGTCATCGCCCACCAGGGGGCGCTGGGAGGGCGGTTGAGCAGTCTCAGTCCGAGGTCGCGGTCGGCGGCGTCCAGACCGGGAACCAGGGAGACTTCCGCCCCCGTGAGCAGGCGCTCGCCGACGATCGCGCCGGTGAAGTGGCGGAAGTCCACGCGGCCACGGGGCCGGCCGAAGACCGACGGCACGCGGTCCTCGTCTTCGTCCGCCGTGCCCATCGTCGCGATGATGAGCGCGGGCTCGCCGCGCGAGGCCGCCCCGGACAGGAACCTGTCGTATTCGTCGGCGCCGTTCCCGGAGAAGTGGCTCGGGTTGATGGCGGCGGCGCAGGTGCTGGTGTCCATGCCGAGCCAGCGCGGCTCGGCCCCATGCTCGGTCCAGGAGATGCCCGCGTACTTGGCCGAGGCTGTGAAGCGGTCGCGTGCGTAGTCGTTGGTCTGTGGACCGGGCTCCTCCATCGGGGCGGGGTCGTGGACAGCGATGTGTACGGGGACGAGTCCGTTCGGAGACGAGGTGCGCGCGGCCATAGCCGAACCGTAGCGGGCCGGTGTGACAACGCCGCCGACAGAGCACAGCCCTGCTCAAGCCGGGGTACGGAAGCCGTTGGCCGAGCGGGGATCCGCCAGCACGTCCAGCGGCCGGGGGAAGGGTCTAGCTGGTCCGGTCTCAGATGAGTTACCGTCCGGGTACGCCTACGGGCGCTACGTCCACGGACATCCGGACCTACGGGTCCTCTCCCTACGAGGAGTTCGCGTGCTCACGCTCACACCCATCGAACGCGACATGCATCGCCTTCTGTGCTCTCTTGCGAAGGCCGGCGATCCGGTCGACCCGCTTTCCGCCTGCATCGGCTACAAGGATTTCGCACAGCGGGTTGACCCGCACGGTTCGGACCCCTATACGTCGCAGGGCCAGATGCGCGGGCTCTACCCGAAACTTGGCCACATCAGCGTGTACGAGCACCAGCATGGTCGCCCGCTGCTGTCGGCTCTCGTCATTGGCAAGGCAACTGGTCGCCCCGGGACCGGCTTTGCCGACCTGGCGTCGCAACTCGGCTTCGAACATGCCGAGGAGGACGAGTTCTGGGAGCATCAGGTGCGAGAGGTCGTGCGCTTCTGGTCCGCGGACGACCCGGTCATGCTGATGGACTCCGCGATGGACCAGGTACTGAAGGAGCTGGGCTCGATCAGGCGAGCCGTGCGCCGACTCGCCGCGCGGCCGGGCGAGAAGGGCTGATAGCAGTGGACTGGGTCGCGGGCAGAGTGCCCTGTGTGCCTCCCATGAACACCGCTTGCCGATGTGCTCGGTGAGGACCTGCCTCTGGACAGGTCCTCATACGGGGCCCGGCGTGACTTCCCGCGCAGGGGCCCGCAGGGTGCAGCGGCCTCGCGGGGTTCAGCCGTGAGTGTCGCGCAGGGCGTTGATGACGATCTGGACGGGACGTCCTTCGCGGAGCAGCTGGTCGACGGTCTTGCCGTTGATGAGGCGGTCGAGCAGGTCCGGGGTGCAGCCGTTGAGCCGCAGCTGGGCCGCGATGCCGGGCCGGTATCGGGCGGCGATCTCGGCCCACACGCGGTCTTGCGCGGCCCGGGCGTCGCGCCGGGCCTGTTCCTCGCTTTCCCGGCGGATCTTCTCCATGGCTGGTGTGATGCCCTTGCGTCGCAGGCGCAGCGCTGCATCGAGATCTGCGAGGCCCAGCAGACTGATCCATTCCAGGGCCTCGTCCGGCTCAGTGATGGGGGAGGCTGCCCAGCGCTGTGCGTGCGCGACGGCCCTCTCGCGCGGGATCCGCAGCCCTGTCGTCGCGAAGCGGGTCACGGCTTGAAGCACAGTGGGCCTGCGGCCGCCCCTGCCCCGTCGGGCGCGCCGGTCGCGGCGCTGATAGGGCGAGAGGTCGCCCAGGTCGAGGCCCTCGCGGCGGGCGATGTCGGCGGCTGTAGCGGCAGCCGGCCGGCGGGCAGGCACGTCCGCCGGGGTCGGAGCGCCGGTTTTGGCGGCGGTGGTGGGGCAGGCGCCGGTGAGCCAGAGGAAGACGTGGTCGTGGGAGATGTCGGGCATGGGTGTGCCTTTCCGGAGGTGGTCCGCGACGGGGCGCGGGCATGAAGAAGGCCCCACTCGGTGGCGAGCGGGGCCGGTGAAAGGGGGGATGCGGCAGCGGGGCGGCAGCCGGGCTGCACCCGGATGCGGGCATGAAAAAAAGGGCGATGGAGGTATCTCCGTCGCCCTGGCTGTCCGTCCCCGCCACGCTTTTCGGGCAGGGGTTAGATGCGGTAAATTTTCGCTCACTGCCCGGGGAAAAGCAAGACTGTCCGACGTCTGCGCAGGTCAACAGCTATGTTCGGCCTGACGAGGCGACAAGTACTCTTGTCGCATGGCGGATCACCGGGACTGCTTGCACCTCTTGCGCACGCTGGTCCAGCGGCACGCGGCGAAGTCGGCCAGTGCCCGGGGCATCCAGGCCGGCATCCTTCTGCTGCTGAGCCGGTCGTCCACCTCGTGGGGCGTCGAGAGCGACAAGGACGCCATGCTCGCTCTGCTGGCAGCGGCGGAAGACCACCAGAAAGCGCTGGACGATCTGCGGCTGATCTACGCCTCACGGGCCGTCGAGAAGGGCGCCAGCCTCGCCGACCTCGGGCGCGCCTGGCGCGTCTCGCGGCAAGGCGCCCGGCACCGCTGGAGCGCCCTCAAGCGCCGGATCCACCCGGACATCCCCCGGCAGCGTCCTGACACGCACTACCTCAACGGTGCGGGCTGACCCGCCAGGCCAAGGCCGCGGCCGCGCTAGGTGTATTGACCCGCGGGGTTGTTCACGCGGCTGATCGGTGGCTGGCCGCCGAGTGCGGTGTGGCAGCGGTGGTGGTTGTAGGTGTGCAGGA
>NZ_JBHJRX010000125.1:0-5169 GCF_042268605.1 Streptomyces sp. NPDC056296 | reverse complement strand
CGAGCCGAACGGCTCTCCCCCGCCTCCCCCGTCCCACCATCCCCCCGCCTCCCCAACAGCCGCTTTTCAACTGACTGGATGGGTTGACGACCCCCAGTCGCCCACAGACGGAACGTTCCTCCGGCGGGCGCCGTCGATCCACCGATACCCTTGACAGGTGACCGACGCCCACGAAACCGCAGCAGACCCTTCACTGCGAACCACCGGAGGCGCCCCTCCGGACGACGCCGGATCTTCTGCGAGTCAGGCGCCGACCCCCTTGCTCGAACCACGCGAGGGCATTCCGCAGGTGATCGCCGACGCGGCCGCCCTCGCCGAGGTGACCGCCGCCTTCGCGGCCGGCCGCGGCCCCGTCGCCGTCGACGCCGAGCGCGCCTCCGGCTACCGCTACGGCCAGCGCGCGTATCTGGTGCAGCTGCGCCGGGAGGGCGCCGGGAGCGCGCTGATCGACCCGGTGGACTGTCCCGACCTGTCCGGGCTGGGGGCGGCGCTCTCGGACGTGGAATGGGTGCTGCACGCGGCGACACAGGACCTGCCGTGCCTGCGCGAAATAGGGATGGTGCCCGCCCGCATCTTCGACACCGAGCTGGCCGGCCGGCTCGCCGGGTTCCCCCGGGTCGGCCTCGGCGCGATGGTCGAGAACGTGCTGGGCTTCGTCCTGGAGAAGGGCCACTCGGCCGTCGACTGGTCCACGCGCCCGCTGCCCGAACCGTGGCTGCGCTACGCCGCGCTCGACGTCGAGCTCCTCGTCGACCTGCGCGACGCGCTGGAGAAGGAGCTGGACCGGCAGGGCAAGCTGGAGTGGGCCCGGCAGGAGTTCGACGCGATCGCGTCGGCCCCGCCGCCCGAGCCCCGCAAGGACCCGTGGCGCCGTACGTCCGGCATGCACAAGGTGCGCAGGCGCCGGCAGCTCGCCGTCGTGCGGGAGCTGTGGCAGACCCGGGACCGCATCGCGCAGCGCCGCGACGTCTCCCCCGGCAAGGTGCTCGGGGACGCGGCCATCGTCGAAGCGGCGCTCGCCCTCCCGGTCAACGCGCACGCGCTGGCCGCGCTGAACGGGTTCGGACGGGTCAACCGCAGGCAGCTGGAGCAGTGGCAGGTGGCGGTCGACCGGGCCAGGGGCCTGTCCGAGTCGCAGCTGCCGCAGCCCGGCCAGCCGGTGACCGGTCCCCCGCCGCCGCGGGCGTGGGCCGACAAGGACCCGGCCGCCGCGGCCCGGCTCACCGCGGCGCGGGCGGCGGTGACGGCGCTGGCCGAGCGGCTGAACATGCCGCAGGAGAACCTGATCACGCCGGACACCGTGCGCCGGGTCTGCTGGGAGCCCCCGGCGCCGGTCGACCCGGAGTCCGTGGGCGCGGCCCTCACCGGACACGGGGCCCGGCCCTGGCAGGTGGAGCAGGTGACGCCCGCGCTGGTGACGGCGCTGTCCCAGAGCGTGTCGTAGGAACAGAGCGTGTCGTGGGACCAGAGCGTGTCGAAGGAGGGACGGCGGCGAGATCCGGCCAAGATCCAGGGGTGGAGCGGCGACCCGGCGGTGTGACGTTCGCCGCTCCGGCCGGGGGGACTGGGCAGCTACGTTACCCACAAGTAGCATGGGCCTGAGCGCGCGCTCAGTACCTGCGTGCCGCAGCAGTGCCATCCCGCACCCTGGAGGAGAGCCATCGTGCCTCGTACCGTCAGGGACGTCGTCTTCGTAGACGGCGTCCGCACCCCGTTCGGCAAGGCGGGCCCGAAGGGCATCTACCACGAGACCCGCGCCGACGACCTGGTCGTGAAGGCGATCCGGGAGCTGCTGCGCCGCAACCCCGGTCTCGACCCCAAGAAGATCGACGAGGTCGCCGTCGCCGCGACCACGCAGATCGGTGACCAGGGCCTGACCATCGGCCGCACCGCCGGCATCCTGGCGGGCCTGCCCACCTCGGTCCCCGGCTACTCGATCGACCGCATGTGCGCGGGCGCCCTGACCGCCGTCACCTCGGTGGCCGGCTCCGTCGCCTTCGGCGCGTACGACGTCGCCGTCGCGGGCGGTGTCGAGCACATGGGCCGCCACCCGATGGGCGAGGGCGTGGACCCGAACCCGCGGTTCGTCAGCGAGAAGCTGGTCGACGAGTCCGCCCTCTTCATGGGCATGACGGCGGAGAACCTGCACGACCGCTACCCGACGATCACCAAGCAGCGCGCCGACGAGTACGCCGTGCGCTCCCAGGAGAAGGCCGCCAAGGCGTACGCCAACGGCAAGATCCAGGCCGACCTGGTGCCGGTCTCGGTGCGCCGCACCAACGAAGAGGCCGGTGAGACGGGCTGGGGCCTGGTCACCGCCGACGAGCCGATGCGTCCGGGCACCAGCATGGAGAGCCTGGCGGGCCTGAAGACGCCGTTCCGTGTGCACGGCCGGGTCACCGCGGGCAACGCGGCCGGTCTGAACGACGGCGCCACCGCCTCCCTCATCGCGAGCGAGGACTTCGCCCGCGAGAACAACCTGCCGGTCAAGATGCGCCTGGTCTCGTACTCCTTCGCGGGCGTCGAGCCGGAGGTCATGGGCTACGGCCCGATCCCGGCGACGGAGAAGGCCCTGGCCCAGGCCGGCCTGTCCATCGACGACATCGGCCTGTTCGAGATCAACGAGGCCTTCGCCGTCCAGGTCCTCGCCTTCCTGGAGCACTACGGCATCGCCGACGACGACGCGCGCGTCAACCAGTACGGCGGCGCCATCGCCTTCGGCCACCCGCTCGCCTCGTCGGGCGTCCGCCTGATGACGCAGCTGGCCCGCCAGTTCGAGGAGCAGCCGCACGTCCGCTACGGCCTGACCACCATGTGCGTCGGCTTCGGCATGGGCGCGACGGTCGTCTGGGAGAACCCGCACTTCGAGGGGGACAAGTGAGCACCACCACCGCAGAGCTTCTGAAGGGTGCGGCCGAGCTGTTCCCCGGCGAGGTCGTCACGAGCGCCCACGTGCGCCACTTCGACCTGCCCCTGGGCGCGGGGCGCTTCGCGCTCATCACCCTGGACAACGGTCACGACCACACCAAGCCGACCACCCTCGGCCCCCAGTCGCTGGCGAACATCGACGCCGCGATCGACCAGGTCGAGAAGGAGGCCGCGGACGGCGACATCGTCGGCGTCGGCGTCACCGGCAAGCCGTTCATCTTCGCGGTCGGCGCCGACCTCAAGGGCGTCGAGCTGCTCAAGCGGCACGAGGACGCGCTGGCCATCGGCAAGGGCGGCCACGACGTCTTCAAGCGCTTCGCGAAGCTGGCCGTGCCGACCTTCGCGTACTACAACGGCGCCGCGATGGGCGGCGGCGTGGAGATCGGCCTGCACTGCGCGTACCGCACGGTGTCGGCCGCGCTCCCCGCCTTCTCCCTCCCCGAGGTCTTCCTCGGCCTCGTCCCCGGCTGGGGCGGCTGCACGCTGCTGCCGAACCTGATCGGCGCCGACAAGGCCGTCTCGGTCATCATCGAGAACAGCCTCAACCAGAACAAGCAGCTCAAGGGCAAGCAGGTCTACGAGCTCGGCATCGCGGACGCGATCTTCGAGGGCGCTGACTTCCTGGAGCAGTCGCTGATCTGGACGGCGTCCGTCCTCAAGGGCGAGATCGCCGTCGAGCGTCCGGCGATCGACCGCGGCGAGGCCTGGGACCAGGCCGTCGCCAAGGGCCGCTTCATCGCCGACTCCAAGGTGCACGGCGCCGCCCCGGCCGCCTACCGCGCGCTGGACATCATCGCCGCCGCCAAGAACGGCGACCTCCAGCAGGGCTACGACGCCGAGGACCAGGCCCTCGCCGACCTGATCATGGGCGGCGAGCTGCGCTCCGGCATCTACGCCTTCAACCTGGTGCAGAAGCGCGGCAAGCGCCCCGCCGGTGCCCCGGACAAGTCGCTGGCCCGCCCGGTCACCAAGGTGGGCGTGGTCGGCGCCGGCCTGATGGCCTCGCAGCTGGCCCTGCTGTTCCTACGCCGCCTGGAGGTGCCGGTCGTCCTGACCGACATCGACCAGGAGCGCGTCGACAAGGGTGTGGGCTACGTCCACGCCGAGATCGACAAGCTGCTCGGCAAGGGCCGCGTCAACCAGGACAAGGCCAACCGCCTCAAGGGCCTGGTCTCCGGCGTCCTGGACAAGGCCGAGGGCTTCGCGGACGCGGACTTCATCATCGAGGCCGTCTTCGAGGAGATGGGCGTCAAGCAGAAGGTGTTCGCCGAGGTCGAGGCGGTGGCGCCCGCGCACGCGATCCTCGCCACCAACACCTCGTCCCTCTCCGTCTCGGAGATGGCGTCGAAGCTGAAGCACCCCGAGCGGGTTGTCGGCTTCCACTTCTTCAACCCGGTCGCGATCCTCCCGCTCCTGGAGATCGTCCGCGGCGAGCAGACCGACGAGGCCTCGCTGGCCACGGCGTTCGGTGTCGCCAAGAAGCTGAAGAAGACCGCGGTCCTCGTCAAGGACGCCCCGGCGTTCGTCGTGAACCGTATCCTGACCCGCTTCATGGGCGAGATCCAGAACGTCATCGACGAGGGCACCCCGGTCGAGGTCGCGGAGAAGGCGGTGGAGCCGCTCGGCCTGCCGATGTCGCCGCTGGTCCTCCTCGAACTGGTCGGCCCGGCGATCGGCCTGCACGTCTCGGAGACCCTCAACCGGGCCTTCCCCGAGCGCTTCACGGTCTCCCCGAACCTCAAGGCGGTCGTCGAGGCGGGCAAGCGCGGCTTCTACGTCTACGACAGCGGGAAGCCCGAGCTGGACCCGGAGGTCGCCGCGCTCCTCAAGCAGGGCGACTCCGTCCTGACCGAGGAGCAGGTCCGCGACCGCGTCCTGGACGCGGTGGCCCAGGAGATCGGCCTCATGCTCGACGAGGGCGTCGTCGCCGAGGCCCAGGACATCGACCTCTGCCTGATCACCGGCGCCGGCTGGCCCTTCCACCTGGGCGGCATCACGCCGTACCTGGACCGCGAGGGCGTCGCCGAGCGGGTGAACGGGAAGCGGTTCCTGGAGCCGGGCGTGGCGAGCGTGCCCGCGTAGTCTTCGCCCGCGTCGTCTTCGCCCGCGTCGTCTCCGTACGACGAAGAGAGGGCCCCCGCTGCGAGCTTGGGTTCAAGGGGTCGTCGCAACACCGCCTGGTTTCAGGTGGTGAGTAGATCACGTAGACGCTCGGCTGGGGTATCCCAGCCGAGCGTTTTG
>NZ_JBHJRX010000124.1:0-5470 GCF_042268605.1 Streptomyces sp. NPDC056296 | reverse complement strand
CTCCGGCGGATAGTTCTTCATGACCACGAGATGTCCGTCCTCAGATCCTCAGGATCCAGTGTCTCGTGTGTCCAACATCAGGGGTCAAGGCCCAAACCCGTAGTCCTTGATCGGACCCACGTTCGCGGCCCGGTCGACGGTACGCGTCTGTACCACGTGGTTGCCGTCCACCGCCGGCGTCACCGCGTACGACGCGTCCGGGGCCGCCGCCCTCGTGAAGCCGCTGGTGGTCCGCACGGAGGACCAGCCGTAGTCGGGGGCGTCGTCCTCGAACGGGTCGAGTCGGTACTGCACCTGGTAAGCGTCAGCGGCACCAGTGGTGACGTCGAAGGTGCCTGCGACACCGCCGCCGCCCCCGCCCCAGCCCTCCGGATAGGTGGCCGAAGTGATGTCCGTCGGCTCACCCGGCGCCGTTGTGTCGACGACGAATTGGGTCCAGGGGGACCAGTTGAGGTTGTAGTGGGCGCCGTCGTACGCGTTGGTGCGGAACTTGTACGTCCGGCCGTCCTTGAGCTGGCCGGCGGGCACGGAGACGGACACGGGTTTGCCCTGGTCCCCGTACGGTGAAAGGAGCAGTCCTTCACCGAGGGGCGTCGTGATGGGCGTGTTCGTGGCGGCGTCGTAGACCTGGAAGGTGCCGTTGACCTGGTCGCCGTCCTGGTCGGTGAAGGTGTCCCGCAGGGTCGGGGTGGTGGTGTTCACCGCCCACACTCCGGCGTAGGACTTGAACGGGGCGCCGGCCTGCCGGTTGGTTCCGTCCGAGGGGCGGTAGTTGTAGGTGACCGTGAGCTTCGGCTGGTTGGCCGCGTTGTTGGCGGAGTTGACGCGCTTCCACTCGTGGAGGTCGGACTCGCTGGAGGCGCGCAGCCCCATACCGGCATGGCCCCACTGCTTGCCCGCCCAGTACTGGGCCAGGGTGGTCACGTCGGCGGTGATCCACCCGTCGGCGGCCGTGCAGCCCGGGTTGCCGCGCGTGGCGGTGGAGGTCGCGTACTTCGCGTCCATGACGGGCTGATTCGTCCATCGGCTGGAGGTGCTGGCATTGCTCGCCGTCCACACCTCCCACGGCTGGGCGGTGCAGTCGGTGTTGCCCGAGTGGAAGTTCCACAGGGACAGGGTCGCCTTCGACACGAGGGCGTCCGCGATCGGCGCCGTGTTCAGGTGATGAAGGAACGGGCCGTGCGGTAGGTGCCGTCGCCGTTCTTGGTGCCGGGGTTGCCGAGGTCGAGCTCGGTGTCGCCGGACCAGTCGACCGTCTCACCGCGCTGGACGTAGGTGTCGAACAGGTTCCCCAAGGCCGAGGTCGACGGGTCCACCGTCACCGGATACTGCGTTCCCGGGTCGGCGAGGAAGCCGGCATCGGGGGTGACCACGAGGTCCACGACGCCTTTGCCCTTGTCGACGACCTTCATCCCGACGCGGGCCCGGTTCTCGTGCTTCCCGGACCGCTGGTCCACTGAGGCGTCCCACATGACGGGAGCGGGCATCGTCGCCCGGGTCTCGCCCGTCTTGGCGTCGGTGAAGGACACCGACCCGTCCTTGTTGGCCTTCGCGATCAGGCCCTTGGCCTTGACCGGCAGCGTGTACGAGTAGCCGGCGGCGCTCGGCTTCCGCGCGATCTCGACGAACTGCTCGAAGCCGGTACGGGTCGCCTCGACGATCACATCCGCGCCCGGCACGGCATCGTTGTACCGGGCCGTCGTGCCGTCGAGCTCCGGCTTCGGCAGGCCACCCTTCCACTGCAGGGTCACCGCCTGCTCTCCGCTGCCGAGCGTGACCAGGTCCTTCGGAGCCGCCTTCTGCGCGGCGCTCAGCGACGCCGGGGCCTTGCCGGTCTTCCCGGCCAGGCGCAGCCCTTCGGGGTGGTTCTTCGCCCGCACCGCGCCGTCCGCGCCCGCGGTGAGCGTGCCGTCGACCTTGTGCCACTTCCCGTCACGCCACACCCGCTCGGGGCCGGTGGTGAGTTCGGTGGTCAGCGTGCCGTCGGGGTTGGCGACGGTGTAGGTGGTGGCGGTCGTCTCGTCCGTGACAACCACCTTCTCGCCGGTCTTCTTCGCCTGGGTGATCGCCCATGCCTCCGAGCCCTTCGCGTGCGCTGCTGCCCACGCGATGTCCGACTTGAGGATCTCGTCCTTCGACGGCTGGACGCTCCTGCGATCGTCGGGCTCCGCAGCGGGTGCCGCGCCGGCAGGCAGCGAGGCCCCGGCCACGAGCGCGGTCTCGGCGACCAGGAGAAGCGCGACCCCGGCCGCGAAGCGTGCCCTGCGCCGGGGCGCTGGTTGTCTGTATGGAGACACGAAAGCGCATGTCCTTCCCTGTAGGAAAATGCGACGCGTGTACGAATAGCGTCACGAGCGCAGGACACTAGGCACAAGTGAGGCCTGCGGAAAGGCAGTTATCGGCCCCGGCTGACCGGCCTCCAGCCGGGTGACGGGCTGAGCCGGGACTTCGCCCTGAAACGCGATAGTGATCACACCGGCCGTCTCGTGCAGTGGACGGAGTGTCGGCCGCCGGCCTTCGCGTCGGAGCTGCGCGGCACCTCATCACCGCGACACGTATCGCGGCCCGAACTGGTGCAGGCCAGCACGCGACGGAGGTTGGGCGGCAGGCCTTGGGTGCCCGGCCCTCCACCGGAACGCGGCATGAAAACCGGGAGCTGTCGGTGGCGGCCGTCATGATGGGGGCGTGGACTACAGCCTTGTCATCGCAGCCGCCCAGGCCGCCGGCCCCTGCCCTGTAGGAGAAGAACCGTCCTGGGGCCGCCGGGTGCACGCACTGACCGTCGACCTGCACCTGATCGCCCAGCAGGCCGCGCAGGACATCGACCGATTGGAGAGCGCCTCGCGGTTCGTGGCGTTCCTTGAGAACGTCGAGATCGAGGAGTCCAGCCGCCGGGGCCTGCTCACCCTGCGCTCACCGGCCGGGGAGACCGAGCACATCCGCACCGAGCAGCAGGAGACCGACCGCGGCCGCGACCTCATCGAGCGGGCCCGCAGCCTGCAAGGTCGATGGGTGCTGGTCTTCCGCTACAACGAGAAGGCCTCCGCGACCAAGAGCGTGCGCATGCTCGCGCACCTGATGGATCTGGGCGACGGTGCCATCGCCGTGAACCTGGCGAAGAAGATCCTGCTCGACGACGCCGGCGGCGCCGTCCCCCGTGCACAGGCCGCGTGGGCCGAGGCCGGCCTGCCGGACTCCGGCGCCGTCTCCGTCGAGCAGCTGCAGCAGGCTCGCGCCGAGCTCAGGGGGACATGAGTAAGGGCGGGACGAGACCGGTAGGCCCGCCTGTTGAGACGGCGTTGACGATCCAGTTCACTGGCACATCTTGCCCAGCTCGGTCACCTATGCGGCGCCGGCCTTGCTCCGGCGGTTCGCCGTGGTTCTGTGCCGAGTGGGGTGGTTCCCTCGTTGGGCGGCAGGCGTAGCCCTACCGCGTTGTTCGTCGGCTGTCCAGGATCGGGCTTGCCCGACCGCGAAGCGGCGCCCTTGGGCGTCCTGGACGGCCGGCGGGCGGCGTGGTGCCCTCCGGGTGCCGTCCGACGAGGGGGCCGCACCACGACTCCACCACCATCTCCACCACCCACGACCCGCACCCAAAACGCCGCCCCCTCACCCCCTCCGCAGGGTGGCCGGGGTGCGGGGCAGGGCCCCGCGTCTTCCCTGACCTGGCCTGTTCTCTCCTTCCTTGATCACGCGTGGTGGTGATGTGCTGACGCGTTGTCAGTGGCTCCTGTCAGCATGAGCGGATGTGCGGGGAGTTGTTACGAGGGGGGAGAGCTTGTATGCCTTGGGTGCGGCCGTACGTGCGCTCTGACGGGACTCCGGTTCGCGGACATTCGCGCTGGGCTCCGGGGGCGAAACGGGAAACGATGATCTTCGGTTTGGTGGCCTTGGCCGTGGTCGGCCTGGGCAACAGCAACGTCTCTGCGGGGGCTGAGGGGGTTCCGCAGCCGCATTCCACGGTCCAGTACCCGATCCAGTTCGACAGTGCTCCCGCTGCACCGGAGCCACGTCCCGCGGTGTCCTACCCGATCCGGTGGGAACGGTGACCCGGCGTCGGCCGCCGGCGCGGCGGCGTACGAGGCGGCCCAGCCGAAGGCAGCAGCAGAGGGACGCGCAGCTGATCGTCTTCGCCGTGGTGACGGCTGCTGCCATCGGTCTGGTGGTGATGGTGGTCAACTGGCTGTTGGCGCACTGGTGGGTTCTTGTCGTGGTCCTGGTGCTCGCCGTGCTGGCGGGTGCCGGGTGGCTTTACAACCGGCAGCAGCGGGCCCAGTGGGAGGCCGTGCGGGCGCAGGGCCTGCGCTACGGGCTGCCGCAGCTGGACGCACTGCACCATGCTCGGTTCGAGGACGCGATACGAGACCTGATGCGGCGGGACGGCTGCCGGGACGCTCAGCGGGTCGGCGGCCGCGGGGACTTGGGCGCGGATGTGAAGGCCACGGATCCGTTCGGGCGGCGCTGGGTGATCCAGTGCAAGCACCGCCGCAACGGCGCCCAGGGCTCGGCGGTGGGCACACCGGATCTGCAGGTGCTCAACGGGACGGCCCGGCAGGTACACGGGGCCGACGTCGCCGTGATCGTCACGAACGGACGCGTGACCGGTCCTGCTGTGGCCTTCGCCAAGCAGCAGCGGCTACACGTCGTCGACCGCCAGACGCTCGCCGTGTGGGCGTCGGGCTCCCGTCCGCTGTGGGAGCTGCTGC
This sequence comes from Streptomyces sp. NPDC056296, assembly GCF_042268605.1. NCBI lineage: Bacteria > Bacillati > Actinomycetota > Actinomycetes > Kitasatosporales > Streptomycetaceae > Streptomyces > Streptomyces sp. NPDC056296. The sequence goes on along the minus strand of NZ_JBHJRX010000124.1, from coordinate 764 downwards.
GGGCGGTTCCGCCCCCGCGCCGCCCGTCGCCTTTGAGCTGAGATGCGCGGTGCCGTCGGCGGGCGGAGTTCGGCAGCCGACCCTGGCTGTTCAGACGGCGATACTTCTCGGCTTCGTGTGTACGGCCGACCGCCCCTACGCCGCCTGGTCCCAGTGATCCGGGAGAGTGTCCTCGTCGGGCGGGCGCTGCGAGGCCTTCTCGCAGGCGCGCAGGACGGCCCAGGCCAGGGTGGACAGGCAGGTGAGGTACCAGGGCAGCGGCCAGACGGTGCGCCACCATGGTGCTTGGGGGTCGAGGAAGAGGTCGAGCGCGGCGGTGGTCATGCCGGCCGCGAGGCTCCAGCACAGCAGGCGGCCGGCCCGCTGGACGGCGAGCGCGAGCCGGTACGGAACAGCGCAGCCTCGACGAGTGGAGCGGGAGCAGGGCATACGTCTGCCCAACGCGTTCATCGGTGAACGTCCTTCACAGCAGGGGCGGTTGCCGCGGGCTGGGGGACCACGCATGCAGGGCGCCGCAAGTGTGCATCCCGTGAAGCCGAGCGCGTAGGAACGTCTCATGTCCACCACACGCTCTGAGACGACTTCCCGGCCAGCCGTTACCCCGCCATGACCGGCGAGGACGCCCCGGGAAGGAGTGTCCGACAGCTCAGGAAGCAGGTCTGAACCTGGCCGAAAGAGATTCCCAATCATGGTGTCAAGCCGGGGTGGTGACGCCTTGTGACCAGGTCATGCCGCTGCGGCAACAGCGGGTTGAGGCGTGACGG
>NZ_JBHJRX010000123.1:0-6671 GCF_042268605.1 Streptomyces sp. NPDC056296 | reverse complement strand
GGCCTGGCTCCATCACTACAATCACCACCGCCCCCACACCGCAACCGGCGGCAAACCACCCGTCACCAGGTTGACCAACGTCCCTGGGCAGTACAGCTAGTCCCACGGCCATGACGAGTTCACCGATGTTGATCCGGCCCTCGAACGCCAGCCAGCCGGCCGTCAGCGTCACGGCGGTGGCGAGGACCGCGTTGAGGACCAGTGCGGTGCCCGCGTACGCGCCGTTCACCCTGGCGACGGTGATCGCCTGGTGCTTCGCCTCCGTGCTGACCTTCCGATAGGAGCGGAACGCCGCGTGGTTGCCGCCGAAGCCGTGCAGCGGGCGCAGGCCGATGATCAGGTCGGCGACCTTCGCGCCCGCCCGTGCCACCCGGGCCTGCTGTTCGCGGGTGCTGGAGCCGATCCGTCTGGACATCACGCTCAGGATCGACAGGATCGCAACGGTTCCCACGATCACCAGCAGCCCGAGCCGGAGGTCGGCCAGGCCCAGCGCGACGGCCGCGATCACCACCGCGACCAGTGAGCTGATCAGCAGCGGCACCACCTCGATGATGTCGGCGGTCTGGTCGGCGTCCTCCGTGGCGATGGTCAGTACCTCGCCGGACTTGAGGTCGACGTCCCTGGCCACCGGCTGGAGTCCGCAGGCCGCGACCCGTACCCGCCAGCGGTGCGCCTCGGTGGTGTTGGCCTTCTGCAGGACGCGCATCCCGAACCGCCAGGACAGCGACACGGTCGTGATGATCACGGCGAGCGCGCCGATCGAGACGCCGAGCGAGCCGAGGCTCCGGTCCCGCATCGTGTGTTCGACGATCAGGCCGAGGGCGATCGGGAAGGCGGTCTCACCGGCCTGGTACAGGCCCATGAGGACGGTGCCCCCGGTCATGGCGCCGACGTTGCGGCGCAGCGCGGTGCGCAGGATGTCGGACCCCGGGCGGGGCCGCTGTGTGTCAGGAGTTGTCATCGAGGTGGCGGGCAATCGCTTCCGGGGTTCGCAGGGTGAACAGATCGCGGATCGTGATCACAGGACCGTACTCCCGGCGGAGCAGCCCGGTCAGCCGCACGGCCAGCATGGAGTGCCCTCCGAGGGAGACGAAGTCGCTCACCGCGCTCACCTCGTCGTCGTCCAGGTCCAGTGCCTCGGCGAAGAACTCGCACACCGTGATCTCGGTTTCGGTCTCGGGACTCCGCTCCCCCGCCGTGGTCAGCGCGCCCAGCGGCTTGGCCTCCGGCAACGCCTTGGTGTCGGCCTTCCCGTTCACGGTCAGCGGGATGCCGTCGACCTGGGCGTAGTGGGTCGGGCGCAGGAAGTCCGGCAGTCCGGCGCCCACTTCGGCGGCGACCTCCGCCAGGTCGGAGCCGTCCAGCACGAGGTAGGCGGCCAGCCGGTACGCGCCGTCGACCTGCGGATCGGGCTGGGCGACCGCGGCGACGAACCGCACCGCCGGATGCGCCGCGAACGCGGCCTCGACCTCGCCCGGTTCGACCCGGTGCCCCCGGATCTTGACCTGCTGGTCGGTGCGGCCCAGGTACATCAGGTTCCCGTCGGGACGCCGCACCACCAGGTCCCCGGTGCGGTACATGCGCTCGCCGGGTGCACCGAACGGGCACGCGACGAAGCGGTGCGCGGTCTGGGCGGGCTGCCCGAGATAACCCCGCGCGATGCCGACGCCCGACACGTACAGCTCTCCGGGAACGCCGTCCGGCAGCGGCCGCAGCCACGGGTCCAGGACGTACACGTCCGTGTTGTCGATCGCCACCCCCACCACCGGGTCCTGGCACTCGAAGGTGCCGACGCCGAGGGTGTTGATCGTGTACTCGGTGGGTCCGTACAGGTTGTAGCCGACGGTTCCCTCGGTCTCGGCGAGCCGCTGCCACAGCGCCGGGGTGACGGCCTCGCCGCCCAGCAGCACGAGTGCGGGCCGGCGTTCCGGGTTGTCGAGCAGGCCCTCGGCCACCAGTTGCTGCGCGTAGGTCGGGGTCACGTTGATCACGTCGATCCCGTGCCGGCGGCAGTAGGCGACCAGCCTGGGCGCGTCACGGCGCAGTTCCTCGTCGCAGATGTGCACCTCGTGGCCGTCGGCGAGCCACAGCAGCTCCTCCCACGACATGTCGAACGCGAACGACACGGTGTGGGCGATCCGGAAGACCCGGTGCCCGTGCGCCGACAGCACCGGTTCGAAGATCCGGCGCTGGTGGTTGATCAGCATGTTGGTGAGTCCGGCGTACTCGGTCACCACTCCCTTGGGCCGCCCGGTCGATCCGGAGGTGTAGATCGTGTAGGCGGGGTGCCGGAGCCGGTTCGGATCGTCCGGCGCGAACGTCACGAACGGCTCGGCCTCGGGCAGCGAAAGGTCCAGCTCGATCAGGTCGCCGGTCAGCCGGGGCGACACGGCGCTCACGGTGAGGATCAGGTCCGGGCGGGCGTCCGCGACGATCGCGGCGATCCGCTCGTCCGGGTGGTCCAGTTCCAGCGGCACGTACGCGGCTCCGACGCGCAGTACGGCGAACAGCGCCACGATCGAGTCGAGGGAGCGCGGGATCGCGATGCCCACGGTCGCCTCGGGGCCGATGCCGCGCCGGGCCAGCACACCCGCCACCGCGCGGCTGCGGTCCCGAAGTTCGGCGAAGGTCATGTGCGAGCCGTGGGCGACGAGCGCGACGCGCTGCGGGTCGCGGTCCGCGGCACGGTCGAACCGGTCGACGACGGTGTCCGTGCCGACGTCGGTGCGTACCGCGGACTCGGGTTCCGGTCCCGGGCCGCGCAACGCTCCGACCGGCCCGGTCGACCGGGCCAGGTCGTCGAGTACGCGCAGGTAGTCGTCGAGGAGTCGACGGGCGTTGCCCGTGTCGTCGTCGCGGTACTCCAGCTTGACGGTGAGCCGGTCGCCGGGGGTGACGACCCAGGTGAACGGATAGTGGGTGGAGTCGTCGGCCTTTACCGAGGTGATGCCGTGCCTGGCGTTCATGTCGGCGAAGGCGTCCATGTCCAGGAAGTTCTGGAGTACGAACAGGTTGTCGAAGAGGGTGTCGTGCCCGCCGGCCCGCTGGATCTCGCCGAGGCCGAGGTGCTCGTGCTCCATGGCCTCGACCCTGGCGGACTGTACGGCCGTCAGGTACTCCCGGACCGTCTGGTCCGGCCGTGCTCGCGTCCACATGGGCACGGTGTTGAGCAGTACGCCGACGATGTCGGAGAGTCCCTCGCCCTCCCGGCCGGAGACGGTCACGCCGAACACGGCGTCGCCGCGGCCGGTGTGCGCGCCGAGGAGGAGGCCCAACGCGCCGGTGAGCACCGAGTTCAGGGTGACACCGTGCGCCTTGGCGGTTTCCCTCAGCAGGTCCGACTGTTCGGCGGAGAGCGTGTGTACGAGCGCGCGCGGCAGGTCGCCGGAGAGGGCCGGCGCCGGTCCGGCGAGCAGGGTCGGGCCGGGGAGACCGGCCAGGTGTTCGGCCCAGAAGCGTTCCGATGCGCCCTGGTCCTTGGCGTCCAGCGCTCGGGCGTGGTCCTCGAAGCTCGGCGTGGCCGGCACCGCGGCCGGCGGCTCACCCGCCAGGACGGCCTGATAGGCGTCGAAGAGGTCCCGCAGCACGATCTCGCGGGACCAGCCGTCCCACAGCAGCAGGTGGTAGCTGAGGAGCAGGCCGTCGCGGTCGCCGGGCAGACGCACCACGGTCAGTCGGATCAGGGGTGGCTCGCCCGGGTCGAATCCTCTGTCCCGGTCCCGGGCTCGGACGGCTTCGAGTTCCGCGTCGGTCGCCGGTTCGACCGTGCGGACGTCGACTCGCCGGCCCGCCGCGAGGACCTGGACGGGGTTTCCCTCGTCGTCGGTGGTGAAGCCGGCGCCCACGACCGGGTGGCGCGCGATCACGTATGCCATCGCCTCGGCCAGCGCGTCGGTGTCCAGGCGCCGGTCGAAGGTGAAGTAGCTCTGCGCGACGTAGTGTCCGGCCGAGCCCGCCAGTTGGGCCTGGAAGTACAGGCCTCGCTGGAGCGGGGTGACCGGTGCGGTGCGCTCGGCCGTCGCGGCGGCGTCCGCGATGTGTTCCAGTGCGCTGTGCCAGTGCCCGGTGATCTCGTCGGGGACGCCCTCGGCGAGGGTGAAGGCCGCGTGCAGGCTGCCGGTGGCCGCGTCGGTCCACGCGTTGACCTCGACGGCGTACGGGCTGCCCTGGTCGCCGCCGGTGAGGTGCGGCGCCTGGGACTCGCTGCCCCGGCCGAGGTAGTTGAACAGCACCTGCGGGCGGGCGGTCAGCAGCGGGGCCGTCTGTGGGTCGAGATACCTGAGTTGTCCGTAGGCGGCGTGCGCGCGCTCGTCCGGCTGTCGTTCCGTCACTTCGCGCGCGGCGGCGAGCGGGTCGGTGTGCGCCGTGAGCCGTACGGGCGCGATGGAGGTGAACCAGCCGACCGTACGGCTGTAGTCGTGGTGTTCGAGGGCCGGCACCCGGCCGTGCCGCTCCAGATCGATCGCGAGGTCGGTGGGCGAGGGCTGGATGTGTGTCAGCGCGGCACGCAGCGCGCCGCACAGCAGCTCGGTGAGACCGACGCCGAGTGCGGCGGGCGCGGTGCGCGTCACTAGGTCGCTCGCCTCGGGTGCGAGTACGACCGTGGTCTCGCGGGGCTCCTTGGCCGGGGGCAGCGGCGCGGGCGCCTGGAGGGTGGTGATCCAGTGGTCCAGGTCGCCGGTCGCATGGGTGGCCCGGAGCGTCAGTGCTTCGGCGTACTCGGCGTAGGACGTGGTCGGGGGTGCCAGGGGCGCTCCGCGCATCGCGGTGGCCAGGTCGTCCAGCAGGACCGGCCAGGAGACCGAGTCGACGGCGAGGTGGTGCACGGTGACCACCACGGTCCGGCTCCGCTCCAGCCACGTGAACGCGATGACGTCCCCGGACTCGGGATCCAGCCGCCCGGCGGCTTCGTCGGCCGCGATCGTCGCGTCGGTGGGGGCCGTGGCGTCCGTGGTGTCCGTCCGGGTGACGGTAACCTCGCGCGCGGGTTCGGTACGCAGCGACCACACCCCGTGTTGGACGCTCAGCCGCAGGCGCAGGGCCGGGTGCGCGGCCACGACGGCGTGCGCGGCGCGCTCGACGTCGGCGAAGCCGGTGCCCTCGGGGGCCACCAGTGTCCTGGCCTGGGCGAACCGGGCGAGTGAGCCGCCCAGTTCCCGCTGCCGCAGGACGATCGGCGTCAGCGGCAGCGGGCCGTCGGCGCGGCGGGCGGGCGCGGGCACCGGGGTCGGCGGGGTGCTCGTCCCCAGGTGCTCGGCGAGGGCGCGCGGTGTCCTGAGCAGGAACACGTCCCGTGGCGTGATCGGCAGTCCGAGTGCCCTCGCCCGGTTGATCACGGTGATGGCGACGATGCTGTCGCCTCCGGCGCGGAAGAAGTCGGTGCCGGGGTCGGCGTCGTGGCCGGGGAGCGTGTCGGCGAAGATCGCGACGAGGGCGGCGAGCGCGGAATCACCGGTGGCGTCGTCGGCGGCGGGTCGGGTGTGGCCGGTCGCGCCCGGCTGCTGGGCCGCGGATCGATACGTCCCCGCGTCACCCAGCGGCGTACCCGCTCGCTCGGTCAGTGCCTTGCGGTCCAGCTTGCCGTTGACCGTCAGCGGCAGGACGTCCACCGGCAGCACGCGGCCCGGCACCATGTGCGCGGGCAGCTTCGTGGACAGCTGCTCGGCGAGGTCTCCGGGCGCCCGGCCCACGACGTGCGCCACCAGGTGGTCGCCGCTCCCCGCGACCGTGACGGCCGCGTCGGTCACCCCGTCGAGTTCCCTGATCGCGGACTCCACCTCGCCCAGCTCGATACGGAAGCCCTTGAGCTGCACCTGGTCGTCGGCACGGCCGGTGAACTCCAGCTCGCCGTCGAGCGTGCGGCGGGCGAGATCACCCGTGTGGTACATGCGGGAGCCGTCGCCCGCGAACGGGTTCGCCACGAACCGGCCGGCGGTCAGTCCGGGCCGGCCCAGGTACCCGAGCGACACCTGGTCGCCGGCGACGTAGATGGCGCCCACCCTGCCCGGTGGCACGGGCCGGAGCCGGTCGTCGAGCAGGTAGGTGACCAGGCCGGGAAGCGGACCGCCGATCGGGCTGGCGTCGCCGCCGGGCCCGAAGTCCTCGTCGGTCAGCACGCGTTGGGTGACATGGACGGTGGTCTCGGTGATGCCGTACATGTTGACCAGCTCGGGCGAAGCCGTGCCGTGCCGCTCGACCCAGCCGCGCAGCCGCCCGAGGTCCAGCGCCTCGCCTCCGAAGATGATCCGCCGCAGTGCGGGCAGCGGTTCGCCGGCCTGCCGGTCGGCCTCGCTGAACTGGTAGAACGCCGACGGGGTCTGGTTGAGCACGGTCACCCCGCGCTCGCGGACCAGCCGGTGGAAGTCGACCGGGGAACGGGTCAGCCCGTACTCCGGGACCAGCAGCTCACCGCCGTGCGCCAGCGCCCCCCACAGCTCCCAGACCGCGAAGTCGAAGGAGAAGGAGTGGAACTGGACCCATGTGTCGTGCGGACCGAAGCCCATGTCGGACCGGGTGTTCGCGAGCAGCGTCACCACGCTGGAGTGCGGGACGACGACGCCCTTGGGTCTGCCGGTCGAGCCGGACGTGTAGATCACGTACGTGGGGTCGGCCCAACCGGCCCCGGGCCCCGGCTCGGTGGTCGCCGGAGGCGGCACCTCCCCCTGCACGAG
>NZ_JBHJRX010000122.1:0-6905 GCF_042268605.1 Streptomyces sp. NPDC056296 | reverse complement strand
ACCGTGATCCAGCCCACGGCGAGCGCCCCGGCCACCGGCCCGGTCACCTCGTACGGCACCACGCACGCCGCCGCGACGGCCGTACCGGCGAGCAGCCACCGCCGCCGCAGCCGCCACACGTCGGCGGCCAGGCCGAGCGCGCCGACGACGGTGCCGGCCACCAGCAGCCGGCCGACCAGCGATCCCAGCGGCACGACACCGGTCAAGTCCCCGGCCCACGCGACCAGCCCGGTGACGAGGACGACGGCCACGCCGCCGAGCAGGGGGACGGGCCGCTGGCGTCGCCGGTCGACGAGGGCGAGGCGCAGGGCGGGCGCCCTCAGCAGCGCGGTGAGCAGGGCGGCGAGGAGAAAGGAGGCGGTGGCGGCGATGATCCCGTAGAGCACGGGCACAACCTATGCCCGAAACAAGCCGAATATCATGATTTGCGACGAATGGCGCGCCCGGGCGCGTCCGACTCAGCGAGACATCCGCCCCCAGCAGCCGGGCCCGGCGGTCAGGGTTGCCTCAGCGACGCAGATCACCGCACGTCCGGCTACAGTGCGGCGGAGGATGGGGGTACTCTCAGACGAACTGAATAAGTTACCGCTTAGTAATACCGAATACCGCCCCCTCGCAACCTCGCAGGCCCGAGGAGCCCCCAAATGCAACTCGCCGCGATCATCGTGTCGCTGGTCCTGATCGTGGTCGGCGTCGCACTGTTCGGCCGCGCCGTCCTGCAGATCTACAACTCCATGCGGCTCGGCCAGCCCGTACCGGCCGGCACGCGGACCAACGAACCCGCACAGCGCACCATCACCGTGGTCAGGGAGTTCCTCGGCCACACCCGGATGAACCGCTGGGGCATCGTCGGGGTGGCGCACTGGTTCGTGGCGGTGGGCTTCTTCTCCCTGCTGCTGACGATCGTCAATGCGATCGGCCAGCTGTTCGAGGCCGACTGGATCCTGCCGGTCATCGGCGACTGGGCGCCGTACAACGTCTTCGTCGAGTTCATCGGCACGATGACGGTGCTCGGCATCCTGGTCCTGATCGGGATCCGCCAGCTGAGCAAGCCGAACAAGCCGGGCCGCAAGTCCCGCTTCGCCGGCTCCAACTTCGGCCAGGCGTACTTCGTCGAGGCCGTCATCCTCATCGTCGGCGTCTGCATCTTCATGCTGCACGCCCTGGAGGGCGCCCTCCACCACGTGGACGGCTACGAGGCGTCGTTCTTCATCTCGTACCCGGTCGTCTCCGCGCTCCAGGACCTGGACGTCTCCACGCTCCAGAACCTCGTCTACCTCTTCGCCGGCCTGAAGATCGCGACCTCCTTCATCTGGATGATCACGGTCGCCCTGAAGACCGACATGGGCGTCGCCTGGCACCGCTTCCTCGCCTTCCCGAACATCTGGTTCAAGCGCGACGCGAAGGGTGGCACCGCGCTGGGCGCCCTGCTGCCTATGACGTCGGGCGGCAAGCCGATCGACTTCACCGACCCGGGCGACGACGACGTCTTCGGCGTCTCCCAGGTCGAGCAGTTCTCCTGGAAGGGCCTGCTCGACTTCTCCACCTGCACCGAGTGCGGCCGCTGCCAGTCGCAGTGCCCCGCCTGGAACACCGGCAAGCCGCTCTCCCCCAAGCTCCTGATCATGTCCCTGCGCGACCACGCGCACGCCAAGGCCCCCTACCTGCTGGCCGGCGGCGGCAAGACGATGGAGGGCGAGGAGAAGGCGTCCGAGGAGCAGCTGGCGGGAGTCCCCGCCGCCGCCCTCGCGGAGGCCGAGCGCCCGCTGATCGGCACCCTCGAAGAGAACGGCGTCATCGACCCGGACGTCCTGTGGTCCTGCACCACCTGCGGCGCCTGCGTCGAGCAGTGCCCGGTGGACATCGAGCACGTCGACCACATCGTCGACATGCGCCGCTACCAGGTGATGATCGAGTCGGCGTTCCCGTCCGAGGCGGGCACGATGCTCAAGAACCTGGAGAAGAAGGGCAACCCCTGGGGCCTGGCGAAGAAGCAGCGCCTGGAGTGGCTCAAAGAGCTCGACTTCGAGGTCCCGGTCGTCGCCAAGGACATCGAGGACCTCACCGAGGTCGAGTACCTCTACTGGGTCGGCTGCGCCGGCGCCCTGGAGGACCGCGCCAAGAAGACCACCAAGGCCTTCGCCGAACTCCTCCACATCGCGGGCGTCAAGTTCGCGATCATGGGCGGCGACGAGAAGTGCACCGGTGACTCCGCCCGCCGCCTCGGCAACGAGCCCCTGTTCCAGGAGCTCGGCATGGAGAACGTCATGTCCCTCAACGCCGCCTTCGGCGAGGAGATGGACGAGGACGGCAAGGTGGTGCCGGAGTCGGCGAAGCCGAAGTCGGCGAAGAAGATCGTCGCCACCTGCCCGCACTGCCTCAACACCCTCGGCAACGAGTACCCACAGCTCGGCGGCGACTACGAGGTCATCCACCACACCCAGCTGCTCCAGCACCTGGTGGACGAGGGCAAGCTGCTCCCGGTGACGCCGGTCGAGGGCATCATCACGTACCACGACCCGTGCTACCTGGGCCGCCACAACAAGATCTACACGCCTCCGCGCGAGATCATCGCCAGCGTCCCGGGCATCCGGAACGAGGAGATGCACCGCCACAAGGAGCGCGGCTTCTGCTGCGGCGCCGGTGGCGCGCGGATGTGGATGGAGGAGCGGATCGGCAAGCGCATCAACAACGAGCGCGTGGACGAGGCGCTGTCGGTCAACCCCGACATCGTGTCGACGGCCTGCCCGTTCTGCCTGGTCATGCTCACGGACTCGGTCAACGGCAAGAAGAACGACGGCAAGGCCAAGGAGTCCATCCAGGTCGTCGACGTAGCCCAGCTCCTGCTGGACTCCGTCAAGACCCCGGCCGACCCGGCGGGCGAGCCGGAGACGGAGAGCGAGCCGACGCCGGAGCCGGTGAAGTAACCGGCCCGGGCCCGCAGCCCGGTACCGGCCCGGGCCCGCGGCCCGGTAACCGGCCCGGGCCCGCGGCCCGAGGCACGACGGCCCCTGACCCCGAGCGGGTCGGGGGCCGTTGGGTTGTCCGTGCCCCCTAGGGGACGCCCCGGTCAACCCCCGTAAGGGATGTCACAGCTCGGCAGCAAAGGGCCCCCCGAAAGGCCGGGCCACGCACGTCACTCTCCGGGACCAGGTACGTTCGAAGGCGTGGCTGGATTCAGGATCGGACGCGGCCGGAACAACGGCGCTCCCAACGCGCGACCGCAACACCCTCCGTACGGACAGCAGGCGCCCCAGGGACCGTCGTACGGCGGTCCCGCGACGCCTCGGCAGCCGTACCCGCAGCAGCCGTACGGGGGTGGCGGCCCCGGCGCCGGTGGCTCACCGTGGCCGCAGCCGCACGGCGGAGGGCACGGTGAGCCGGAGTACTTCGGCGACGGCGGCTACCCCCAGGGCGGCCAGCACGGCGGTCAGGCCCCGCACGACCCGTACGCGGCCAACAACCCCGGCCACACCCAGGCGTTCACGGTCGGCGACGACCCCTACAACCAGGGTGAGACCTACCGCGCCGGCTCCGCCCCGCCGCCCGGCCCGGTCGGCCCCCGCCTGCACTGGAAGGCCCTGCTGAAGGGCGTCGTCCTCGCCCCCAACCAGACCTTCCTCCAGATGCGGGACTACGCGATGTGGGCCCCGGCGCTCATCGTGACCTTCCTCTACGGCCTGCTGGCGGTCTTCGGCTTCGACGGCGCGCGCGAGGAGGCGATCAACGCCACCCTCTCGAACGCGGTCCCGATCGTCCTGACCACGGCCGTGGCGATGGTCCTGAGCGCGTTCGTCCTGGGCGTGGTCACCCACACCCTGGCCCGCCAGCTCGGCGGCGACGGCGCGTGGCAGCCCACGGTCGGCCTCTCCATGCTGATCATGTCGATCACGGACGCCCCGCGTCTGATCGTCGCCATGTTCGCCGGCGGCGACGCGCCCTTCGTCCAGATCCTCGGCTGGGCCACGTGGGTCGCGGCCGGCGCCCTGCTGACCCTGATGGTCGGCCGCTCCCACGACCTGCCCTGGCCGAAGGCGCTCGGCGCGTCGGCGATCCAGCTGATCGCGCTGCTGTCGATCGTGAAGCTGGGCACGTTCTGACGGTGTGCCCGGCACGCGAAGGACCCCCGGCGCGACGCCGGGGGCCCTTCGAGGTTCTTCCGTCCGCCGGAATCAGGCGTCGAGCACCTGCCCGGCCCGCCGCACGACGGGAGGCTGAACGCTCCACGGGAAGTTGATCCACTCGTCGGTCCGCTTCCACACGTACTCGCACTGGACGAGCGAGTGGGACTTCTCATAGACCACGGCGCTGCGGACCTCGGCGACGGTGTCCAGGCAGAAGTCCCGCACCAGCTTGAGCGTCTTGCCGGTGTCGGCGACGTCGTCGGTGATGAGGACCTTCTTCCGGGAGAAGTCGATGACGTTGGGCACGGGCGCGAGCATGACCGGCATCTCGAGCGTGGTCCCGACCCCGGTGTAGAACTCGACGTTCACCAGGTGGATGTTCTTGCAGTCGAGCGCGTACGCCAGCCCGCCGGCCACGAAGACCCCGCCACGGGCGATGGAGAGCACTATGTCCGGCTCGTACCCGTCGTCGGCGACGGCCTGCGCGAGCTCCCGCACGGCGACGCCGAACTGCTCGTAGGTCAGATTCTCCCGAACGTCACTCATACTCGCGTCCCGCCTGCGTTCTCGCTGCTCATACCCGGCTCATACCTGGGTCCGATGGAAGTTCATGAAGGACCGGGAGGCGGTCGGCCCCCGCTGCCCCTGGTAACGGGACCCGTACCGCTCGCTCCCGTACGGGTGCTCGGCCGGCGACGTGAGCCGGAACAGGCACAGCTGCCCGATCTTCATCCCCGGCCACAGCTTGATGGGCAGGGTCGCGAGATTGCTGAGTTCGAGCGTCACGTGGCCCGAGAACCCGGGGTCGATGAACCCGGCGGTGGAGTGCGTGACGAGCCCCAGCCGTCCCAGCGAGCTCTTCCCCTCCAGCCGCGAGGCGAGATCGTCGGGCAGCGAGACGACCTCGTACGTGCTGGCCAGCACGAACTCGCCGGGATGCAGGATGAACGGCTCGTCCCCCTCCGGCTCCACGAGCCGGGTGAGGTCCACCTGCTCGACGGAGGGGTCGATGTGCGGGTACCGGTGATTCTCGAACACCCGGAAGTAGCGGTCGAGGCGCACGTCGATACTCGACGGCTGCACCATGGAGTCGTCGAAGGGATCGATGCGGACGCGCCCGGAATCGATCTCGGCCCGGATGTCCTTGTCTGAGAGAAGCACGCACCGAGGATACGCAAGGCGCGCGGAGCAGCGACAATCGCCGCCACCCCACGCGCCCGGTCCTACTGGGTCCTACTGGGTCTACCGACTGGTTCCTACTGACTGGGTCCTACTGAGGTCTCCCGGCGGGGAGGCCGGCTACCGCTTCTCCGACCCCACCGGCACGGCACTCCGCAGCCGCGCACACCGCGGACATCGGACGAGCCGACCGGGGCCGAGTCGCTCGGCCTGCTGCATCGGGAACGAGGCGGCGGTGAACACGTGCCCATCGGCACAGCGGAGGACGGTGCGATCCATCAAGTCCTTCAAGTCCCTTCCCCAAGAGCCGCGTCTGGCTTACTACCCTGACGACAAAAGCCACAGTACGGGATCAAAGAGACGACTCTCCAGGCGGCACTCCGGCCCCTCCCGACCCCTCGCCCACGCGCCCACCGTACGCCTCAACTCCGGCCCCCCGCAGCCGCATCACTCCCGCCGAAACGCGCACCGGCCCCACGGCGCGAACGCCGGGGGCCAGCGATGAGGTAGAGTGAGCGAGCGTCCAGGCACCGACATGGTCGGCGTCTTACGCGGGTGTAGTTTAATGGTAGAACATCAGCTTCCCAAGCTGAGAGCGCGAGTTCGATTCTCGTCACCCGCTCCATGAAGAAGGCCCAGGTCATCGACCCGGGCCTTACTTGTTGTCTAGTCCAATCAGGGGGCTACGTGCCCTCAGCGTGCCCTAAGTCGAGTCCGGGCGGTCACACCAGCACCGTTCGGACGCCCGATCAGGCATCGACCCGACCTCGCGTCCCACATCGCGAGACGCAATTCGCGTGACCCGCATCACGCGTTGCGCAATGGACCACCAAGACGCATACGCAAAGGGGGGGTTTGCGGGACGGGTGGCGCCCCGCCCTCCGGGCCTGCCTTGACGGCTTCACCTCACCAACTCGGCAGTACGGTAAACCCGTGACCTCCTTACCGGAAGAATCGCCGTCACTGATCGGCGAAGACGACCGCGAGGCAGCCGTGCGACGCCTGCAGGAGGCGTACGCGGAAGGACTCATCCCACACGAGGTGTTGGACGAGCGCCTTCACCAGGTGCTCAGCGCCAGGACGCAGGGCGAACTCGCGTCCGCTCTGGTCTCGCTCCCGGAGGAGCAACCGGGAAGCACGGCCACGATCGCCGCAGCCGGGGGACGGATCAAGCGGCGTGGCGCGTGGCGGGTGCCTCGTGTCCTCAAGGTCGGGTCGGCGTATGGACGGGTGCGCCTGGACCTGTCCCGGGCGATCATCGAGCACCCGGTCGTCGACATCAAGCTGCAACTGGGAACCGGCGGGGCCCGGATCACGGTGCCCCGGGACGCGGTGGTCGACGTCGAAGGCTTGAGCACGGGATGGAAGGACCTGCGCTACACGGTCCCGCGGCGTTCCCGGCCAGGCGGGCCGACGATTCGGATCTCCGGGGCCATGGGATACGGACGCTTGAGGATCCGCCACGCCCTGCGCTAAGGCCCCACCCGGTGCTTCGGCGGGCGCAGTACTAGGTGTACTGCCCAGGGACGTTGGTCAACCTGGTGACGGGTGGTTTGCCGCCGGTTGCGGTGTGGGGGCGGTGGTGATTGTAGTGATGGAGCC
>NZ_JBHJRX010000121.1:0-7074 GCF_042268605.1 Streptomyces sp. NPDC056296 | reverse complement strand
ATGCCGGGATTCTCTCCAAGCCCGGTCAGAACTGTTCGAAGGCCCCCGGCCTCGCGGCCGACCGACTTGACGGCATAGCAACGTGAGGTGTCTACAGCGCGGGCCTCGCCCTCCAGGCCGTCGGCATCCGCATCCGCCGCTCCCTCAGCGTGCTCGCCGACGGCACCGCGGCCGTCGCCCTCACCCTGTACGGGCTCCTCGCCTCCGACTTCCTCGACACCGTCAGCAACGTCCTCCAGCTCACCGTCGTCCTCCTCGGCCCCGCCATGGCCGTCTACGCCACGGACGTCGTGCTGCGCCGCAACCGCTACGACGGCCGGGCCCTGATGGACGAGACGCCCGGCAGCGCCTTCTGGTACACCGCCGGAGTCAACCCGGCGGGCGCGCTGGCTCTCGCCGGAGGCGTCACCGTGGCCGCCCTGAGCGTCAACACCCTCTACACCGGGCCGATCGCACACGCCCTGGGCGGCCTGGACCTCGCCCTGCCGGCGGGCGTCGTCGTCGCCTCGCTGCTGTACGCGGTCCTGGCGCGCGGCGGAAAATCACGGGCGCCGGCGGCCTGACGAGCGGTACGGTCCCTCGCATGTCTGATGAGGACGGCTACTTCGGAGAAAGCGTCGCCGCGCACTACGACGAGTCGGCGGCGGACAGGTTCGCACCCGAGGCGGTGAATCCCGCCGTCGATCTGCTGACCGAACTGGCGGGCGCCGGCCGGGCACTGGAGTTCGGCGTCGGCACCGGCCGGATCGCGCTGCCCCTGGCGGGCCGCGGAGTCCCGGTGCACGGCATCGACATGTCCCGGGCCATGACCTCCCGGCTGAGTGCCAAGCCGGGCGGCGACGCCGTCGGGGTGACCATCGGCGACTTCGCGACGACCCGGATACCGGGCACCTTCACGGTCGCCTACCTCGTCTTCAACACCATCAACAATTTGACGACGCAGGACGCCCAGGTCGACTGCTTCCGCAACGCCGCCGCCCACCTGGAGCCCGGCGGCTGCTTCGTCATCGAGGTGGGCGTGCCGGAGCTGCGCCTGCTGCCCCCGGGACAGACCGCCGTGCCGTTCCGCATCGGCCCGAGCGGGTGGGCGTTCGACACCTACGACACCGCGACTCAGGCGTTGAGTTCGAACTACGTCACCATCGTGGACGGACGCCCCGAGTACGAGCACTACCCCTTCCGGTACGTGTGGCCCTCCGAACTCGACCTGATGGCCCGGCTCGCCGGACTGCGGCTGCGCGACCGGTGGGAGGGCTGGACCCGCGAGCCGTTCACCCACGAGAGCCGCGGCCACGTGTCGGTCTGGGAGAAGCCCGCCGAGTGACCGGCCGGGTCCGGGCCGGTTCGGGCCGGTCTGGTCCGGGCCGCTTCGGTACGGCTCAGCGCCGCGCCATGTACAGGTTCAGGGCCTTGTGCAGCACCTTGTTGAGCGGATAGTCCCACTCGCCGAGGTACTCCACGGCCTCACCGCCCGCTCCGACCTTGAACCGGAGCAGTCCCAGCAGGTGGTCGTCCTCGTCCAGGGTGTCGGTGATGCCGCGGAAGTCGTAGACGGCCGCGCCGAGTTCATGGGCGTCGCACATCATCCGCCACTGGAGCGCGTTGTTGGGCTGCACCTCGCGCCGGCGGCTCGTGGAAGCACCGTAGGAGTACCAGACGTGCTCGCCGACGGTCAGCATCGTGGCACCGGCGAGCACCTCCCCGTCGTGATGGGCGAGGTAGAGGCGCATGCGGTCCGGGTCCTCGGCCGTCAGCGCGGTCCACATCCGCTGGAAGTAGGTGAGGGGGCGCGGGACGAACCGGTCCCGTTCGGCGGTCTCGACGTAGAGCTCGTAGAAGGCCGGGAGGTCCTCGTGGTCGCCCCGGACGACTTTGACGCCGGCCTTCTCGGACTTCTTGATGTTGCGGCGCCACTGCTGGTTGAAGCCGTTCTGGAGCTGCTCCAGTGACCGCCCGGCGAGCGGTACCTGGCACACGTAGCGCGGCTGGCCCGCGGCGAAGCCGTCCTCGCCGCCCGACGCGGTCCGCCGCCAGCCCATCCGGCGCAGCCGCTCGGCGACGCCGTCGGCCCCGGGCTCGCGCACGGTGGCCTCCACGTCCCCCAGCCGCCGGGCCCCCGGGTCGGCGATCGCGGCCTTGACCGCCTCGGCACTCCAGCGCCGGGCCACCACGGGCGGCCCCATCCGCACCGAGAAGACGCCCCGCTTCTTCAGGTACGCGAGCATCGGCTCCAGCCACCGCTCCAGATCCGCCGCGTCCCAGTCGATGACCGGGCCCTCGGGCAGATAGGCCAGATACCGCTTCAGCCTCGGCAACGGCCGCAGCAGCACCAGCCCCGCGCCCACGAGCTCACCGCCCTCGTCGAACCAGCCCAGGCTCTCCGCCCGCCAGTCTGGTTTCACATCGCCCCACGAGGGCGTCTGCAGGTGACTCACGGAAGGCCGGGACTCGACGAAGCGCAGATGCTCCTCGCGGGTGATCGCCTTCAGGTGACAGCTCATGGGTCGGGGTCCCTTTGATCGACGTTGTTCGTCTTCGTTCGACGGGGAGACGGCGATGTCGCGGAGTGCGGTTGCCGTCCCGCACCTCACAGGGAATACCGACTGGGGCCGATGCGCGCGCTGTCACCCGGCCGTTGACCCGTGTGCGCCGTCCGGCGCGCACGATCGCGCACGGGGTGTCAGCGTGGACGGGTTGGGCGGTGCGGGCAGGACGGACGGAGCGGACGGCCATGGCGCGGGCGATCTGGACAGGTGTGATCACGTTCGGGCTGGTCTCGGTGCCCGTCGGGCTGTTCACGGCGACCCAGGACCACACGGTCCACTTCCATCAGCTGCAGCGCGGCACCTCGGACCGGATCCGCAACCGGCGGGTCAACGAGCGCACCGGCAAGGAGGTCGGCCCCGGTGACATCGTCAAGGGCTACGAGGTCGGCGAGGGCGAGTACGTCGTCGTCGAGCCGGAGGAACTGGACGAGATCGCGCCGGGCCGCTCCCAGACGCTGGAGATCACCGACTTCGTCGACCTCGACCGCATCGCACCGGTCTACTTCGGCCGCACCTACTACGTCGCCCCGCGCGGCGAGGAGTACCTCAAGGTCTACGAGCTGCTCCGCACCGCCCTCGCCGAGGCCGGCAAGGTCGGCGTCGCCACCTTCGTCATGCGCAACCGGCAGTACCTGACCGCGCTCCGCGCCGAGGACGAGGTCCTGATGCTCCAGACGCTGCACTGGGCCGACGAGGTCCGCGACCCGGTCGAGGAGTTGCCCGAGCTGCCGCAGGGCAGGGCGGGACGGGGCAAGGAGCTGGACATGGCGATGCGCCTCGTCGACGCCCTCAGCGGCCCCTGGGACCCCGCCCGCTACCACGACACCTACCAGGAGAAGGTCCGCGAGCTGGTCCGGGCCAAGGCCGAGGGCAAGGAGGTCGCCGTCGCCGAGGAGGCGCCCCGGGCCACCAACGTCGTCGATCTGATGGAGGTCCTGCAGGGCAGCCTGGAGCAGGCGAAGGGCACCGGCGGCAGCCAGGCACCCGCGAAGGCGAAGGGCGCCGGAGGCAAGCGGCCCTCGGCACCGCGGACGAAGGCCACCGAGGGTCGGAAGTCCACCGAGGCGCGGAAGTCCACCGAGACGCGGAAGTCCACCGAGGGACGGACCACCGAGGGACGGAAGAAGGCCACCGCCCCCTCCCGCAAGGCGCCGGCCAAGCGGGGCGAGCTGCGGGAGCTGAGCAAGGCGGAGCTCTACCAGCGGGCGACCGACCAGGACATCGCTGGACGGTCGAAGATGAGCCGCGAACAGCTCATCGACGCCCTCACCGGTGCCGGCGGCGGCCGGAAGAAGAAGACGGCCGCCGCCTGAGAGGCCGCTCAGTGGGTGCTGAGCATGCCTTCCCGCAGACGGGCCAGCAGGCGCGAGATCAGACGGGACACATGCATCTGCGAGACCCCGAGTCGTTCACCGATGTCCTTCTGGGTGAGCTCCTCGACGAACCTCCAGTGGATGATCTGCCGGTCGCGTTCGTCCAGCTCGGCGATCATCGGGGCCAGGGCGTGGAAGTCGTCCACGAGCGCCAGCGCCGAGTCGTCCGCGCCGATGAAGTCGGCCAGCGCCGATTCGCCGTCCTCGCTGCCGTTGATGGCCGCGTCCAGGGAGGCGGAGTTGTAGCCGTTGGCCGCCAGGCGGGCCTCGACGACCTCGTCCTCCGGGAGGCTCATCAGCTCGGACAGTTCCTTGGTGGTGGGGTTGCGGCCCAGACGGCTGCGCAGCTCCTCGGTGGCCCGGGCCAGCTGGACACGGGCCTCCTGGAGCCGCCGGGGCACGTGCACGGCCCACGAGGTGTCACGGAAGAACCGCTTGATCTCGCCGACGATGTACGGCACGGCGAAGGAGGTGAACTCGACCTCACGGGTCAGCTCGAACCGGTCGATCGCCTTGATCAGGCCGATCATGCCGACCTGGACGATGTCCTCCATCTCCTCCTGGCCACGGCTGCGGAACCGGCCGGCCGCGAAGCGGACCAGGGACATGTTCATCTCGATCAGCGTGTTGCGCGCGTACTGGTATTCGGGCGTGCCCTCTTCGAGCACCGTGAGCTGCTTGAAGAACAGCTTCGACAACTCCCGCGCGTCCTTGGGCGCCACCTTGGACGGGTCCGCTACCTCCGGCATGCCCGTGGTGGTGTGCTCGGTGATCTGTGCGGTCGTCGTCGCCATGATGTGCCCTCCCGGTCGATCGGCCCCCGTCGCTGTCAGCTTGTCGGCCGACGACAGAGCGCCTACCCCGGGTCAAGCCGCCCACACATGCTTCCGCGATCGGCGTGGCGGCGAAGGTTTCCGACACCGTTTCAGACGCCGAGGTAGAAGCGCACGGTGGTGCCGTCGTCCGACGTGTGCACCCGCACCAGATCCGCGACGTAGTGGACGAGGAGCAGGCCACGGCCGCCGATCTGCCCGTGCTCCGGGGGCCGGCGGCCGGCGAGCGGATCCGTGAGGCGCCCCGTGTCGCGGACCTCGCACACCACCTGCCCCGCCTCGGACCAGATCGCCAGCGTCCCGTGACCGCCGCCGTGGACCACGCTGTTGGTGGTGAGCTCCGCCACCGCCAACTCCGCGTCCTGCAGGCGTTGCTCGGTCAGCCCGAGCGACGCGGCCCGGCCGACGACGAAGCGCCGCACCTCGGGCAGCTCCCCGGCACCGAAGGCGAGGACGTCGGCGTCCGGCGCGGGACCCAGCGGCTCGTTGTAGCGGGCGACGACCGCAGGCCAGTCGTAGGCCCCGCTGGCCCGCTCACTGCCTCCGGCGATGACCGTCGGATGGGTGACGAAGGCGTCGGCCAGGACGTCCGCGTCCAGCCCGGTCTCGTCGTACGGGCACAGGATCGTCGCGGAACGGCCCGCGAAGGCCGCGTTGATCAATGCTTCGTGCTGGGCGCACGCCGGGTACTCCGTCGCGCTGCGCCCGGCCCAGACGGGCTCGCCGATGATGCGCACCCGTTCGTGCGCGTGCGCGTCGGCGAACGCCCTGAGCACCCCGGGGATGATCCGCCCCGGATTGCGCCCGGCCTGCGTCATGTCCAGGAAGGAGACGTCCCGCGCGTCCGTTCCCAGCCCCTGCCTGATCAGCTCCAGGTTGGGGGCGGGCACGGCCACCGCCACGGGTTCGCCCGCGGCCAGTCCCTCCCGTACGAACGTCACCGTCCGGTCGGCGTACTCGCGCTCCGAGCGGTAGAACAGCGCCGGATGCGCGAAGGCCTCGTCGTGGATCACCGTGCTCATCGCGGCGCCACCTCGATCCGGTGCAGGGACGGCCAGAACAGCTCCAGGACTCGGGGCAGTTGCGGCGGAGGCTGTTCCACCACGACCCGCCCGCCGGGCAGGTTCATGGCGGTGACGGCGAGCGCCGCGACCCCGGCCACGTCGACGAACCGCACGCCGGACAGTTCCACGTAGGACACGTCCGTGTGCTGCCTGGACAGTTCCGTGAGGGCCTTCTCCCAGGACGGGCGGGTGGTCACGCTGATCTCTCCGCTGGCCCGGAGGCCGGGACGGCCGGGCAGCGGGCCGACCTCCAGCACGGCCCCGCTCCGCACCCGGGACGGTCCGCCCGTGGGGCCTGCGGCATCCACACTCGATCTCCTTCGGGAATTCGCCCGGGTGTCCGTCGGCACCGCGGGCCCTCGTCCGGCCAGGCAGCCTATCGCGACCAGATGCCGTACGCCGGTGTGGGGACAGAACATGCGAGGGGGACACGAAGCGGGGAACAAGACAGTTCAGTGAGCGTGCGTCCTCGGAAGGGAAGACTGATGTTTGAAGCAGATAACATTCGTGACTGGCGTGGACATGACGTCGTCGACGGCGACGGCCGCAAGATCGGGACTCTCGAGTCCATCTACTTCGACACCGCCACCGACCGGCCCGCGTTCGCCGCGGTGATGATCGGTCTGCCGACCCGCCGGCGTCTGGTGTTCGTCCCGGTGGACAAGGCCACCGTCGGGCCGGGCTACCTGAAGGTGGGCTACGACAAGAACCTGGTCAAGGACGCACCCGGGATCGACCCGGACGGTGAACTCGCGGCCGAGGACGAGGGCGCCGTCTTCGCCCACTACCACCTGCCCTACGAGCAGGGCAGCCGCGGCGAGCGCCGGCTCGGCCGACGCTGAACCGTCCGAGCCGAACCGTACGACGAGCCTCTTCGAGGGGAGACGACCTTGAGCCTGTTCCTCCTGCTGTTGCTGGTGGCGCTCGTCCTGGGCGTGATCGGGCTGGCCGCCGAGGGGCTGTTCTACCTCTTCGTCATCGGCGCCGTGGTCCTGGTCGCCGACCTGGTCCTCGCCGGGGTACTCATCGGACGCCGGGGACGGCCCGCACGCTGAACGGCACACCCGCACGCTGAACAGCACACCGGGCGAGCACACACCGGGGGCCGACCGCGCCGTCGCCGGCACGATCGGCCCCCCCCCGTGCCACCAGGGCCATGCCCCGGCTAGGTGTACTGCCCAGGGACGTTGGTCAACCTGGTGACGGGTGGTTTGCCGCCGGTTGCGGTGTGGGGGCGGTGGTGATTGTAGTGATGGAG
>NZ_JBHJRX010000120.1:0-7274 GCF_042268605.1 Streptomyces sp. NPDC056296 | reverse complement strand
CTCCTTCACCCCCGCAAGATCATCGCGTCCAACAGCCACGGTCCTCGCAACTCCCACAGATCGCGGGTGTTGCGAGGACCGTTAGAACCCAAGCATGCGAGGGCCCGCAAGCGTGAGCCCGCAGGCGGGAGCCCGCTGGAGAGGGCCCCGCAAGCGTGTGCCGCATGCGAAGGCCCGCAAGCGTGAGCCGCATGCGAAGGCCCGCAGGAGAGGACCCGCAAGCGAAGGCCCGCAAGCGTGAGTCCGCAGGCGGGAGCCCGGAAGCGAAAGCCCGCAGGCAAGAGCCCGGAAGCGAAAGCCCGCAGGCAAGAGCCCGGAAGCGAAAGCCCGGAGCGAGAGCCCCGGCGCAGGGCGGGAGCCCGGACGCCCCCGTCCGCGGCGCTCCAGGAAACCCCCTACGCCCCGCCGCCCCACCCGGCCACCATGGCCGTATGACGACGACACCGCCGACCCCGGACGACCCAGCCACCCCATCCGCTCCAGCCGCTCCAGCCACTCCCGCGCAGGCCGACCACGGCGCCCGCGCCCACTCCTTCAACGCCGCCGCGGCCCAGTACGCCGCCAACCGCCCCTCCTACCCGCCCGCCCTCTTCGACGCGCTGGAGGAGCTGGCCGGCCGTCCCCTCAACGGCTCCCGCGTCGTGGACGTAGGCGCCGGTACGGGACTCGCCACCGCCCGCCTGCACGAGCGCGGTGCCGACGTGATCGCCGTGGAACCCGGCGCCGGCATGGCCACCGAGTTCCGCCGCACCCTTCCCGGCGTGCCGATCGTCCGCGGCAACGGCAACGCCCTCCCCCTGGCCGATCACACCGCCGACCTCCTCACCTACGCCCAGGCCTGGCACTGGACCGACCCCGCCCTGGCCGTCCCGGAGGCGTTGCGGGTGCTGCGTCCGGGCGGCGCGCTGGCGCTGTGGTGGAACACCGAGGCCGTCGACGTGCCCTGGATCGCCGCGGCAGCCCGGCGCATCGACCAGCACTTCGACCTCGACCTCTCCGCCGAGAAGCGGAACGTCGGCCCGGGCGCCGCCGACCCCGCCGGCCGCCTCGGACTCACCCGCCACGAGATCCGCTGGAGCCGTCGCGTCCCCGTCGACACCCACCTGGCCAACCTCGCCAGCCACTCGGTCTTCCTTACCGACACCGACGAACGCCGCGCGGCCTTCCTGACCGACGAGCGCCGGCACCTCCTGACCGTCTTCCCGGACGGAGTCGTCGAGGAGACGTACGTCGTCGTCCTCCTGCTCGCCAGGGCCCCCGTGACCCCTTGACGACGGATGGGGCGGCGAGGAGTATTCATCACATGATGAATTACTCCCCCGTTCCCCCCGGAGAAGCCGGCGGCGCCCCCGCCCCACCCGCCGTCCACGCCGAGAACCTCACCGCCGTCCGCGCCGACAACCTCACCGTCGTACGCGGCCCCCGCACCGTCCTGCGCGCCCTCGACTTCACCGTCCCGCGCGGCCGGATCACCGGCCTCCTCGGCCCCTCCGGCTGCGGCAAGTCCACCCTCATGCGAGCGATCGCCGGCACCCAGGCCAAGGTCACCGGCACCCTGGAGGTCCTCGGCCACCCCGCGGGCCACCCCGCCCTCCGCACCCGCATCGGCTACGTCACCCAGGCCCCGTCGGTCTTCGACGACCTGACCGTCCGCCAGAACCTCGACTACTTCGCCGAGATCCTCGCCCCCGGTCGCGCGGCCTCCGACCGCCGCCACGAGAACGTCACCCGGGCCATCGCCGACGTCGACCTCACCACCCACGCCGACGCCCTGGCCGGCAACCTCTCCGGCGGCCAGCGCAGCCGCGTCTCCCTCGCCGTGGCCCTCCTCGGCGCCCCCGAGCTCCTGGTCCTCGACGAACCCACGGTCGGCCTCGACCCCGTACTCCGCCGAGACCTGTGGACCCTCTTCCATTCCATCGCCGCCGACCGCGGCGCCACCCTCCTCGTCTCCTCCCACGTCATGGACGAGGCCGAGCGCTGCCACCGCCTCCTCCTGATGCGCGAGGGCGAGTTCCTCGCCGGGGGCACCTCCCGGCCGGAGGCTGGGGGAGACACCCCCGACGCGCTGCGCACCCGCACCGGCTCCGAGACGGTGGAGGAAGCCTTCCTCCACCTGGTCGACGAGGCGACGGCGACGGCCCGCACGAAGGAGAGGACCGAATGACCACCCCCACGGCCCCCACAACCACCCCCGAGACCCCGCACCCGGCCCCCACCCGCCCCCGTCCCCTCATCCTCTCCCGCACCACAGCCACCGCGACCCGCGTCCTGCGCCAGCTGAGCCACGACCCCCGCACCATCGCGCTGCTGATGCTGATCCCCTGCGTGATGCTGTTCCTGCTGCGCTACGTTTTCGACGGCAGCCCGCGCACCTTCGACAACATCGGCGCCTCGCTCCTCGGGATCTTCCCGCTGATCACGATGTTCCTGGTCACGTCCATCGCGACCCTGCGCGAGCGCACCTCGGGCACGCTCGAACGCCTCCTCGCCATGCCCCTCGGCAAGGGCGACCTCATAGCCGGCTACGCCCTCGCCTTCGGAGCCCTCGCCATCGTCCAGTCGGCCCTGGCGACCGGCCTGGCGATCTGGTTCCTCGGCCTCGACGTGACGGGCAGCCCCTGGCTCCTCCTCCTGGTCGCCCTGCTCGACGCCCTCCTCGGCACCGCGCTCGGCCTCTTCGTCTCGGCCTTCGCGGCCTCCGAGTTCCAGGCGGTCCAGTTCATGCCGGCCGTGATCTTCCCCCAGCTCCTCCTCTGCGGCCTCTTCACCCCGCGCGACAAGATGCACCCGGCCCTGGAGGCCGTCTCCGACGTACTGCCCATGTCCTACGCGGTCGACGGCATGAACGAGGTCCTCCGCCACACCGACATGACCACCGCCTTCGTACGGGACGCCCTGATCGTCGCGGGCTGCGCACTCCTGGTCCTGACCCTGGGCGCGGCAACACTTAAACGCCGAACGGCATAACAGCCCGTCCGGCGCTTGAGGACGAGGCCGTCCAGGCCGAACAGGGGGGTCTGGGGGCGCAGCCCCCAGAGACGGGAAGAGAAGGGGCGGCGGGGGCGAAATCCCCCGACGGACCGACCACCCACCGGCATCCCGCGGACTGGACGCGACGCCCCCACCCGCCCTCCTGAATGCGAGGATGACGACAACGGAAACGACGCACGCCAGACAGGGCATCGGAGGGCACCGAAAGCCATGACCCAGAAAGTCGCAGTCCTCGGCACCGGCAAGATCGGCGAAGCCCTGCTCAGCGGAATGATCGGAGCCGGCTGGGCCCCCGCCGACCTCCTGGTCACCGCCCGCCGCCAGGAACGCGCCGACGAGCTCCGCGCCCGCCACGGAGTCACCCCGGTCACCAACGCCGAGGCCGCCAAGTCCGCCGACACCCTGATCCTCACGGTCAAGCCGCAGGACATGGGCACCCTCCTCGACGAACTCGCCCCGCACGTCCCGGCCGACCGCCTGGTCATCAGCGGCGCCGCGGGCATCCCGACCGCCTTCTTCGAGGAGCGCCTCGCCCCCGGCACCCCGGTGGTCCGCGTCATGACGAACACCCCGGCCCTCGTCGACGAGGCCATGTCCGTCATCTCCGCCGGCACCCACGCCACCGCCGACCACCTCACGCACACCGAGGAGATCTTCGGCGCCGTCGGCAAGACCCTCCGCGTCCCCGAGTCCCAGCAGGACGCGTGCACCGCCCTCTCCGGCTCCGGCCCGGCGTACTTCTTCTACCTGGTCGAGGCCATGACCGACGCCGGCATCCTCCTCGGCCTGCCCCGCGACAAGGCCCACGACCTGATCGTCCAGTCCGCGATCGGCGCCGCGAAGATGCTCCGCGACAGCGGCGAACACCCGGTCAAGCTCCGCGAGAACGTCACGTCCCCCGCCGGCACCACCATCAACGCCATCCGCGAACTGGAGAACCACGGCGTCCGCGCCGCCCTCATCGCCGCCCTGGAAGCCGCCCGGGACCGCAGCCGCGAACTCGCCTCCGGCACGAAGGACTGACAGAACCAAGGACTGTCAGGACGTACGTCCGCAGGGCTCACTTCGCCGCCGCCACCACGTCCTCCGTCGTCACCACCGACGCGAACCCGCCCCCGTGCAGCGACACCGCCGAAGCCCGCGCCAGCTCGTCCGCGCTCTGCCGCCAGCCGAAGGGCCCCTCCAGACCGAAGGTGTACGTCGCGTCGAACGCGACGACGACCTCGTACCCGAGGTTCCCGCCCATCCGCGCCGTCGTCTCGACGCACATGTTCGTCTGGATCCCGGCCAGCACGAGCTGCGAGATCCCCGCCGCCCGCAGCCAGGCCCCCAGGTCGGGCGTCCCGAGGAACGCCGAGTTCACGCTCTTCGTGACCAGCAGCTCGGCCCCGCCCCCCTTCCCGCGTCGCCCCTCCACGTACTCCTTGAACCCGTTGCCCTCGTACCCGGTCCGCAACGGCGACCCGGGCTTGACGGAGTCGTGCCGTACGAAGACGACCGGCCGCCCGGTCGACTGCCATACGTCGATGAGGGCGGCGACGTTGTCGTCCGCCGCCGGATTGTTGCGCACACCCCAGAAGTCGACCTCCTCGAAGCCCTTCTGCACGTCAACGACCACCAATGCCGCGTTCTCAGCGATGTCCATACCCCCGATCGTGCCGCCCGGCAGCACCGGGCCCCAGAGGTACAGAAGCCAGCGATCGATGCTTTACTGCCACCCATGGCCGCCCCCTACCGCGTCGCCCTCGTCGCCTTCCCCGGCATCCGGGCCTTCGACGTCTCCGTCATCACCGAGGTCTGGGGCACCGACCGCACCGACCGCGGCGCCCCCGCCTTCGACCTGCGCCGTGTCGCCGCCGACGGCACCACCGCCGTCCCCATGCGCGGCGGCCTCGCCCTCCACCCCGACCGCGCCCTCGACTGGCTGGAGGGCGCCGACCTCGTCCTGATCCCCGGCCTCGACGACCACCTCACCCCGGCCCCCGCCCCGGTCCTCGACGCCCTCCGCCGCGCCCACGCCCGCGGCACCACCGTCGCGGCCCTGTGCGGCGGCGCCTTCACCCTCGCCCAGGCCGGCCTGCTCGACGGCCGCCGAGCCATCACCCACTGGCGACTGACCGACCTCCTGCGCACCCACCACCCCCGGGTCACCGTCGTCCCCGACGCCCTCTTCATCGAGGACGACAACATCTGGACCGCCGCGGGCACGGCCGCCGGCATCGACCTCTGCCTCCACCTGGTCCGCCTGGCCCACGGCGCCGAAGCCGCCGCCACCATCGCCCGCTCGATGGTCACCGCGCCCTTCCGCACCGGCACCCAGGCCCAGTTCATCGAGCACCCCACACCCCGGGCCGCCCGGGACGCCGACGCCCTCGCCGCCGTCCGCGAACACGCCCTGCGCCACCTTCACGAACCGCTGACGATCGCCGACCTGGCCGCCCGCGCCGGCATGTCCCCCCGCTCCTTCGCCCGCCACTTCACCGCGGCCACCGGCACGACCCCCCTCCGCTGGCTCCTGGACCAGCGCATCGCCGCGGCCCAGAAGCTCCTCGAACGCACCGACCTGCCCATGCCCGAGGTCGCCCGCCGCTCCGGCTTCGGCAGCGAGGTCACGATGCGCCAGCACTTCGCATCGCGCCTCGCCACCAGCCCCCGCGCCTACCGGGCCGCGTTCACGGGCGGCAGCAACCCGATCGCCCGGTAAGCGGCATCCACGGTCGGCCGAGCCATGGCCCGCGCCTTCTCCGCACCCTCCCGGAGCACGCCCTCCACATACCCGGGGTCCGCGCACAGCTCCTTGTGCCGCCCCTGCACCGGCCGCAGCACCTCGACGACGGCCTCGGCGGTGTCCTTCTTCAACGCGCCGTACGAGTCGTACCCACCCGCCAGCTCCGCCGGCTCCCCGCCCGTGCAGGCGGCGAGAATCTCCAGCAGGTTCGCCAGCCCCGGCCGCTCCTCCCGGTCGTACACGACCTCGCGCCCGCTGTCGGTCACGGCCCGCATGACCTTCTTCCGCACCACGTCCGGCTCATCCAGCAGGTAGACGATCCCCGGCCCGACGTCGTCGCTCTTCCCCATCTTCGACGCCGGCTCCTGCAGATTCATCACCCGAGCCGCCACCGCGGGGTTGGTCGCCCGCGGCACCACGAACGTGTGCCCGTACCGCTGGTTGAACCGCACCGCGAGATCCCGCGCCAGTTCCACGTGCTGCGTCTGGTCGTTCCCGACCGGCACCTCGTCCGTCCCGTACGCCAGGATGTCGGCCGCCATCAGCACGGGATACGTCAGCAGCGACAGCCGCACACTCCCGCCCCGCTCCCGCTCCCGCGCGGCCTTCTCCTTGTACTGGATCATCCGACGCATCTCCCCGTCGGTGGCGACGCACTCCAGTACGTACGACAGCCGGGCGTGCTCGTCCACGTGACTCTGCACGAACACGGTGCACAGCTCCGGATCCAACCCAGCCGCCAGCAGCAAGGAGGCCGCCTGCCGACTCAGTCTGCGCACCCGCGCCGGATCGTGGTCGACGGTCAGCGCGTGCAGATCGACCACGCAGAACAGGGCGTCCGATCGGTGCTGGTCCTCCGCGGCCCACTGCCGCATGGCTCCCAGATAGTTCCCCAGCGTCAGATGCCCGGTCGGCTTGACCCCACTGAAGACCCGCGTCATCTCTCCACCTCCTGGTCAGGGCCGCCGCCACCCGCCGGCCGCCCCTCCTGGAGGGAGATACGAGAACGGCCGCCGAAGCGGCGGCCGTTGAGTGCATACGTGCGTACGGCCGCCGTCAGGCGGCCCACCAGAGCCCGGTGCACGTACGCGTCATCACGCCTCCCACAGTACGTGTGCGGAGGCAGTCCGGCCCGGCATTTGACACACCCGTCCCGCGCTCGTAGTGTTCTCCGAGTTGTCCGACGTGAGCGCCGACTCCGGTCGGTCCCCGGACAGCGATTCCGCAAGTACCAACCACTCCTCGGCGAACAGTCGCGTTGTCGGCGTCGTCGTATTGTCGGTGCGCGTATTTGCGGAATGAGGAATCCACGTCCGTCAGGACACGACCCCGATTAGCTCGGGAGCCGGGAATCCGCTAGAGTCTCACCTCGTTGGAACGGCCCAACAGCCGCGAAGACAACCCCCTCTGACGGGGAATCAGAGCCCGAAAGGATCTGATAGAGTCGGAACCGCCGAAAAGGGAAACGCGAAAGCGAGAACCTGGAAAGCACCGAGGAAATCGGATCGGAAAGATCTGATAGAGTCGGAAACGCAAGACCGAAGGGAAGCGC
>NZ_JBHJRX010000119.1:0-7807 GCF_042268605.1 Streptomyces sp. NPDC056296 | reverse complement strand
ACCGACACCCCCGGCTCCGGCCACTCGTCGGCCCCCGGCAACCGCGACGACGGTACGTCCGAGCGCGGACGCACGGACAGCGGCAGCCCCAGCGAGTCGGCCGACTCCGGCGAGGAGAACGACGGCCTGCTCGGTGGCGGCACAGGCGGCCTGCTCGACCCGCCGAAGGACACCGGCACCGCCTCCCCGCCGACGGGCGACAACACCCTGCCCGCCGAGCCGGACGTCACCCTCCCGCCCCTCCTGCCGGGCCTCCTCCCCGGCCTGGGCATCGAGGGCGAGGACGCCGACTGAGCCGGTGGGGGTGCCCCTCCCCGCGTTGCACAGGGAGGGGCGCCCCCACCGACGTACCGGCGCACGTCAGAAGAACACCGACCTCCGCTGCACCAGCAGCTTGTAGAGCGTGTGCTGAATCTGCTCCCTGACCTGGTCGGTCAGGTTGAACATCAGCATCGGGACCCATCTACACCGCCGGCCTCGCACCGCTGCGCGGGCTTCGACCGGCTGCGCCGGACTCCGTCCGCCGACCCCACCCTCCCGGCGCGAAGCACCGCACGTCAGAAGAACACCGACCTCCGCTGCACCAGCAGCTTGTACAGCGTGTGCTGAATCTGCTCCCTGACCTGGTCGGTCAGGTTGAACATCAGCATCGGGTCCTCGGCCGCCTCCGGCGGATAGCCGTCCGTCGGGATCGGCTCACCGAACTGGATCGTCCACTTCGCCGGCAACGGCACCGCACCCAGCGGCCCCAGCCACGGGAAGGTCGGCGTCAGCGGGAAGTACGGAAAGCCCAGCAGCCGCGCCACCGTCTTGGCGTTGCCGATCATCGGGTAGATCTCCTCCGCCCCGACGATCGAGCACGGGATGATCGGCACACCCTGCCGCAGCGCCGTGGACACGAAGCCGCCGCGGCCGAAACGCTGGAGCTTGTAGCGCTCGCTGAACGGCTTGCCGACGCCCTTGAAGCCCTCCGGCATCACCCCGACCAGCTCGCCCTGACCGAGCAGCCGTTCGGCGTCCTCCGCACAGGCCAGCGTGTGCCCGAGCTTGCGCGCCAGCTCGTTGACCACCGGCAGTACGAACACCAGGTCCGCCGCCAGCAGGCGCAGATGCCGGTCGGCCGGATGATGGTCGTGCACGGCGACCTGCATCATCAGCCCGTCCAGCGGCAGCGTCCCGGAGTGGTTGGCGACGATCAGCGCGCCGCCCTCGGACGGGATGTTCTCCACGCCCTTCACCTCGACCCGGAAGTACTTCTCGTACACCGGGCGCAGCATGGACATCAGCACCTGGTCGGTGAGTTCGGCGTCGTAACCGAAGTCGTCGACCTCGTAGTCGCCGGTGAGCCGACGGCGCAGGAAGGCCAGACCGCCCGCGATACGCCGATCCAGTCCACTGCCCGCGTCCTTCGCCTGCGGCTCGGGCGCCCCGGACGACTCGGGCGACTCAGGCGTCACCGGCACATCATCCTGCGCGGCCCCCCGCACCGGCAGGGGCTGCACCTCACGTACCGGCACCGAATCCGCCGCGCCCTTGCGCCGGCTCCCCGCGCCGCGGCGCCGCGCCGGGCGCTGGGCCGCGTTCTGGCCGCTCCCCCGCGACCGGTCGTCGTCGAACGGAATGACCTTGGCGTCCGCCATCGTTGATGCGCTCCTCAGTTGGCGCTCTGCGTCGGGAGGTGGCCACTGCCCCGCAAGGACAGCTCCGCGATCCGGTCGACGGCCCCCGCGAGGGCCTCGGGCGGCAGCAGCCCGCCACCGCGACCGCGCGCGAAGTCCGCGAACGCCTCGGCCGTCGTGTACTTCGGCCGGAAACCCAGGGTTTCGCGCATCTGCGTGGTGTCCACCGCCCGCCCGTGGGTGAGCAGCCGGATCTGCTCGGGGGAGAAGTCCGTCATCCCCAGCGTACGCACGAGAGAGCCCGCCCAGGTGACCGCGGGCAGCAGCAGCGGCACCGTGGGACGGCCCAGCCTGCGCGAGCACTGGGAGAGCAGCAGGACACCGTCACCGGCGATGTTGAAGGTGCCGCTGTTCAGCGTGCCCCGCCGCGGCTCGTGCGAGGAGATCCGCAGCACCTCGATCACGTCGTCCTCGTGCACGAACTGCAACCGCGGGTCGTAGCCGAACACCGTCGGCAGCACCGGCAGTCCGAAGTACGAGGCGAGCGGCGTGTCCGCGCTCGGACCGAGGATGTTGGCGAACCGCAACACGGTCACCGCCACGTCCGGCCGACGCCGCGCGAACCCCCGCACGTACCCCTCGACCTCGACCGCGTCCTTGGCGAAGCCGCCGCTCGGCAGCGACTTGGGCGCGGTGGTCTCGGTGCAGACGGCCGGATCACGCGGCGCGGACCCGTAGACGTTCGTACTGGACTTCACCACCAGGCGCTGCACGGTCGGCGACTTCTGGCAGGCACCGAGCAGCTGCATCGTGCCGATGACGTTGGTCTCCTTGACCGACGTACGGCTGCCGCTGCCCAGCGGCGTGCCCGTGACGTCCAGGTGGACGACCGTGTCGGCGCCCGTCTCGGCGAGGATGCGCCCGATGGCCGACTGCCGGATGTCCGCCTGGACGAAATCCGCGCCGCCCAGATGATGCTCCGGCGCGACGGCGTCCACGCCGACGACCCGGTCCACATCGGGATCACGCTGGATGCGCCGCACGAACCGGCCCCCCAGCTGACGGGCCACTCCGGTCACGAGTACGACCTTGCCCAAGATCAGCGCCTTCCTTCCGCCCTACTCCGTAGCCTGCCGGGTTCCCCGTCCGCGGGCCAACTTAGCCGGTCGGTGTCGCACTGTGATGACCGCCGGATGCAGCAAGTGACGAGAATTCGCGGTCGTACGCGTCCTCGGATCCCGGATACGACTGTGGCCCCCCACCGGATGCGGTGGGGGGCCACAGGACACGCTGACGGCGCAGCGTCGCTTACTTCTTGTTGCGACGCTGAACGCGCGTGCGCTTGAGCAGCTTGCGGTGCTTCTTCTTGGCCATCCGCTTGCGCCGCTTCTTGATAACAGAGCCCACGACTACCCTCGCTCACTTCTCATCACTCGGTTGGTGAGCGCCATGGGCCCACACGACCTACGAGGGGCTAGCCTACCCGCCCGAGCGCTGAGGTCGTAATCGAGGTCGTCAGGCCGTTTCCACCCCCACGTAGCTCTCGCGGAGGTACTCGTGAACCGCTTGCTCCGGGACGCGGAACGACCGTCCCACCCGGATCGCGGGCAGATGACCGCTGTGCACCAACCGGTACACGGTCATCTTGGACACGCGCATCACCGAGGCGACCTCCGCCACGGTAAGGAACTGAACCTCGTTCAGAGGCCTTTCGCCAGCTGCAGCCATGACACACCTGAACCTTCCGCACTCGACGGCCACCGGCTTCCCCTTCCGGTGACTCTTCGTCGCTGCGTGCTCACTCCCCAATGTAGGGGCGGGTGATGCGAATGGGGAAGAGGTGCACCCATCGCTTCCCTACCGTGACAGACACGCCCGATTGAGTACGTAGCGGGTAAGCGGCCGGTAGTACTCGGACCGCACGGCGTCATCAAGTGGAACGGCGACGGACACGGACCCCTCCGCCTCACCGACGAAGAGCGCGGGATCGTTCGTATCGGCCGGCCCGACCGCCTCGAAACCCAGCTGACCTGCACCGCAGACCCAGCCGTGGTCCCCGATCACCAGCTCGGGGAGCGGCCCGCCGGCATCGGCCGCGGCGGCCAGCGCGGTACGAACCGGGAGCGGCGAATGCGTGTGTGCGCCGGGCTCACCACCGGCGCGCCCGGCGCCGGGTTCCCGCACCAACGCGACTCCCCGGACGTAGTCGAGGTTGTACGTGCGTAGACCGAACCGGGTCGTTATGTCGACACAGTGACCCTGCGCCGGGGTGAGGACAGCACATCCCGCCGCCGACAGCGCCTCGGCCAAGGCGGCGTAGAAGCCGAGCAGCCGGTGGGGGTGCCCGGTGCCGAGGAGGACCGGTCCGCGACGCTGAGCGACCGCGGCGAGCCGACCGGCGAAGGCGTCCAGGGCGGCCAGTGTCCGGTCGGGATCAATCACATCCCGGCCCGAAGTGTCGTGCGGATCGGCCGAGACCCCGCACCTCTCCGCCATCAGCCCGAGCAGTTCCCGCTGCCCCCACTCCCCCGCCGGGTCGATCCCGATCAGCACCCGCGGATCCCGCGCGGCGAACAACCGGTAACTCCGCAGACTCACCTCCCGTGAAGTCGCCACGACCCCGGCAAGACGAACGTCCAGAAGATG
Source organism: Streptomyces sp. NPDC056296 (assembly GCF_042268605.1). Lineage (NCBI taxonomy): Bacteria > Bacillati > Actinomycetota > Actinomycetes > Kitasatosporales > Streptomycetaceae > Streptomyces > Streptomyces sp. NPDC056296. The sequence goes on along the minus strand of NZ_JBHJRX010000119.1, from coordinate 3,542 downwards.
AGCCCGGAGAGCTCGACGGGTCAGCACAGAAACGATGCTGCCGGGTCCTCCCACCTCCGGACCGGGGAACTCGGGAACTTACCCACGACCGGCGTAACACCCCCGCGCCCGCAGCTGCGGGCAGTCGTGCCTCCCCCAGTGCCTGAACGGCCTGGGAGGTACCCCCAGGGGCGGCACGGGTGGGCGCAGCGGCACCCCGCAACGCCGGGCAGCGACACCCACCCCCGGCCCGCACCGGCGCCGGGTCACCACAAACGCCGGACCACAAATCCCACAGTCCCGTCACACCAAACGGCACCGCCCGTCAAGCCAAAAGCCCCCGCAACGGAAACACCGCCCGCCGAGCCGCCACCACCGCCTGATCCAACCGATCCGCAGGGTCGTACCCCGCCTCCCACGACGCCCACCCCACCGGCCACCGCCCATCAGTCATCCGCATCGGCCCGAGCTGCCGCGTCCGCGCGAACACCTCCTGCCGCCACCCCTCCGGAATCACCGTCTCCGGCTCCACCGGCCGCCCCGCCGCGATCCCCACCAGATGCGTCCACGACCGCGGCACCACATCCACCACCGCGTATCCCCCGCCCCCCAGCGCCACCCACCGCCCCCCGGCGTACTCGTGCGCCAGCTCATGACACGCCACCTGCACCGACCGCTGCGCGTCCAACGACACCGCCAGATGCGCCAGCGGATCCTCGAAGTGCGTGTCCGCACCGTGCTGCGTCACCAGCACCTGCGGCCGGAAGTCCGCGATCACCTCCGGCACCACCGCGTGGAACGCCCGCAGCCACCCCGCGTCCCCGGTCCCCGCCGGCAAGGCGACGTTCACCGCCGACCCCTCCGCACAGTCCGCCCCGGTCTCCTCCGGCCACCCGGTCTGCGGGAACAGCGTCCGCGGGTGCTCGTGCAACGACACCGTCAGAACCCGCGGATCCTCCCAGAACGCCGCCTGCACCCCGTCCCCGTGGTGCACGTCCACATCCACGTACGCGACCCGCTCGGCCCCCAGCTCCAGCAGCCGCGCGATCGCCAGCGCCGCGTCGTTGTACACGCAGAACCCCGAAGCAGCGCCCGGCATCGCATGGTGCAGCCCGCCCGCGAAGTTCACCGCGTGCAGCGCGTCACCGCGCCACACCGCCTCCGCCGCCCCCACCGACTGCCCGGCGATCAGCGAGGACACCTCGTGCATCCCCGCGAACGCCGGATCGTCGATCGTCCCCAGCCCGTACGACCCGTCCGCCGACCCCGGATCCACCGACGCCGCCTTCACCGCGCCGATGTAGTCCTCCCGGTGGACGAGCCGCAGCGTCGACTCCCCGGCCGGCCGCGCCGCGACGACCTCCACCTCACGGTCGAGCCCCAGGGCACCGATCAGTCCTCGCGTCAGGGCGAGCCGGACCGGATCCATCGGGTGATCCGGGCCGAAGTCATACCCCGTTACTGCCTCGTCCCACATCAGCTGTGCGCGGCCGCTCATGCCCGCCACCGTATCGGTCATGTTGAGCCTCGAACGACCGGGCGTACACGACCGTCACCAGCACCAACACCATCGGTACGAGCATGGCCCCGCGATAGCTCCAGGCATCGCCCAGCGCCCCCACCAACGGCGAACCGATCAGAAAACCGACGTAGTTGAAGACATTGAGCCGCGCCACGGCAGCATCGGACGCCCCAGGACGGCCGTCCCTCTCCGCGGCAAGCCGCCCCGCCGCCGCGAACGTCTGCGGCACCAGCACGCACAACCCCAGCCCCAGCAACATGAACCCGAGCATCCCCACCCAGGCCCCCGGCGCCCCCGCCACCACGGCGAACCCTCCAGCCGCCACAACAGCCCCACCCCGCACCACCGACACGGCCCCGAACCGCCGCACCCCGAAGTCCCCTACGGCACGCCCCACCAGCGTGGTCACCATGTACACGTTGTACGGCACAGTGGCCAGCTGCTCCGAACTCCCCAGCACGTCCTGGAGGTACTTCGCGCTCCAGTTGGAGACGGTCGAGTCCCCGATGTACGCGAACGTCATCACCAGACACAGCGGCAACAGCACCTTGAAGCCGACGCCCGCGCCCTCCCCCTTCCGCGCCCCTTCCGCACCGGCCGCTCCGCCACCGGCCTCCCCGTCGACGTACCACCGGCTGCCCACCAAGGCGGCCGGCACCAGCACCACCACCACCGGCAGATACGACACCCACAGCGCGAGATCCCAGTGCGCCCCCACCCAGGCCAGCGAGGCCCCGAGAATCCCGCCCAGGCTGTACGCCGCGTGGAACCCCAGCACGATGCTGCGCCCGTACGAACGCTGCAGGCTCACCCCGAGCATGTTCATCGACGCGTCCAACGCGCCCACGGCGAGCCCGAAGACGGCCAGCGCGACGGCCAGCACCGCCACCCGGTCCCCCGCCCCGACACCGAGCAGCGCCAACAGCACCACTGGCTGGGACCAGCGCAGCAACCGACTCGGCCGCACCCGCCGCACCAGGCGCCCGGTCACCACACTCCCCACACCGGCCAGAATCGGCACGGCGGCCAGAAAGACGGGCAGCAGCGCGTCGGAGACGCCGTACCGGTCCTGGATGGCCGGGATGCGCGTGACGAGCAGAGCGAAAGCGACGCCCTGGGCGAAGAAGCCGAACGCCAACGAGACCCTGCCGCGCCGCAGCACATCAGTCATGGCGGCGAGCGTAGAGCTCCGGCTTACCCATGGGTAGATCCAGCCAAAGATGAATTCGGCTCAGCTCTGTTCAGTTCTGTCAGCGCACCAGCAGATCGGCCAGTTCCCCCATGCCGCCGAAGAGCCGGGTCGCCCCGGCGAGCTTCGCCGCCGGCGTCATCGCGGTGAACCCGTACACATCCATCCCGGCCGCGACAGCCGCCCGCACACCGAGCGGACTGTCCTCGATCACCACACACCGCCCCGGTGCGACCCCCATCCGCTCGGCGGCATGCAGGAACAGATCCGGCGCCGGCTTCCCCCGCCCCACGTCCTGGGAACTGAAGATCCGCTCGTCGTCGAACCACCGGTCCAGCCCGGTCTTCCGATGCCCCACCCGAATCCGCTCATGACTCCCGGACGAGGCCACGCAGTACGCCACCCCATCCGCCGCGAGCTTCTCGAGCACACCGACCGCCCCGGGCACCGCCTCCAGGTCCCGTTCGAAGGCGGCGAACACCCGCCTGTGGAAGACGTCGTCGAAGTCCTCGGGCAGCCGCCGGCCCGTCCGCTCCAGGATCAGGTCATGAACCCGGTGCATCGCGGCACCCATGTAGTCCCGAAGGGAGTCGTCGTACGACGTCGGGTGCCCCAGCTCGGTCAGATAGCCGGACAGGAGCCGATTGGAGATCGGCTCACTGTCGACGAGGACGCCGTCGTTGTCGAAGATAACCAGGTCGTAGCGCATACAAAGACAGTAAACTCGACCGTAAACGCAGAAAACCCCGCACCGTTCCCGGTGCGGGGTTTCCTTTGAATGATTGTTCGGCGGCGTCCTACTCTCCCACAGGGTCCCCCCTGCAGTACCATCGGCGCTGTAAGGCTTAGCTT
>NZ_JBHJRX010000118.1:0-7899 GCF_042268605.1 Streptomyces sp. NPDC056296 | reverse complement strand
CTCACCGGCGAGACCACCATCTCCTGGCGCGACCCGACACCGCCGACCAACCACCAGATTCCGGGATGAAACAACGGGAGAAAACGACCTCTTAGTGACAGGTCGAGGGGGATTGTCGGACGCGGCGTGGGAGCGGGGTCCCGACACTGCTCGGCCAGATCCGCATTCACGAGGTAACCAAGAGGCCCTGCAGTCGGCCGGAGAATCATCCGACCGGGACCGTGCGCACCGCGCGTTACGTCGTCGGTTGAGATGGCGGCCACTAAGATCAATAGAGCACAGCCGATGCCCGTCATCGCTCGCTCAGTATCGGTGTCCAGCGACTATCGTCGCGTAGTTTCGCATGGCGGTAACCAGACAGGGGGATCGCCTTCTCCCCATTGACTCCCACTAGTATAAGCTGGTTGCGGAACTCGCCCTTGCCAGGCTCGCATTGCTTGGGGTCACACCTCCACGCAATGAGGTGGTCGTTATCTGCCCAGGCAAGCATTTGCTGTCCAGGTACGAGCGCGGATCGCTTGCCGGTCTTTGCGTTCAAGATTTCGGACACGATCTGCCCGTCTTCTCCTACGAATTTGCCAGTTATGTGCGTTCCGTCCGGAGAGAGAACCCCGCCCGAGAAGGGCAACGATGCTTCCCTTTCGGGCACTGGACTTTGACGGGCGTCCTCGTTGTAGTAGACCTTGCCATCCTTGTTAGCCGCAGGCTCCCACAAAAGTTTTCCATCACGGTCCCATTGAAGGTCCTGGCGTCCAGCGCCAGCAAAGGCGCCGGTCCCGTCCTTTCTGGGCGGCAACGCGGAAAACTTGGCCTTGCCTGTCGCGAGATCTATAACATAGAAGCCGGTGCGGCTCGGCTTCGGCCCCGGGACCTTCTTGTCGTTCAATCGATATGATGAATCCTTGTAGAGGCCATCAGGGTTTAGGTGGTACGTTGTCGCCACAAGACGCTTTCCATCAGGCGAAAACTGGACACTACCAATTTCCTTATCTACCTTGATCCAGCGCTGGACCTCGCCTGTGGCCATATTCACCAATCCGACTCGATCGGCAGGCAGGTCGCGCTCCAGGACGGCTGCGGTTCGCATTCCGGGGGCGACATCTACCCAAGCCCAGTCGGTTTTCTGGTAGTGCTTGGTTGCCTCATTGTAGAGGCTCCACGTATAGGTGCCAGTGGCATTGCCGTTAGCCTCGTTCACTACCTTTGTTGTGTAGAATCCGGAGACTGCAACTCGTCCTGCCGCAATAAGGTCCTGCGGTGGCGATTGATCTGGCCTGGCCAGTACATGCGCCGTTCTTGGTGATTTCACAGGGGGCGGCGGTGTCTCGCCGCCACCCGCAACCAGGGCTATGACGGCGCCTCCTGCGACGACCGCCAAGGCGGTTCCGACAGCTACCAGTGCGCGATTTCTCCGCTGTTTCTGCTTATGATTACTCTGCCGGATTCTGGCAGTGGGCGGCGTCAGCAGCGTATCGCGGCTCTGTGTGTCGGAGTTCACAGGTGTACCTCGTTGGTGATAACCCCCTGACGGGGCGACAGGCGATTTTGGGATCTGCCTATGTAGGCATGCCAGGCAAACGTAGGGCCGACCCTGTGTGGACCCGCCATGTGGGCCTGAGACTGCAGAGCTCCCCGAGAGGTGGGATTCTGACAGTGCACCGCGGGCCCTACGTCTCGTGCGCCTTTTCGATATTCCACCAGTGATGCAGCGGGCGGTGGCAGCAGGCTGGCGGCGCCCTTATAGATAGAAGTACCGGTGCCACTCAGAGCAGCAGCAACCGCTACACCATCAGGGCCGCAGGAATGATGGAACGGTTTACTCGTTGAACCATGCGGAGTAGACGGACAGCCCACCGCCATCCCATGTGAGCTTCATCCGGTAATCCGAAGAGTTCGTGACATCGATGCCATCCTTGTCGCAGCCTGCATCGCCACCATCTGTGATCTTCAGCTTGTCCAGGGGGATTGCCTTAGGGGTCTGGACGATGCCAGTCATGCCGTAACCGTCGGCCTTCGTGTCGCACACCACGAACATGTCACCGTTATCGAGGTAGGTCATGTAGCCGTGATCGTTACTGATGGTCTTGTTGGTGTCCAGCACTTGGGCGTCGCCGGCCATGGCGGGGGCTGCGGTTCCGGCGAGCACCGCGGCGACGGCAGATCCGGCCACAGCGAGGCGGGTGAGTGCTATTCGCATGCGTTTCTCTTTTCTCCTAGAGATTGCGGAACACGCGACGCGGGCTCCTTCGAGTGGGCTGACCATATGACAGCGTGATCTTTTGGTAAACCAGTTCCACTATGACGGCGCGTCGCGGTCATTAGACGGAGGGTGACGCGAATTGAGGGTCCGCTGAGGTACTCAATGGGGTCGACTGTTGTTTTTTGGGGTAATAAGGGGCACAGGGCTGCCACTCTGAGTACACGAAGCCTCCACATAGTGATCTACGTCATATCTTCAGTCGGCCCGCTGCGGCGCTTCGTCGCCCGAAGCACTGGCCGCTGGCCGCTGCCACTTCGCCTCGACCGGCCGTGCAGGAAGCATCTCCTCGCCCCACCCGTGAGGTTGGGAACTGGCGACGAACTCTGTGCGCCATGACTAAAAGGGAACGGCCGCGTCCGGGTTGTTCGAGGAGTCCTTGGCAGACGAGTCGTCCCAGGCGGGAGCGTGTGACGTTGATTGAGGGCTCGTCGGCGGGCAGGCCGAGGTGCTCGTGCAGATCGCGGACGCGGAACACCTTCCCAGGGTGCTCGTTGAACGTGGTCACGATGCGCTGGTAGACGGTGGCGGCGGTCCCTGCGGGGGCCGTTGCGTGGTCGGGAGAGGCGAGGCCATCGATGGCCTTGCGGGTGGCGGCGAGCTCTCGGCGAGGGCGGTGGTGAGCTGCTCGATCTGCTCACGCAGGTTGCCGACTCGTGCTGCGGTCTCATCGTGTTCGGTCTGCAGCAGCCGCAGGAGTTCACTGACGTTCACTCGGCCAGCTCCACGTCGTCCCGCCAGGTGGGGGCAGGAGTGGTGAGACGGCGGAGCATGCCGGCGGTGGAGGCCCAATAGGCGTGGGAGGCCGCGTTGTCGGGCCGGTGATCCTAGTCGCGGGGAAGCGCCGGTGCAGCATGAGGGTGCCGTTGACCTGCTCGACCACCCACCGCTTCGGTTGGGGGACGAAGCCTTTGCCTTCGTCGTCGGGGTTGCGTCGGACCACCTCGACGGTGATGTCCTTCACCGCCCCGTGGGTGATCACGGCGTCTTTGAAACCTGGTCGACCAGAACCTTTTCCAGACGCATCCCGCATCGTTCGGCCGCCTTGTCCGGCAGGGCGATGCCGGCCTCGTTGTCGTGTGCGCTCTTCGGCCAGGACCACCACGCCGGTGATCAGACCCAGCACGTCGACGGCGAGCCCCCGCTACGGCCGGGCGTCTTCTTGTTCGCGTCCAGTCCGTCGTCTTCTTCGGCCCCCCGGCCGCCACGCCGACGGACTGGGTGTCGATGATCACCAGGGACGGGTCCTCTAATCGTCCGGCCCGCTCCCGCACCTGGCAGCGCAGGATCTCCTGGATCCGATGGTCAAGGCCGTCCTGGCGCCACAAGATGAAGTAGTAGAACATCGCCGACCAGGCCGGAGGTCGTGCGGCAGGAGCCGCTACTGACAGCCGGTCCGGTTCTGCTAGAGCGGCGCGTCCACGACCTCACGCAGGTCGCAGGATCCCGGGTCCTCGGTCGCCGACCGCGCCACTCGCTCCCTGCGCCCACGCGGTGACCAGCGGCTCGATCAACGCCCACTGCTCGTCGGACAAGTCGGTTGCGTACGGCATCCGTACCATGCCCCGAATTTACCATGTACACGACATGACAACGCCGGCAGAACCGTCCCATCAACCACGAACGGGCGACACCACATCATCAGAAACAGGCCTTAACGCCCTCGAAGACCGTGTCCTACGTGGTGAGGCGGACGGGTCTCTTGTAGCAGCACAGAGCGGCGGCGAGTCTGAGAAGGGCCAGGTAGTTGCGGAAATTGCCGTATCGGGGGCTGAGTCTGCGGTAGCTGGAGAGCCACGACATGGTGCGCTCGATGACCCAGCTGCGTCGCCCTAATCGTTCGCTGGACTCGCTGCCTTTGCGGGATGCGCACGCCGATCCGTTTCCCGCGGAGCCATCTGCGCAGTTCGGCGCGGTCGTAGGCTTTGTCCGCATGCAGGCGCTGGGGCTTGAAGTGACGGCCGTTGTGGGGGTCGTGTCTCGTTTGGTGACCCTCCAGCATTGGCTTCAGTCCTTCGCTGTCGTGGGTGTTGCCGGCCGAGACGCCGACGAGGAGGGGCAGTCCGTTCGCGTCCGACAGGACGTGCATCTTGGAACCCGGCTTGTCCCTGCCCGCAGGGCTTGGACCTAGTGTTTGCTTCCTCTTTCGCCCTCACGTGGGCGGTGTCGAGGACGACGCGGATGACGTCGACCAGGCCGGCGTCGTCAAGTCGGTGCAGCACGGCCTAGTGGTTTCTGGGCTGCTGGCGGAGGTTGCCGATGACGTGATGGGCGGCGGATTGACAGTGGTGGTGAGGCGGCCCCAGACGCCGGCTCTCGACCAGATCAAGAACCGGCGGTGGGCGGTCGACTTCGATATGCCGAAGCAGGGTGGTACTCGTCCCGCAGGAGTTGGGGTTCATCGCCAGACCGTGATCACGGATGGCGGCTTGCCGTCACCACCTACTACGGGCCGAGCCGCTCGCTTGGCAGCCCCCTCTCGCTCCTGCTCTGCCGTCCGGCGAGGAGGGCACTCAGTACTCGTCCGCTGGACCTCAACGGCGGGTGGATCGCGGGGAATTGCCCGTCGTCCTCCCAACCACAGCCTCTCGTGCAGCTCCGCGGGCACTCCGCTCACGTGACAAGCCACGTGGTGGCTAGGGAGACCACGTCCGAAGTGATGTAGATCACTATGTGGAGGCTTCGTGTACTCAGAGTGGCAGCCCTGTGCCCCTTATTACCCCAAAAAACAACAGTCGACCCCATTGAGTACCTCAGCGGACCCTCAATTCGCGTCACCCTCCGTCTAATGACCGCGACGCGCCGTCATGGTGAAACTGGTTTACCAAAAGATCACGCTGTCATATGGTCAGCCCACTCGAAGGAGCCCGCGTCGCGTGTTCCGCAATCTCTAGGAGAAAAGAGAAACGCATGCGAATAGCCCTCACCCGCCTCGCTGTGGCCGGATCTGCCGTCGCCGCAGTGCTCGCCGGAACCGCAGCCCCCGCCATGGCCGGCGACGCCCAAGTGCTCATCACCAACAAGACCATCAAAAACGACCACGGGCGCATGACCTTCTACGACGATGGCGACATGTTCGAGGTGTGTGACACGAAGGCTGACGGTTACGGAGTTGAAGGCCAGCTGCTTTTGGAAGGCTCTACGACGCTTCTTCACATAACTGATGGCGGCGATGCTGGTTGCGACAAGGATGGCTATGACATCTCGTGGGGGAGGTCCTACAAAATGGAACTCGCCTGGACTGGTGGTGGTCCTTCCGTCCTTTCTCCGTCTTTCAGCGAGTAACCTCACCATGCATTGAGCCGGCCACCGCATGCTGTCCTAATGTCGGTGCAGTGGCCAACGCAAGGTACATCACGGCTCCACAAAGAAAGCGATGCCCATGATCAAGTTTGTCGGCAGTATTGCCATCGCCAGCGCGACAATCGCTGCAGTAGTCGTCGGTGTATCGGCGCCGGCCATGGCTGCAGACTCCAGCGTTTTGGAGACGAACAAGAAGATCTCGCTTCCCAGCGGCCGGGGCACGATGACGTACATCGATGACGGGGACATGTTCCAGGTGTGTGACACCAGGGCTGACGGCTACGGCGTCACAGGGCAGCTCAGGGACGATGCGTCGGGATGGCCCACGTTGATCGAGGTCACCGATGGTGGCGACGCGGGCTGTGACAAGAAGGGCTACAACGTCGGAAACGGAATCAGCGAGGACTACATCATGTGGCTTTGGTGGGACGGGGGCGGCGACCCCGTGCTCTCTGATTGGTTCAACGAGTAGCAGAGCTTCGCCTCCACATTTCTCTATGGGGGGCAGGACGGGTACGGGTCGGTCGCCTGGTATCGCGCGGTTGGAGGCAGGTGGGTGCCAGGCGACGGCCCTGCGCGGGACTCGTGGATTACCTGCGATCGGTTGGGTAGCGTACGTAGCTAGCCGGGCGTAAAGTAGGCTCCCTCTAGTACCCGCCTGAGAGAGCATGCAAGATGGTAGATAAGCGAACAAAAGGTACCCGCCAACTGATTCAGAGGGTAGCTCTGGAATTCTTCTCGGAGCGTGGTTACGAGAAGACCGCATTGCGGGAAATTGCAGAGCGCCTACAGATCACCAAAGCGGCGGTTTACTACCACTTCAGGACCAAGGAAGATATCCTCATTAGCCTGTTCGATGAGGCTATCCAACCAGTGGACGCATTGATCGAATGGGCCATTGGTCAACCTTGCAGCACTGCTCGGAAACACGAGTTGCTCGCAAGATATAGTGTCGCCATCTTCGACGCAGCAGATTTTTTCCGTTTCATGCTTGAAAATCAGGCTGCCGTTCAAGAACTGGGCCCGGGTAAATCTCTCCGGCAGAGCATTCGGTCAATTAGAGATTTGCTCAGTGAAGGTGGAAGCGCAAGCGGCATCGCGGAACACATTCGAGCTACTGCAGCGTTGGCCACCGTGCAACTAGCGGTTACAGAGTTGGGCGATTCTCGACACTACCGAGAAGATCAGAGGAAGGCATTCCTCCAGGTGGCCCAAGATATGGTGAGTGAAATTAACCATCGTTGAGCCGCGTTAGGTTGGGCTGCCGTATCGCACAAACAGACCTTTTCTGCTGCACGATGGCTTCCGCTTCCGCATGAAAAATCCGTCGTTTGTTAGCCACGGTTGCAGGCCGTAAATGTGGCCTGCAGATGAAAGGAATGCAATGGTAAAGTCCCTCTCCCGCATCGCTGTGGCGAGCGCAGCGATTGCGGTATCTCTCGGCGGCGTAGCGACGCCGGCCTTCGCCGCAGACGCCCAGCTTCTCGCCACTGACAAGACGCTTATCCACCCCAATCATGGAAAGATGGTGTTCCACGACGACGGAGACACGTTCGAAGTCTGTGACACCAACGCGGACGGCTACGGCATGACCGGTTACCTGAGGAACTCAGACACCGGAACAAATCTGCTAATTCTCACCGATGGTGGAGACGCCGGCTGCGACAAGGGTGGTCATAACATAGGCAACTGGCCGAGCAGCTACCAGATGAAACTGGTGTGGGGCGGAGGCGGAGCCCCCGTCTACTCGGAACTCTTCAACGAGTAGTCGGGGACGCCGTCGGCGTCCGCAACGTACGAGGCTCCCGTACCGCTGAGGTAGGTGTTCGGCCCCTTAACCCAGCGGCACGGAAGCCGCGTTAATTCTCTACCTGTCGTCTGCCCGGCCGAGGGCGTCAATGGCCTGCGGACCCGCTCCAAGGCCCCGAAGACGCCCCCGAACGCGACGCACGGCGAGGTGGTCGGGAATCATCTACCTGCGGCAGAACTACCACTTCGGCCTGAGAAGATCGCGATGTCCCTCAAGCGGTACCACGACGTCACCATCAGCAAGTCGGGCGTCTGGCGCATCCTCGACCGCTTGGACATGGGCCGCCTTCCGGCCTCCCAGCGCTACAAGCACCACGACCGCAGCTGGAAGCGGCACGAGAAGCAACTGCCCGGCCACCGGGTGCAGATCGACGTGACGATTCGTGGGGCTTTGCTGCTAGGTGTTGCGGGGCGGGAGGTTGATGACGCGCTTGCCTAAGAGGTCGTTTTCTCCCGTTGTTTCATCCCGGAATCTGGTGGTTGGTCGGCGGTGTCGGGTCGCGCCAGGAGATGGTGGTCTCGCCGGTGAG
>NZ_JBHJRX010000117.1:0-8274 GCF_042268605.1 Streptomyces sp. NPDC056296 | reverse complement strand
GGCTACGTCGGCGCCGGCACGGTGGAGTTCCTCGTCGGCACCGACGGCACGATCTCCTTCCTGGAGGTCAACACCCGCCTCCAGGTCGAACACCCCGTCACCGAGGAGGTCGCCGGCATCGACCTGGTCCGGGAGATGTTCCGCATCGCCGACGGCGAGGAAATCGGCTACGGCGACCCGGTCCTGCGCGGCCACTCCTTCGAGTTCCGCATCAACGGCGAGGACCCCGGCCGGGGCTTCCTCCCCGCCCCCGGCACCGTCACCAGCTTCGAGGCGCCCAGCGGCCCGGGCGTCCGCCTGGACGCGGGCGTGGAGTCGGGCAGCGTCATCGGCCCGGCGTGGGACTCCCTGCTCGCCAAGCTCATCGTCACCGGCCGCACCCGCAAGGAGGCCCTCCAGCGCGCAGCCCGCGCCCTGGAGGAGTTCCAGGTCGAAGGCATGGCCACCGCCATCCCCTTCCACCGCGCCGTCGTCCGGGACCCCGCCTTCGCCCCCGAGCTGACCGGCTCGACCACTGCGACATCTGAAAGTGTGTTCACGGTCCACACCCGCTGGATCGAGACCGAGTTCGTCAACGAGATCAAGCCCTTCACCGCCCCCACCGACGCCGAGTCCGACGAGGACGCGGGCCGGGAGACGGTCGTCGTGGAGGTCGGCGGCAAGCGCCTGGAGGTCTCCCTCCCCTCCTCCCTGGGTATGTCCCTGGCCCGCACCGGACTGGCGGCCGGCGCGAAGCCCAAGCGCCGCGCGGCGAAGAAGTCCGGCCCGGCGGCTTCCGGCGACACGCTCGCCTCGCCCATGCAGGGCACCATCGTCAAGATCGCCGTTGAGGAGGGCCAGGAGGTCCAGGAGGGCGACCTGATCGTCGTCCTGGAGGCGATGAAGATGGAACAGCCCCTCAACGCCCACAAGTCCGGCACGGTCAAGGGCCTGGGCGCCGAGGTCGGCGCGTCCGTCACGTCGGGCGCGGCGATCTGCGAGATCAAGGACTGAGCAACCGAAACGAAGAGGACCGCAGGGCGATCACCTGCGGTCCTTTTCGTTCGGCCGGACAACGGTCCAGGACGGCGACGTAACTGCCACTCACAAGGGCAGCCCCGGAACTCCGCACGCGCGCCCGCCTGCCGCCCTCATGAGGGCGTGCCGGAGGGCGACCGACGGGCGGCCACAATCCTGGCCCGCCGCCCGGTCGAACACGGTGCCGGTGCACCGACCGCTGCCACCTCCTCGCGGAGGCGGCAGCGGCCGACCGTGTCAGACGTCCCGCGCCGTCGTCGTCCCTGTCACCGGGGCATGCGGCCGCCGGGCAACCCCTACCGCTTGCAGTGCGCCGGCGGCCAGCGCCGCCACCACGGGAAAAAAGAGGGGATCGCCGAGGTCGGCGACGTCGTCACCGGCTGGCAGAGCCCGGACGCAGAGCACACTCGCGGCGAAGAACAACCCGACGACGAGCCCCCGCACGGCAGCCTCCCGTCGGCGTACGTGCTCACGTCCGGCAGAAACGGCACCGAGTGCACCGAGACATTGCAGCGCCCACCAGGCCGGTGCCGACCAGCTCAGGGCCAAGCCCGCGATTGCTCCGAACGCGATCGGGGCGACGGCGACGACGAACACCTGTCGTCGCCGGGAGAAGTCCGCGAAGAGCGGTCGCGCTCGCTCCGAATCGGCCTTGCGCCGTGCCGGCCCTCGCGGTCCGTGGTCTTCAGTCACTTGTCGGTTCCCTCCTTACGGCACATCGACGGTCGGCCGCTCGGCTCGTCAGCTCTTGGACAGCTTGCGAATGATCTCGAGCCCGGCCGGATCGACGGGGACACCGTCGAACACGATGCGAGCGTTGGCGTGACCCACCTGGTGGAGTCCGAACGCGGCCTGCATGGCCGTGTACTGCCCTTGCGCCTCAAGTCCCTGATTGACGGCCAGCTTGGCGAGCTTCAGTCCCACGGGAGGGCGCTGGGCGATCTCGCTCGCCATGTCGAGCGTGAACTTCTCGAGGTCCTCGCGGGGGACGACATGGTTGACCATGCCCAGCTTCTCGCACTCCTGCGCGGTGAGCGCGTGGCCGCGGAACAGCATCTCCTTGGCCTTGCGCGCTCCGACCTCCCACAGATGGGTGTGGTACTCGTGACCGTTGAGGCCGAAGGCCACCGTGGGGTCGGAGAAGGTGGCGTCCTCACTGGCGACGATGATGTCGCAGGGCCACATGAGCATGAGTCCGCCGGCGATGACCTTGCCCTGCGCCTGGGCGATGGTGGGCTTGGGCCCGTTGCGCCAGCGCCAGCACAGTCCGAGGTACATCTCCTCCTCGTTGACCATCGGGCCGTGCTGGCCCGGCTGCCGGAAGCCCCCGGTCATGGTCCTGGTCTCGAACTCGTCCGCGCAGGCCGTGCTGACCAGGTCGTGGCCCGAGGAGAAGTGAGGGCCGTCGGCCGCCAGGACGATGACGCGGACGTCGTCGTCCCTCGCCGCGATGCCGAACGCCGTGTCGATCTCGTGCAGCATCCGGTAGTCCTGCGCGTTGCGGCGCTCCGGCCTCGCCAGCGTGATCCTCGCCACCCCCTCGACCGGAACGTCGTACCTGATGCGCTCGAAGTCGGTGTCAGGCACTGGTCTTCATCCTTTCGATCGCCTCGTCGCGCATCTTGCTGCGGCGGACTTTGCCGGCGTCGTCGCGCAGGGGCCTGTCGATGAACTCGAGCGTGCGGGGGATCTTGTACCGGACGAGTTTGTCGGACAGGAACTCGAGCAGTTCCTCCCCGGTCGTTCCGGGCTCGGCTTCGACCAGTGCGTGGACGCGCTGCCCGAGGTCGTCGTCCGGGATGCCGACGACTACTGTCGACAGCACCCTGGGATGCGCGTCGAGCGCGTTCTCCACCTCGGCGGGGTAGACGTTGGCCCCGCCGCTGACGATCATGTCGACGCGCCGGTCACTGATGTAGAGGTAGCCGTCCTCGTCCTGCCAGCCCAGGTCGCCGAGAGACTCCCAGCCGTTCAGCTCCTTGGACTCGGCTCCGATGTACCGGTAGGTGGGCGGGGTGTTGTCGGCACGCTTCATGAAGATCTCGCCCACGGTGCCCGGCGGCACTTCGTCGCCGGCCGCGTCCAGGACCTTCATGTGCCCGATGACCGCCCGGCCGATCGAGCCGGGGTGTTCGAGCCACTCCGGGCCCGAGATGATGGCGACGGCCTGGAGTTCGGTGCCGCCGTAGAGTTCCAGGATCTTTTCCGCGCCGAGGCGGTCGATCCAGGCGCGCTTCAGCCACTCCGGGCACTTGGACGCCATGTGCCACAGGATGCGGATGGACGAGAGGTCGTACTCACCGCCCGCGTCGAACAGGCGTTGGATGCGGTGCATCATCGTGGGGACCAGCATCAGCCAGGTGATCTTGTGCTTGGCGACGAGGTCCAGCAGCTTTTCCGCTTCGAAGCGCTTCATGACGACGACACGCTGTCCCAGGAGCAGCCCGCCGAACGAACTCGCCAGGGCCGAATTGTGGTAGAGCGGTCCGACGACCAGCTGTGTGTCCTCGGGCCCGTACTGGAACACCAGGGCGTTCGTGGCAGGTGACCCCTCCGCGCCCGTACCCGCGACGATGATCTTCGGACGTCCGGTGCTGCCGCCCGAGGTGGGCGCCTTCCAGGCCGGCGAGACCACCTCCGGCAGGGGCTCGTCGCTCAGGTCGTCGCCGGGAGTGAAGTCCGCGTCGACGCACTCCCGCCCGGGGTGGTCGTCCCGGCTGCCGCCGACGATCAGGCGGACGTCGGCCAGGTCGGCGATGGTCCGGCGTTCGGCGGCGGGCAGTCGGTAGGAGAGCGGCATCGGAACCGCGCCGAGCTTCAGCGTGGCCAGGAAGGAAACGTAGAAGCCGATGCCGTTGGGCAACGCTATGGCGACATAGTCGCCGTAGCTCACGCCCTTCTCGGCATAGGCGCGGGCCAGCCGGTTCGACTGCCGCTCCAGCCGGCCCCGGGTCATCACCTCGTCCTCGCAGACCAGGGCCTCGAAGTCGGGGTCTGCCTCCGCCAGTCTGCGCAAGATGCGCACGTACGGCTCGACGGGGCTGTCGGCGAGTATCGCCTCCATCATCGACGCATCCATATGACTGCCTCCTTGCGGTCTGGATTGACCAGAAGGAAACAGCCCGAACAACTCTATGTCAAGCGTCACAGAGATGTTCGCGCTGGTGAGCGTGACCGGACACCGACCGCTTCCACGACAACAGTCACTCCCCGTGACTCCGATGCGGCAGTCTCCGTGCGGCGGGCCTTATCATGACCCGGTGACTCCACCCACACGGCGACGCATCGACGAGATAGGCGACGAGAGCCGGCGGCGCATCCTGGACGCCGCCGAAGCACTGTTCGCCGAGCGTGGCCTCGACCGGACCTCGTTCGTCGACATCGCGGAACGCTCGGGCATCAGCCGTGGTTCCATCCCGTGGCATTTCAAGAACAAGGACGGCCTCGCCATGGCCGTCGTCGAGCGAGCGATCAAGCGCGCCATGCCACCGGACCGTTACGCGGACCAGTCCACGTTGCACCAGGTCGTCACCGACTACGCCAAGCTGCTGCAGCAGACCAGCCCGAAGCTGCTGTTCATGATCCTCACAGAGGCCATGAACAGCACCGGCACGCTGCACGAGCAGTATTCCGCCTTCCTGGAGGACCGCAGAGTCGGCCTTCAGCGCTGGTTCCGCGCGCGCCGCCCCGACACGGTCGACGCCGGGGAAGCCGTCGAACGGGAGAAAGCCATGGCGGCGGTGATCAACGGTGCCCTGATCGGGATCCAGATGCAGTGGCAGGTCGACCCGGACAGCGTCGACCTGGGGGAGTCACTCGAAGTCCTGGCCGCTTTGATCGACGGCCATTCGCAACAACTGTGGAGCGACCTCGGCGCGCCGGACGAGTCCGCTCGGAGTCACCCCCGTGCCGACGGCCAGGCGAGGGCCGACCGGAGCGCCTGACCAGGGCAGTGCTCAAGGCCGCGGGGAGGCTTTCCGACCCGGAGGGACGGTGATCGGAGGCGACGGTACGCCTCGCGTGGGCGCTGCAGGCTGCGGGCGAGGCAAGGCACGCGTCGCGCCCGCCGTACCGGCCTTGGGCATGCCTGCCACGTGCTCGGCCGCGCGGAGCAGCCGAGCACGTGTTCCCGGTGATCGTCAGACGGCACTCTGCGGGATCGACTCGAGCAGGGCTTCCATGCGCGTCTTGACATGGGGGCGCATGATGCCGTCGGTGTGGATCCACATCTGGCGGCTCTCCATGCCCGCGAGCACCATGTCACCGACCGCATCGATGCTGACTCCGGCCTTCAGGAACTCGACCTTGTCATGAGGGGCCTTGGAGGATCCGGTCTCGGAGTGGTTGATGGTGTTGCCGATGATCTGCGTGTCCACCGGGCCGGGACACAGCACGCTGACGCCGATGCGGTGCCCATCCAGCTCCATCCTCAGCGACTCCGACAGCCCCACGACCGCGAACTTCGACGTCGTGTAGAGGAACCCCGGGCCGCCGACCAGGCCGGCGCCGGAGGCGGTGTTGACGACGTATCCGCCCTGGCCTCGCTCGATCATGCGCGGGACGAAGGTCTGAATGCCGTTGTAGACACCATTCAGGTTGATGCCCATGGCCCAGTCCCAGTGGCGGTACTCGGCCTTTTCGACCGGCACCGCCGGCGCGATGCCGGCGTTGTTGAACAGGAGCGTCACCGGCCCCAGAGCACTCTCCGCCTTGTCGGCCACAGCGGCGTAGGCGTCCCGGTCTCGCACGTCGAGCTCGAACGTCTCCGTCGGAGTGATCCCGGCCAGCTCGGTCTTCGCAACCTGGAGAGCCGCGACATCGATGTCCGCCAAGGCGAGCTTGACGCCCTGGCGCGCCAGCGACCGTGCGATACCGAGGCCGATGCCCTGCGCGCCTCCGGTGATGAAGGCTGTGGCGCCGTTCATCCATTCCGTCATGGTGCAACGTCCTTTCGTGATGGTGCATCCTCCGCGCTCGTTGCTTCGCGAGCGACGGCCTTACAACCAAGTCTATGTCATTCAACACAGAAGTCGTCGAGCGGGCCGACCGGCGGGCCCGGTCCGGACCTCGCGCCTCAGTCACAAAAGGCAGGGGGCGAGCACTAGCGATGCCTTTCTGTGCTGGCCCGTTGCCTATATGTTGGCCAGCATAGTAATGTGCCCGGACCCCCAGGAAGGCGTTGGTCCGAGCGCGCGCCAGGCAATCCGGGCCGGCCGCGAAGAGGCTCCCGCCGAGGTGGTACCGCGCAGTAGGGCCCGTCGGCTCGAACGTCCACACCGTTGCCGTTGCAGTCCTCCCGTACCGAGTTGAGGAGCACCATGCCGATCGCCATCACTGCCGACCACGAGAGCATGTCCGCCGCGGCCACGGCCTGGGCAGGCAAGGCCGGGGCCCTGAAGGTGGCTCGGCGCCTGCTCGACGCCGAGGACGTCGCACCCGAGGTCGCATCCCTGTGGAACGATGCGCAGGCCATGGGCTGGCCCGCCCTCCTGGTTCCGGAGGAGCTGGACGGCAGTGGCCAGAGCATGGCCGAGGCAGTGATCCTGCTGGAAGCACTGGGCGGAAGCTGCGCCCCGCTTCCGCTCGTCGGCACTGTCGCCGTGTCGGCCGTGCTCGCCGAGGACCAGCGCCCGGAGACGGTGGCGCTGCTCGCAGGCATCGCGTCCGGGGATGTGCGCGTGGGAGTCGTGGGCCGCCCGCACACCACCGGCGGAAACCTGCTGGCGGGCGACCTGGGGCCCGTGGAGGGTGGCCCCTCGCTTACGCATCTCGCCGTCGCCGACGGACCGGACGTCGTCATCGTCGACCGCGGCAGCGCAGGACTTGAGGAACGGCGCCGGAGCGAGTTGGACCCCACGCGGCTACTGAGTCACTTCCGCGCCCGCGATGTCGACCTGTCCGAAGCGATACGGCTTCGCGGCGCGGCGGAGAGCCTGCGGTCGACGGTGCGTGTGCTGCTCGCCGCCGACGCTGCCGGGATCGCGCAGGCATGCCTGGCGATGGCCGTCGACTACGCCAAGACCCGCGAGGCGTTCGGGCGGACCATCGGTTCGTTCCAGGCGATCAAACACCACTGCGCCGACATGCTGCTCGAGACGGAACTGGCCACGGCCGCGACGTGGCGGGCCGCCGGCGCCATGGACGGCTCGGATGCCCACCTGCTCGCAGGCATCGCCTACCGGCTTGCCACGGAAGCCGCCCTGCGCTGCGCGAAGACGACTCTGCAGGTCCTCGGCGGCATCGGTTTCACCTGGGAACACGACCTCCACCTGTATCTCCGGCGGGCCGCCCTCGACGCCGCGCTCCTCGGCCGGAACGACGACGTCATCGAGGCCGCCGGCCGCGCGGAGATCGCCCTGCACCGACCGGTATCGGGCATCCCTCTGCCGCCCGAGGCCGAGCAGTACAGGGCCGAGGCTGCACGGTTCAGGGAGCGAGTGCTGGCGGCGCCGGCGGACCGGCGGCACGAAATGATCGTCGACGCCGGGTACCTCCACCCGCACTGGCCCGCCCCCTGGGGCCTGGGAGCCGATGCCGCCCGCCAGCTCGTCATCGAGGAAGAGACGAACGACCTGGACCGCACGGGCGCGCTGGGGCCGACCTACTGGGAGCTGCCCATCATCCTGCCGACGGTCCTCGCCTTCGGCACCACCGAGCAGCAGGAACGCTGGATGCGCCCCACGATGACAGGCGCGACACACTGGTGCCAGCTCTTCTCCGAGCCCGGCGCGGGCAGCGATCTCGCCGCCCTGCGAACCCGGGCCGTCCGCGCCGAGGGCGGCTGGGTGCTCACCGGTCAGAAGGTCTGGACGAGCGACGCCCACCACGCCGACCTCGGGATGGCCCTGGTGCGTACCGACCCCGATGCAGCGAAGCACAAGGGCATCAGTTGCATGGTCGTCGACATGAAGGCCCCGGGCGTCACCGTTCGGCCACTGCGCCAGATCACCGGCGGAGCCGAGTTCAACGAGGTCTTCCTCGACGAGGTCTTCGTCCCCGACGAGAACGTTGTCGGAGAAATCGACAACGGATGGACGGTCGCGCGCGCGACCCTTGGTTTCGAACGTGTCAGCCTGGGCGGAGGCACGTGGAACAGCGGTGAGGGCTGGGAGCAACTGATGGAGCTCACCAGGAACGCCTTGCGCACACGTCCAGAACTAGTTGTACTGCCCAGGGACGTTGGTCAACCTGGTGACGGGTGGTTTGCCGCCGGTTGCGGTGTGGGGGCGGTGGTGATTGTAGTGATGGAGCCAGGCC
>NZ_JBHJRX010000116.1:0-8766 GCF_042268605.1 Streptomyces sp. NPDC056296 | reverse complement strand
GCTCAGAAGTGAACGCCTCCGCTGCGCTTCGGCCTGGCTCCGCTGGCGCTCCGCCAGATTCCCGCGCAAGCGCGGGAATTGAATTCCGCAAGCGGAATTCAGAAGCGTAGTGCAATTCGCGCAAGCGCGAATTGCGGGAGTCCCCGCAAGCGGGGCCTCCTGGGCTGGCAGCAAGGGGTCGGTGCATCACGCGCGGCACCGTGTAAAGCCTGGAAATCCCAGTTATCACCCCCAGAACGGGGCTGATGGCCCGTTGGAATCGAATGGGTGCCGGCCTCACGGTAGAGACGGGCTCCGCTGCGCTCCGCCGAACCTCTCCCCCAACACGCCTGGCTTTGTGGCCAGACCGGCAATACTCCACCATCGTAGCACTCCAACCATCCGATGTGGGGCTCGAACTGTCGATGTGTAACCCTCGTGAACGAACCTGGTACGAGCGGGATGCATCACGGTTATGCACTGTGTAGAGTCTGGGAACTACACCGCACCACCATCCCGGAGCCCAGGTTCCGGGGATTCCCTGCTTGAAGCGCGCCGCATTCCGCGAAGAGGAGAGTGCCGGATGGTTATGACGAGGCGTGACTTGCGCTCTCATCAGATTGAGGCGGTTGACGCCATTGTGCGCGGTCTTGATGTGCCGCCTGGTGGGATTCCTGTCAACGGACTGCGCGGTCAGGTTGTTGCGGCTTGTGGGACGGGCAAGACGGTCATCGCTGCTTTCGCTGCTCGGGAGATGCTGCCTCGGGGGCGGGTCCTGGTGCTGGTGCCGACGCTGGAGCTGCTGACGCAGACGGTGAAGGAGTGGTACCGGGTCGGGCATAGGGGGCCGGCGGTTGCGGTCTGCTCCCTGCAGGAGGATCCGGAGCTTTGGAGCCTGAAGGTCCGGTGCACCACGAACCCGGTGCGGCTGGCGATGTGGCACGGGACGGGGCCGGTGACCATCTACGCCACCTACGCGTCGCTGCCGGTGCTGGCCGAGGCGTTCGAGGGCGTCTACGGGCAGCGGTTGGCGCCGGTGGACCTGGCGGTGGTGGACGAGGCGCACCGTACGTCGGGGTCGCTAGGGAAGGCGTGGGCGGACATCCATGACCAGGGGATCATCCCGGCGGCGCGCAGGTTGTACCTGACGGCGACGCCGCGGATCTGGCAGGAGCGGCCCAACTGGGAGGTGGCCGAGGGGGTTCGGGAGGCGTTGCCGGAGGAGCTGGCGGTCTCCATGGACGATGAGTCCATCTTCGGTCCGGTGCTGTACAAGCTGACCTTGGCATCGGCGGTGGCGCGCGGCCTGCTGGCGCGGTATCAGATCATCGTGGTCGAGCTCCAGGACCCGGTCGTCACCCCGGAGCGGCTGATGGGTGAGGAGCGGCGCAGCGAGGAGGTGCGCGGACAGCGGCTTGGTGCTCTGCAGGCGGCGCTGCTGCGCACCATGGCCGACCACCGGCTGCAGACGACCATCACCTTCCATCACCGGACGATAGAGGCGCAGGCTTACGCGGAGGGCCTGGCGGCGGTGGCGGCGAAGCTGCACGCCGACGATCCGGAGAAGTACCCGGGGCGGATCTGGGTCGACTGGCTGTGCGGGGAGCACGTGCCCGAGCGCCGGCGGGAGGTCTTGGCTGGCTTCGGCACCACGGCGCTGCGGGCGGTGCTCTCCAACTGCCGCGTCCTGGGCGAGGGCGTCGACATCCGGGCGGTGGACTCGGTGGCGCTGCTGGACCCCAAGGGCGCGCCGCACGACATCGTGCAGGCGATCGGGCGGGCGCTTCGGCAGAAGCCCGGCGAGGGCAAACTGGCCTCTTTGATCGTGCCCGTTTTCCTCCAGCCCGGGGAGCAGCCGGAGGACATGTTCACCTCCGGTTCGTACCGTCCTTTGGTGAAGGTGTTGCAGGGGCTTAGGGCTCATGATGAAGAGGCCGTTGAATTGCTTGCCATTCCACAGGAG
Source organism: Streptomyces sp. NPDC056296 (assembly GCF_042268605.1). Taxonomy (NCBI): domain Bacteria; kingdom Bacillati; phylum Actinomycetota; class Actinomycetes; order Kitasatosporales; family Streptomycetaceae; genus Streptomyces; species Streptomyces sp. NPDC056296. The sequence goes on along the minus strand of NZ_JBHJRX010000116.1, from coordinate 6,824 downwards.
CCGCAGAAGAGAGTCGTGGGCCCTTCGTGGAATATCGGTGTAGCACCCGAGGAAGGTGAAGAGGAGTCTCGGTTTCTGCTGCGTTTTGCCGCGCCGCGTGACCCGGTGATGGTCGCTGAGTGGGTCAGTTTCAATGTGATCGACACCGAGCGGCAGGACTGGGTGCGCGGGTACGCCGCCGCGCGCCGGTACCGGGAGCGCCAGGCGCACTTGAGGGTGCCGTACGACCACAAGGAAGGCGCGTACCCGCTCGGGCAGTGGATCGCCGAGCAGCGACGGGCGTACGGGGCCGCGCAGCTGTCCGGCAAGCGGGCCGAGCGGCTCGAGCAGCTCGGGATGGTGTGGGACGCGACGGATGCGGCGTTCCAGGAGAACCTGGCAGCGGCGCGGGTGTACTACGAGCAGCACTGGACGCTGTGCGCACCGCGGACGGCGACCGCTTTGGGCCGGCCGATCGGTCAGTGGCTGTCCAACCTCCGCCGCCCGGGTGCGCTGGCCGGCCACCCCGAGCGCGAGGCCGCGCTGGCGGCGATCGACCCGGACTGGAACCCTGTCTGGCCCGTCACGTGGCAGCGGCACTACGTCGCCGTACGCGAGCTCCTCGCCGAGGAGGACGCTGCGCTCACCGAGCTGCTGCCCGGCGTCACCGTGCACGGCATGGACGTCGGCAAGTGGCTGGCCCGGCAACGTCGGCACGAGGTGTGGACTGGGCTGCTGGACGGGCAGCGTCAGCTTCTGGAGGCTCTGGGTATCCAGCCCGCTGAGCAGACCGGGCAGTCTGCTCGCACTGCGGTGCGGCCACGGGGGGACGCCTTCGCGCGGGGGCTGGCGGCGCTGAGGCAGTTCCGGGAACGTGAAGGGCACGTATGGGTCCCGCGCCAGCACGTCGAACGCTTCGACGATGGTGAGGAGGTCAAGCTCGGCATCTGGCTCTCCAATATCAAAAGCCCCGCCCGCTGGGCCAAGCTCAGCCCTGATCGCATGCAGGCCCTGGCCGAACTCGGTATCGCCTGAACAGAGGACGCTGGTGGTCTACGGGCTGCGGGCCCTGTCTCCGATCTTCTGGACCCGAGTCCTTATCTACGGCCGGTTCGAGCCTGTCACCGGGGCATCCTGATCGCCATGGACGATGTGCGCGACGTCCTCACCGAGGACGAGATCAACGATCTGCTTGACGGTGACCGCGACGCCGGATGGGACGCGGACGACGAGTACGAGTGGGTGCGGTGAACACGGCCAGGTGCCCGGTCGGGAGCCGTCACACTTCCCGCCCGGGCGCCTGGAGTCCTACGGGCCGTCAGGGCCTGGGGAGCGGCAGGCCGGGCATCTGCGGGTGTCGTAGGTGCTGCCCGCCGTCGTAGACGTGCAGGGTGAACGTCTCCGGCCCCGGCCGGCCCGCCTCGTCGTACGCGGACAGCACGCGCTCGATCCGCTCCCACAGCCGCACCGGGCCGCCCTCGCGGACCTCCCACCGGCCCTCGCGCGGGGTGAGGGTGGCGGCGGAGCCGGTGACGACGTCGACCAGGTGGACGACCTCGCCGACGGTCGTCGTCTGCGTGTCCGGGGCGGCGCACTGGGCGAGGAAGCGCAGGTGGAACGCTTCCTCGGTTGCGGCCGTGATCCGCTCCGGGGAGTGGCGGGCGGCCCGGCCGGTATCGGGGAGCCCGGCGGCCCAGTGGGCGGGGTTGCCGAACGTCGGCGCCGCGTGGGTGCGGGCGGACATGAAGGACACGGTGCCGTCCAGCAGATGGCCCTCGGCGGTGCCGTCGCCGTTCACGGTGAGCAGGACGCGGGCGTACCCGTACAGCCAGCCGGACAGGGTGAGCAGGATCTTCCCGCCGGGCAGGGCCTGCGCCAGCAGGGCCGGGGGGACGGCGCGGAAGGAGCAGGCGGCCACGATCCGGTCGAACTTCGCCTCGGGCCAGTAGCCGTACAGCCCGTCCGCCACCGCCAGCGTCGGCGTGTACCCGCACCCATACAAGGCGCTGGCCGCCTGCTCCAGCCGGTGCGGATCGACCTCGATGCTCGTGACGTCGGCGGAGCCGAGGCGTTCGCACGCGAGCGCGGTGGAGTAGCCGGTGCCGGTGCCGATCTCCAGCACCGTGTGGCCCTCCTGTACGTCGGCGTCGGCCCACATCCGTACGACGAGCGACGGCAGCGTGGACGATGAGGTGGGCGCCCCGCCGTGCCGTATGGCGGGCTGTTTCCAGTCGGGTTCGTCGCTGTCGAACTGGGTGATGAGCGTGGTGTCGGAGTACGCGGCGGCCAGCCAGCGGCCATAGTCGAGTTCGGCGGTGACCGGCTCCCAGACCGTCAGTCCCTGCCCGTTGTGCTCGTCGGCGGGCAGGTAGAAGCCCGGCACGAACCGGTGCCTGGGCACCCGCTCGATGGCCGCCCTCCAGCCGGGATCGCCGAGGACGCCGTCCTCGGCGAGGGCTTTGGTCATCGCCTCGCGCAGCCGCTCGGCGTCGGTCTCCAGGTCGGCGGGCATCATCGCGCTCCGCCTCCTTCCGTGCTCGTACTCAGGATGTCGACGAACGCCGTCGTGATGTCGTCGGCGTCGGGCAGCCAGCCCCACTGGCCGTTGGGGTTGCACTCGATGAACACCCAGTCCTCCGGGCTGTCGCCGTCGCCGGTCAGGGCGAAGTCGAAGCAGCCGAAGACCAGGCCGAACGCCGACAGGTAGCTGTGCAGCCCGGCCTCGACCGGCGTCGGCACGGCGATCGGGGCGTGCAGGAGCTGGTCCCAGTCGCCGCGGCGCCAGTCCAGCGCGCCGTCCGGGGCGGCGATCTGCTGGGCGAACACCCGCCGGCCGACCACCGTGACGCGCACGTCGCCGGTCTTGGGGATCTCCGCCTGGAACAGGTGCGCGGTCACCGCGAGCGTGTCGTCGAAGGTGTCGGCATCGACACGCTGGGCCCAGATCGCGCCGGTGTGCCCGTCCTCATCCCGGGGCAGGCCGCGGAAGGTCTTGTAGATGACGGGGCCGTGGTCGGCGGCGAACTTGGCGGCCTGCTCGACGTCGTTGGTGACCAGCGTCGGCGGCACGGCCAGGCCGAGCTGGGCGGCGAGCTGGAGCTGGGCGGGCTTGAAGTCGGCGGCCGTGACCGCGCCGGGATGGTTCACGTAGAGGGCGCCGTGCAGGTGGTTCAGCACCCCGCCGAGGCCGTGCCGGGCCTCGGCTGCGGCGAAGTCGCGCTGCTGGGCGGGCAGGTGCTGGTAGCGGGCGGCGTAGGGGGTGGGGCGGCGGTAGTACACCGCCGCCACCTCCCCCAGCTCCACCTCCCGGCTGCCGGTGACCAGCCGCCCGGCCCAGGCGCTCGCCCCGGAGCCGATGCGGGCGCCGAAAGTCAGGCCGGGGCCGATGTCGGCCGGGTCGACGCGGACGACGGGCACCTCGCGCTCGTTCAGCGCGGCGATGACACGGTCCGCGGTGACGTCTTCCAGCGCGGTGACGACCAGGACGGTGGAGGCCATCGGATCAGTCCGACTCGTAGTCGGTGGTGTTGTCGTCCTGGGTCTGCGGCTGCGGGTTCTGCCCGTCGCCGCCGCCGGACATCGACGCCGTGCCGGTGGTCTTGCTCGTGCCGTGCTTGCCCATCTCCACCACCTGGCCGGCGGCGTCGGTGTAGCGGGCGGTCTGCGTCGCCGCGTCGAGCGTCACCGCGGCGTACGCGGGCGGGCCGACCGGAAGCCGGTCGGTGACCAGCCGCATCGCCCACGGAACCTGAGCTGGGGGTGCAAGCGTCGCCATGCGAGTTCCCTTCCCCTTGCCTCATGCGGATAGCCGGGCGGCCACCGCCTGAGCAGAATCCGCCCCTGGCCAGGGCCCTGACCAGTACCGTAGGTGCCGCGAACCGTGGCGAAACTGCCACGCTCCGTGACAGCAGTCGGGGAGGACGAGACGGCGATGACCGGCAGATCCAGCAATCCGCACCTCGCGCTGTGGGTCGCCGCGAGCGGCCTATCGCACGGCGAGATCGCCCGCCGGGTGGTCGCCGAAGCGAAAGCCCAAGGTCATCGGCAGATCGCGCCGGACGCCACCCGCGTACGGCGCTGGATCGACGGCGAACGCCCCCGCCCACCGGTCCCGGCCCTGCTCGCGGCGGTGCTGTCCGAGGCGGTCGGCCAGCCGCTCACCCCGGGTGATCTCGGCCTGACGGCCGCCGGGCCCACGCTGGATAGCATCCAGCTCCCGCTGCTGACCGAGGCAGCCGCCCAGACCCTGGCCGGATGGACCCAGATGGACCTCTTCCTCGACCGCCGCGACACCAAGGGCTTCGACACCGACACCACCGCCGCGCTGGAGGAGGTGACGGCGTTCTTCACGAAGGCCGACGCCTCCAAGGGCGGCGGGCTGTACCGCTCCGCGATCGTCGCCCAGCTCGCCGAGGCCGCCCGGCGCATCGAGGACGGCGTACCGCCGTCGCTGAAGGCCCGGGTCTTCGCGGCGACCGCCGACCTGGCGGCACTGGCCGGGTGGGTCAGCCACGACTGCGGCCGGTACGCCACCGCCCAGCGCTACTGGTCGTACGGCATCTACGCGGCCTCCGAGGCCGGGCAGCCGGATCGCGGGGTGGAGATCGTCACCCGCATGTCCCACCAGATGATCTACCTCGGGCATCCCAGCGACGCCCTCGGCCTGCTCGGGGTGGCCGCGGCGAAGGCGAACCTGCCCGCGACCAGGGCGCTGGTCGCCTCCCAGACCGGGCGGGTCCACGCGGCTCTCGGTGACGAGCGTGAGGCCGGGCGGCACCTCGGCGCCGCCGACGAGCTGGTGGCCGACGGTCTGGGCGACGAGGTTCCGGAGTGGGTGGCGTACTTCGACGCCGCCGAGCACGCCGGTGCCCGCGCGGTCTCCGCCCGTGACCTGGCCGGGATCGGCCGCCCGCGCAGGCCCGCGAGCGTGCACTTCACCGACGCCCTCGCGCTGAGGAAGCCGGGGTTCGAGCGAGTGCGGGTCATGGATCAGGTCGGGCTGGCCGCCGCGCTGTTCGCCGAGGGGGAGGCCGAGCAGGCAGCGGCGGCGGCCCAGCAGGCGCTGGACGATGCCGCCCGCGTCGACTCCACGCTGGTCGCCTCCCGGCTGAACACGCTGCTGGCCGCCGCCCGTCCGTACAAGACCGCCACCGTGGACGAGGTCCGGACCCGGGCACGGGATCTCGCCGCCTCCCGCCCGACTGCGGTCGCGGCCTGAGACCATCGAGAACCATGGGCAGGCATTCGAGACCCGGACCGCCGAACCAGCCGTCCCGCGCCGTCCCGCGCATCGACGCCAGCGACCCGCTCGCCGCGTACAACCGGCGGCGTCGCCCGCCGATGGACGTCTGGCGCCGACACCGGCCGCTGCACGGCGGCGCGAGCCACCTGAGCCCTAACGAGCCGCGGGCCCTGGAAGAGTGGGACGGCTTCGCCTACGTCCCTGCCGGGACCGCCGACGATCTCGCCGCCGCCCGCGCGTGGGCAGGCGGGACCGCCCCGGGCACCGAGACCGCGTAGGTGAGTCTGGACGCCGCCCGATGGCCGGGTGACGCGTCCGGCCGATGCTGCCGCCGCCGGGCGTCCTTTCGTTGCTGCACACCGCCGCCGGTCCGGGGGTCTCCTGGAGGCGCACCCCGTCTCGCTTCGCTGACCGGGGGCGCCGTGTACGACACGCTCCACGTCGCAGTGCACCCGACCCGGGCCCGGAACCTGCCGGGTCACCGTGGCCGGCGACCTCGATGTGGTCAGCGCCTCCAGCCCCCAGGACGCCGCCCGCCGAACGGGCGCCGGAAGTCTGCGGAGGGCTTCACCCCGGGCAACGAGCGGACTGCCGCATGGTCACGCCAAGCCGGACGCTGGAGCCGCCTACGAGCGCGGCCAGGCGGCCGGGACACTCGGCGGCAGTGGGACCTCGTCCAGCCGCAGCCACTGCTCCCGGCCGTCCTGATCGGGCAGGAAGAACCGCACGTCCCCGGCCTCATCCGCCTCGTACGGGGCGTCCCCGACCGCGCGCAGCAGGGCCCGCAGCCTCGGGTAGGGGGCCTGCATCGCCCGTCCGCGCACGCCCTCGCCGCGCAGGGCGACCAGGGCGAAGGAAGCGACGTTCACCCCGGTGCGACGGTGACCGTCGGCGTGGACCACCGCCTCCGGGTGCTCCACGATGGAGGCCACGGCCTCCGGTCCGGCGACCGTGTACGTGAGCAGCAGGTCCCCGCGCTGGAGCACCACCTGCGCTCCCGGCTCCATCAACGAGCCGTCGCCGTCGATCGACAATGCCACCTTGCCGACCATCGGGCCCATTGCGATCTCACGGACCTCGTCGAACTGCTCCACCGTGGCGTCCACAATCCGCTCGGAGTCGGGCAGCACCAGCACGCAGTGGCCGTTCCACGAGGTTCCCGTCCAGCTCGGCGTGAGCGAGCCATAGCGGGTGCCGCCTCCGTCCTTGTGCTGAACCACCAGGTCAACCGGCAGAAGTTCAGCCCGAACACCGAGCTGGCCGTAGGCGTTCCGCAGCGTCATGCACGCATCCACGCACACATTCGCCGGGACACGGCCGTCCACCAGAGCCGTCCACAGGTACGGCAGCACCAGTTCCACCAGCTGATCCGGCTTCGCGTGCTCCAGCATCCGCGCCGTATGGTCCAGACTCCCCCGCAGCGGCAACCCTCCACCCGGCAACACCGCAACCGCCGCGCGCGGACGCGGTACCGACGAACGGCCGGGAACCCGCTTCTGTGGCGTCCGGGGGCCTTGACCCCTGATGTTGGACACACGAGACACTGGATCCTGAGGATCTGAGGACGGACATCTCGTGGTCATGAAGAACTATCCGCCGGAGT
>NZ_JBHJRX010000115.1:0-10078 GCF_042268605.1 Streptomyces sp. NPDC056296 | reverse complement strand
GATCACCGATCGCCTTCGAGAACGCCTTCCACCTCACACCAACTACGCTTGCACCAGCCGCATAACCCGTGTTCAGGATTCGGGGTCAAGGCCCGCCATTGACTCCCCCCTCGGCCTCTACACGGCCATCACCGCCCTGCCGGAACGCCAGTTCGACGTCATCATCCTGCAGTACGTCCTGGGCTACCCCTGCAAACAGGCCGCCAACATCATGGGCATCACTGCGGCCACCGCCCGCACCCACCGCCGCCTGGCCCGCAAGCGCATCGCCACCAAACTCGGCATAGACCTCGGTGACGACGAGGAGAAGGAGTAACACCGTGCCGCGCAGCATCGACGACTACCTCGACCAGGCCGCCCTCGCAGACACCGTCACCGACGCCGACCTAGACGCCCTGCACCGCGAAATCGTCCGCGACGTCACCGCCACCTTCATGTTCGGCGCCCGCCCCGCCCCCGAAGGCCACTACCCCACCGCCCTCGACGGCGCCGAACAAGCCCTGATAGCCCTGTCCGCCGAACTCATCCACAGCACCAAAGCCGCCGAACACCTCGCCCGCATCGCCGACGCCCCCTCCGACGCCGACGGCGCCCTCCACTTCGGCTGCCTCCTCAACCTCGCCCAAGAACCCGACAGCGCCCTGTGGTGGTGGCAGTTCGCCGCCGGCGCCGGCAACGCCACCGCGGCCTACTGCCTCCACCTCCACCACCTGCTGCGCGGCGAACTGCGCGACGCCGACCACTGGGCCCACCAAGCCCTCGACCTCGACACCGACATCCACCTCAGCCCCACCACCCCGACCACCATCCGCTGCCCCGCCCACCCCGCCCCGGCCCTGCGCGAAGCCGTCGAACGCCTCAAGGTCGAAGAACTGGCCGGTGCCCCCTTCCACCACCCCGACCGCCGCCTCGCCGACCAGATCGAAGAACTCGCTCACGCCTGCTGAATGCACCCCCCCGTCACCGGGACCCCCAGCCGGCTGCTCTCACCCGGCCCGGACCCGCGTCGGAACGCCGACCTCGGACAGGGGAGAGCAGTCCGGGCCTCGCGACCGGCAGCCCTCAGTCGGTCTCACTCGAGCTCGTCGCGGAGGGGCGGCCCGCGCCTGTTTTGGCCACCGTCATGGGGTGCTGGTCTTTCAGGGCTCAGTGGCAGGCCGGGGTCGGGCGTCAGCCGATGAGTGAGCGCAGCACGGGGATGCTGACGCCGGCTGCGGTCAGACCGGCCAGAACGGCAGCGGCCACCCGCCGCCGCTTAGGAAGGTGAGCCCTCCGACGATCAGGCCGGTGATGACCGTGACAGCAGGACGACGGCCGTGTGGACCGTCATGAACGGGCCCGACCGGGGCTCTCCTCATCCGCGTGACACACCGTGAGTGATGGACGCCACACACGGAAGTCTCAGCGCCCCGGACGATGATCGTGACTGCTTCATACGACGTAGACGCCCACCTGCTCCCTCATCAGGTCCGACGCGGGGAACGAGCCGTGACAGTTCTCGGTGAGGAGGAGGGGCACCACGACGCGGACGGCTGTGTGACCCCCTTGGGGCCGTTTATGCGAGCTTTGGGAGCACGAGCACAGAGCAGGGGAGGTGCACTCGGGGCTCCTGAGAATTCGAACTGCGCTCCTCCGTATGAGATGAGTACGCCTTAAAAACGGGCGGAGAACCCCTACTGGGAGGGGTTTTTGCGGAGCCATAGCCGAAAACCCCTCCGTAGAGCCATTTTCACAACGGTGCATAGTGTTTCCTAGACAGCGCTGAACACACGGCTTTTGGGAGCCCTCGCTCAGCACCGGCCGGTGGCCAGTCGGGGGTGGCTCCCCCGGCAAGGCCCCGGCCCAACTCTTCAATAGCATCTGTTTCGTCGAATCAGAAGGCCCCGCCGGGCGATCCGGCGGGGCTTCTTGCTCTCCGAGGCCCCTTCCGGCCCGTCACTGTGCCGGCTTCCAGGCCCCCACGGACAACCGGTATTACTCATTCCGCAAAACGCGTCAGGGGCGTTGCGCCCCTTCGTTCCTGACGGCGCTTCACTTTCCCGTAGCCGAGAAATCCCTACGCTGAGCAGGAATTGTCGCCGGGTGACACCGATGGCGTAACATTCACCGGCAACCGGTGACGGACTGTTAGCCGCAGTCCAAATGTCACTGGTCAGAGCGAGGTTCCCAAAAAACCCGCGGTCGAGCTTCGGACATTCGATCGAAGCTCGACCGCCTCTCGATAGGAGAGGTGTGCTCACCGACGCCTACATGGCGGTCATCCTGATCTTCGGGATCGTGCTGGCCGCAGCCTGCTACGCCGTACGGGCCCTGAAGACCAGACCCGCCCGGATCGCTTCCGTCATCGCCGCACTCGCCCTCCTCATCGGCGCGCTGGTGCCCGTCGTACGCATCCTGGCCGACTCAGCGGCCCCGGCCTCCAACACCGTCGCACCGGCCCCGCCAGCGACGCCCGCCGCTCCCGCGCCGTCGCATGAACCTGCACCGGTTGCCCCGGCCCCGGCAGCCACGACCCCGGCGGCGGGGAGATGACCATGACCTCCCCGACCGTCACCCGGCGGCCGCGCGAGTCAGATTTGATCGCTGACTTCTTCTCCCTGTACGGACTGCCGCACGACTCTGTGGAGGCCCTCACCGAGGTCTCACGCCTGCGCAGACGAGGACGAGGACGCCCCCTCGTACTCCCTGTGATGAAGTTCGCCTACTTCCTGGTCGACGGATGCATCTCGGAGACCGTGCAGGCCGGCAAGGCACGCCTGTGGCGGGAACTGATGCTCTTCGAGAACATCAGCAACTCCGGTGGCCTTCCCGGCTCGTACAGCGAGGAAGGAATCAGCCCGACCACCACCAACCTGATCCACGGGTCCGTCCTTTCCCGCTGCGTCTTCATCGAGGTTCCCGCCACCAAGCTGAGTGCGCTGGCCTCGACTGATCCGGCGATCGCCCTGATGCTCGCGCGCATGGCAGCCAAGCGAGGCGCGCTCACGGAACGGCTGTACACGGCGACGCGCGCATCCCCCGTCGCCCGCGTCGCAACAGTGCTGAACTACCTGGCGGCACCCACACGCCGCAACGTCATAAGGCGCAGAGCGGACGGCGCACTGGTGATGTCGACCACCGAGGAACTGGTCGCTTCGGGGCCAAGCCAAGCCGATCTGTCCGACACGCTCTGTCTCGGACGAGCAACCGTTGAGAAGGCCATCGCGGAACTCCGGCAGACAGGAGCCCTCAGATCCTTCAGCCCAGGAGAACGAACCAACCGCTGCTATCCCATCCAGGACCGAGACCTGCTACGGCAGATTGCCCTGGGGGGGTAAAGGCTTCGGCACCCGCGACATCGTGACCGGCGCCCGTGCCCATGAAACCCCGAATGCCCCGGCTCCAGCCGGGGCATTCGCGTTTTCCCCAGCCATCGCCAACGCCCGACTCGCCGCGTCCACCGCCCCAGAACGGCCGAGCTCGCCACCGCCCGCAACGCCATAGCCTATGAGGCATACCAGCTGACGCCAGCACTACCCCGGAAACGCTTCCCGCCCGGCAAGCACACCGCCGGGCGACTGACTCCCTCGACGCACCTGTGCCCGTACGGTGTGCCGTTCGGAAGGGACACGACGATGACTGACGCGAACGTTCACATCCCGCGTGAAGACAGGGACCGGCTGGCTGCCGTAGCCGCCGCTGAGGGGCTGTTACTGCGCGCCTACCTGGCGAAGCTCGCGCAGACTCTGCTGACGCCGGCCGAGCGGGCCGAGAACGCGCGCGCCGTGCTGCAGGGGTGGAACGGCTACGCTCCCACGGCCGCCCAGGAGTGGGACCACCTCGACCGTGAGCTGGACCGCCGCCTGGCACGGGCGACCGGCCACTGAGCGACATCAGGCCTGAGTGACACCCGGCGCGCGACCCGGATGGTCAGCCCGTGGGCCGCCTCTCCCCGCCCGGAAAACCGTCGTCGCCCTCCGCGGGGCGGCCAGGGGTATGAAGCGGGACCCCACGTCATGTCTGACCTGGCCTGTTCTCCCCTTCCTTGATCACCTGGGGAGCTGATGTGCTGACGCGTTGTCAGTGCCTGCTGTCAGCATGACCTGGTGTGCGGGGAGTTGCTACGAGGGGGAGGCTTGCATGCCTTCAGTGCGATCGTACGTGCGTTCTAACGGGACACGGGTTCGCGCGCATGCGCGGTGGGCTCCGGGCGCCAAACGGGAAACGATGATCTCCGGGGTAGTGGCCTTGGCCGTGGTCGGGCTGGGCAACAGCAACGTCTCCGCCGGGGAAAACGGGACCCCACAGCCGAAGTCGACGGTGCAGTACCCGATCCGGTTCGACCACGCCCCCGCCGCGCGGGCGCCACAGCCTCGCCCCACCGTCTCGTACCCGATCCGGTGGCAGCGGTGACCCGCCGACGGCCGCCCACGCGGCGGCGCAATCGACGGCCCAGCCGACGGCAGCAGCAACGCGACGCCCAGCTACTCCTCTACGCCGCGGCAGCTGCGACCGGCATCACGTTGGTGGTGATGGTCGTCAACTGGCTGCTGACCCACTGGTGGGTCCTCGTCGTCGTCCTGGTGCTCGCCGTCCTCGCGGGCGCCGGCTGGCTCTACAACCGCCAGCAGCAGGCCCAGTGGGAGGCAGTGCGGGCGCAGGGCCTGCGCTACGGACTGCCCCAGCTGGACGCACTGCACTACACCCGGTTCGAGGACGCCATACGGGACCTGATGCAGCGCGACGGCTGCCAGGACGCCCAGCGAGTCGGCGGCCGCGGCGACTTCGGCGCCGACGTGAAAGCCACCGACCCGTACGGGCGGCGCTGGGTGATCCAGTGCAAGCACCGCCGCAACGGCGCCCACGGCTCACCGGTCGGCACACCGGACCTCCAGGTACTCAACGGAACAGCCCGCCAGGTACACGGCGCCGACGTCGCCGTGATCATCACGAACGGCCGGGTGACCGGCCCGGCAGTGACATTCGCCAAGCAACAGCGGCTGCACGTCGTCGACCGCCAGACCCTGGCCGTCTGGGCATCCGGATCCCGCCCCCTGTGGGAGCTCCTGCGAGCGGTACCGCCCCCGCGGCCGCCCCACATCACTGAGCTGAGCCGCCACCTGGGCCTACAGAGGCGGTGATGGCCGATGCCGCTCCGCGCTCCCTTCCAAGGCTGTGAAGCTGATCCGCCCGTACTCACAAATCGCCCCCGTGAACGCGGGCGGGCTGTCAAGCGGCGAGATTCCCCCTGAAGGGGAGCAGCAGCATCCGCGCCACCACACGAAGGAACACCTCAGCCTCCCGCAAAAGCTCCTGTGCCTCTCGTGAGGATGCTGCTCCTATGACCCCTGCCTCAGCGCGAGCCCCCGAGTAGTGGAACGGCAACGTCTCCGGTGGACACAACCTCGGGCCGACTCGTTCGGCGAGGGACCCGGGTTCCGTCGAACGCTGCAGCCCGGCCATCGGTTGAGCTGATGGTGGGCCGTTGCACCGCTGGGTGGGGCAGCCGTGCATCCACCCCCGTGCGGCCCGCCGCTCCCCTCTGCATCGGCATCTGGGGGAGTTCAACATCAGCAGGCTGTCCCAGATTTTCGCCCCCGCCGGCCTTGACCAACGACCTGCGTACGCGTCGCCCTGCCCCGTCTCACAGGGCGACGGACTTGCCCGGCCAGCACCGGCACGAGTACGCCAACGCCCTTCCGGCCACGGCGCTCGCGCCCGCACTGCCCGGACAGCAGAAGGCATCCTGCCCGGCGTCCGCACGGCAGGCGGCCGCGGCCCCGGCGCTGTGTCCAGTCAGCGGGCCGCTCGCCCGTTACGACCACCAGGTGCACACTCGCGCTCAGCCGATCGTCCAGCCCGAACTCGGCCGTCCGGTGGCCTCAGAAGCCTCTGCGGCTACGGCCGTCGTGTGACGGCCCTTGGGGAGCCCTGGGGCGAGTCGCACCCGCCCATCGGCACCCACCGCGGTCCCGCGGCCACCGTCCGTCCCCGAGGCCCCGGGCTCGTTTCGTGCCCAGCCAGCCCGGACAGTTCGGACCACCAGGCGGACACGGCCGAGAGCCGCGTATGTCGCGTCGCCGTGCCGAGGCGCTCTTACGCACGTCGTCTGCCATCGCCACAATCAGCGCTATGGCCGATGGCTCCTTATGGGTGGCGGCCCTAACCGCCGGCACTGCCATTGCTGCTAGTTGGGTTACAAGCCGCGGAAGTCTTCGCGCTGCTCGCGAGCAGGCGAACGCAACGGCCGTCGCCCAGCGCAGCTCCTGGATCGCCCAGGCGCGCAGGGAGTCGTGCATCGAGGTGGTGAACCGGGCCCACGACATGGGAGCTTTGTACAGGGAAGTCCCGGTCGTGCTGGATATGCCAGCGGGCGCAGAGAAGGCGTCGGCGGTCACCGCGCATGCCAAGCGGCTCCGTGAGGCTTACGGCCCTTTCACCAGAGCCTGTGACGTGCTGGTAGTCGATGCTGGACATGCGGTGGCCGAGGCTGTTCAGCAGGTCTTTCACAGCTCGCGTTCCGTCTACATGTGCCTACTCAGCGCGCCGACAGACCCACGAGCCAGAGCCGTCTACGACATCGCCATCCACAAGTACTGGCTTGCGCTGCACGAACTGGTCTGGGAAATGCACCGTGAAGCCGACAGGCCATGACCGCGGCGCATCCATGCCGATTGCACTGCGCACGGTGACGCTCGGCTGGGACACCCCGGCCGGGCGCCATATGGACTTCTCACGGCGAGCGGAGGAGGACGCCGCTAATCTCCTACTCCTTGTCGCCCGGCTCCTCCGGCAAGTCACGTACGGCCTCCGCGATCCTGTCATTCAGCTCGCGGGACATTGTGCTGTTGTCGAGGACGCTGCGGATCGCCTCCTCGACCGGCGACAAGTCCGGGCCGAGCTGCTCCACGAGGCGGGCCAGAGTGGCCTGCATGGCCGGAGTGTTCGTCAACGTGGCAAGGTGCGCTCTGCCCAAGCGTGTTAGTCGCTCCTCCGTCGTATGCGGAAGCGTCGGCACGTTGGGGACGTCTTCGGCCGAGATCGGGCCCGGCCGCCGGAAGTCGAGGACCGTCATGGCCTGGTCCGCCGCTGTGCTCAGCAGGACCCGCGTCTCCCAGGCATACGCCCGCTCGTGCGTCTCGCCGCGGATCATCCTGTCGTCCCTGAGCAGCCACCGCACCCAGGCCGTGAACCAGTGGTGACCGCCGACCTCGTGGCCGCTCACCTCCAGCACCTTGTCCAATGCCACCGCCGTAGGAAACCAGTTGTGGGTGGTCCCGGGGAGCCTCCGCCCGTCGCCGTTGAAGGCCGAAGGTATCGGTGTGCCGGTGACCATCCGGTAGCGCCTGGATGCGGGTCTCGTCGCGGCCAGGACCGTCGCGTAGTTTTCCTGGGTGTCCAGTAACGCCCGAACGTCCTCGGTGCTGGCCTGCACCGCCGTGGCGAACTTGGTGACGACACCGTCGAGCGAAGTGAACAGGTGGAACCGGTGCTCCATGCCGGCGATGTCCTTTTGCATCTCCGGTAGGAACTGGCCGTCCTCGGACATGTCCGAGTCGTTGCTGACGAAGAACACGGTCTCGTCCTCGTGTGCCTTCGCGTACTCGACCGCCGTCAGCCAGATCGCGGCGTCCCTTGCCCCGGTCTTGTAGGTGCCGCTGTTGACCGTCTTGCACGGGGCGATCTGGTTCGTCTCCCGGAACAAGGCGTTCTGATAGGCGGTGTGGGACGTCTCCAGGACTTCCGTGATAGAGAGTACCGTTCCCGCCAGTGCCTACGCACGTGCTCGGCCTGCCACCGCTTGGGGTGGTTGACGTGCTCCCAAGGGGTCGCCTTCCGGAGGTCGTCCACCGCTTCCATGGCCGCCTGGTGCTTCTCCGCGTAGGACAGGGCTTGCTGCGCGGCGATCTCCTCGACGGCGATCCACGGTGTGGCCACTCGTTCGACGCCTGCGGCTCGGATGGCGCGGAGTACGTCCGCGACGGGGCCCCGAAGAGATGTCCCCTTAATGATGTTCGCGTCCAGGATGATCAATGCGAGGCGCTCCTTCTTCCTTGGCTCCCAGCCATACGGACCCATCTTTTCAACTTAATTGCTGGAGCGGGGACATTTCAGTGCTGACTCTGGAATCGGCCCCGAGGTCCCAGGGCCTGCACGCACCCCAGTGCGTTGCCGCGCACTCGGGACAGGCCCCGGTCCTGGGTCGCGCAGTGCGGCCCAGGCAGCACACAGTGCCCGGGGCCCGTTCGAGAGGTCATGATGCTGCCCAGTCGAGTCCGAGCTCCGCCAGCGCGGCCAGCTGGTCGGCGCCCAGCTTGGCGCGCCTGCTCTTGCTATTGGACAGAAATACCCCGAGGCGTACCTCGCTCCCGTCCTCCAGCCGCTCCACATGGCCCCGGCTCACGGTGACGGATCCGGTGCGGGCCTTGTACTGCGCCAGCGCCGCGACGCCGCGTTCGAAGGCCGTTGAGCGGCGCCCAGACGGCTTCCCACCCGCTGTCGCGCCTCCTGCCTCCACCTGTGCCGGAACGGGCCGCTCGGCGGGTTTCACGCCCATCCCGGCGAGCCGGTCGCGCTGGCCTGCGCTCAACAGTGCCCAGTCCTGGCGCTGGGTGGCCAGCCACCGGCCGACGTCCATCCCGTGCACCACCGTCCCGGGCTCCACCGGCCCGAGCCGGCCGTCCTCGGTCGTCAGGGTCTTCAGCGCGGCGTAGCGCCGCTGCCAGTCCACCGGCCAGCCCGGCTTCCAGTCCTTGTCGATCGCGGCCAGGAGCTCGACGCGCTCCCGTGCCCGCTTCGGGTCCTTGCCCAGCCCGCCAGCCTTGCGGGCGTTGGCCAGCCATTGTCCCACCGGCTTGTCCAGGATCGCCGCCGTCACCGGGGCTGCGAGCGTCCCGTAGACCTCGAAGTACGCGCGCGCGGCTCCCAGGTTCTCCTCCCACGTCTCATCGGCCGGCTCCCACACGATCCCCAGCTCGTCCAGGTCCGCAGCCCGCTCGGAAGCCAGGGCCCCGGCGCGCGTGGCCCGCCGCTGGTCGGACAGCCACCTGCCCAGGGGGAACCCGCCGCCCTGCCACGCAGCCGGCGCACCGGCAGGGCCACCCTCGACATGCTGATAGGGCACGGCCAGATGGCCCTCCCGCTGCCGGTAGGCGACCGCCGCCCGGTGCCCGGCCTTCCAGTTGGCATGCTCGGGCTCGATCAACTGGTACTTGACGAACCGCGCGACGAGCGAGGGGTCCCGGCGGGTCCCGAACCGCAGCAGCAGCCAGCTCTCCTCGCCGCCCTCCTCCGGCTCCTCACCCAGCCACGACGGCACCGGCTCGGTACGATTCAGGTTTTCCTGCGGCGTCGCGAGCATTTCCACGGCACGCTCATCATGCGCCCGCAGCCCAGACAAAACCTTCACCAACGGCCGATACGAAGCCGAATACGGCATATCTTCCGGCGTCTCATCCTCACCCAGGAAAATTGGGACGATCAGCGTCGCCAATTTTCCCTGATCCGGTTTCTGACGCAACGCACGACCAATGGCCTGGACGATATCCACCGCCGACCCCTTGGGGTCGATCAATGCCACGCTGTCCACACTCGGCACGTCCACACCTTCACCGAGAACCCGGCAATTGGACATGACCGCACGCCCCGCCCGCGCCCCGAACACCCCCAGCCGCTCGCCGCGCACCTCCTGGTCCTGCTCACCCGACAGCCACCCCGCCCACACCCGCTCCGGATGCCGCTCCGGGTCAGCCGCGTGCAACCGCCGCGCCACCCGCTCCAGACCCTCGGCGAACGCCCGCGCCTCGATGGTGCGGTGATGGAAGGTGATACACCGGCTCAGCCGGTGGTCGCTCATCGTCTCCAGCAGCGCGGCCTGAAGCACCGCCAGCCGCTCACCCCGCACATGCTCCTCGTACCGCTCCTCACCATGCAGCTTCTGAAGCGTCAGCTGCGGATCCCGTAGCTCCACCACCACGACCTGATACCGCGCAAGCAACCCCCGCGTGTGAGGTTCGGCCGTGATGTCACTGGGATGTTCGGCTTCGTATGTCACTGACCTGTAGGCGTGTTGGCGCTGTTCAGGGGCGGTTGGATCGAT
>NZ_JBHJRX010000114.1:0-11102 GCF_042268605.1 Streptomyces sp. NPDC056296 | reverse complement strand
ACGGTCAGCCGGGCATTACGGTGGGACACGAAGACCTCCGTGCGGTGCAGTCCTAGACAGCTCCACCACACCGGAGGTCTTCGCCATGATCAAGCTCGGTAGGTGTCAACAACGCTCGTGATCAATACAGCTAGGGCCCGGGCAGGGCTGAGCGGGCTGCTCCCAGGGGCTCCGGCCACGGAGGGCGGTGGCGGTCCTGATGGCGTCAGGTGGTGGTGGGCCAGGTCCGCAGCAGAGCGGCGATCTTCCCCGCGGTGCAGGTGGGGTCAAGGAGCAGGTCCTTCAGGGCGATGGCGTCCTCACGGCCGGGTTTGACGGAGATCCCGGCGGCTTCGAGGTACATGACGCCGGACGCGGCGGCGACGGCCATGTTGGAGCGCTCCAGCCAGCGGCACCGGCCCAGTGTGTGCACCAGGGCGGCGGCTTTTGCGTAGGGGCCGCCGTAGACGGGCTGCTCGAACAGTTCGGCGCGGTGGCGGGCGACCGCTGAGATGGGAACGCCGTAGTCGTCGGGGGCCGGATCATGCGCCCCGGCGGCTTCGGCGACTTGCAGGATCCAGGGAACGTCGATGTGCAGGTCCATCAGGCCGCGCGTGCTCCCCTAGGTGCTTGCTGGGCTTGTTCGGCCTCGTCGAAGACCGCCTGGTGTTCGGCCAGGAAGCGGGCGGCCGCGTCGACCGCTCGGGCGCGCAGACCGCTGGCATCATCCTGTACCAGCCTGGCGAGGTAGTCCCCGATACTCAGTCCCAGGTCGGCGGCGCGCTTCTTCGCGAGTTCCGCAACGTCCTCATCCACACGTGCGCCCAGTTGTGTCTTCGCCATACCAGCATGGTAACAGCTGTTACCGGAAGGGGTGGCCGCGGACCGGTGGTGCCCCGTCCAGTCCCGTCGAAGAGGGCGGGTAACCAGGCGTTCATGACCAGCGTCCAGCTGGCTGGCCCGCCCCTCGGGGCGGGCCCCGGCAGTGTCCCGCCAGAGACGGCTTCGATCGGGCCGGTGTCCCTGGGGCCCCGCCGTGCCGAGTCGGTCGTGGGAGAGACTGGACCCGCCCGGCGGCGTGCCCTTGTGTCCGGCCGATGCTGCCGCCGCCGGGCACCGCCAGCGGCTGGCCGGACCGGACCGGCTCATCGGCGCACCACCGGCACGGGAGCCGCGCGTCCTCATCCGGTGTATCGCCGTCCCAGCGGGAGGGGATGCTGTCCTTCTCGGGGCACACGGGAGGGGGCTGATGGGGTACACCGCCGTGCATGCGCGCTGGGGCCGGCTGGATGCGTCGCTGGACGATCTCGGGTGTAGCCGGTCCTGGGCGGACGTCCACCGCGTGAGAGGGCTGGAGCTGGCGTGTCCGGAGTGCCGGGGAAGGGTGTTCGCGCGCATCTCCCCCCCAGCGCTCTCGGCACTTCTACCACCAGGTGCGGCCGCGTGACTGCGAGCTGGCGAACGAGTCTCCTGAGCATCACTTGCTGAAGCTGGAGCTGGCCACCGCCGCTCGGGCGGCTGGCTTCAGAGCTGAGCTCGAAGTCCGCGACGAGGCCCGGACCTGGCGTGCCGACGTGCTGGTCTTCAATGAGCAGGAGCGGCCGTTCATGGCGCTGGAGGCGCAGTTGTCTCCCATGACTGCGCAGGACGCGCGGATGCGAACGGACCGCTATGCGGCGGACGGTGTGGCGGTGTGCTGGGTGGCGGTGGAGAAGCGGCCGTGGGAGCGCGGCGTGCCCTCCCTGCGGGTAGCGTCCCCCAGGGACCGCGGGGACGCATGGACGGTGCGCTATGGCATGGCGCGCTACAGCTGGGCGGCGCCACGCACGATGAGGACGAAGGCGGCGTGGACGCACATCAGCTGTTGTCTGGACGAGGCGGTCCGGTGGATTCTTCAGGGGCGGGTCCATGCCCATACCGGTCCGGACGGCACGGTGTGGTGGACCGCCCACTCCTACGTCCACCTGGCCATCGCCCGGGCCCGGCTGGAGGCCGATGCCGAAGCCGTCCAACAGGCGGCTGCGGCCGAGCAACGCCGGCGGGCCGCACAGCAGCGGGCCGCCGCCACCGAGCACGATGGGCCGCAGAGCAGCGCAGACTGGCTGCCGAGGACCGTCGGCTGGCCGCCGAGGAAGCGGCGCACGAGGAGCAGCAGACGGAGCAGGAGCGGCTGAGGGACTTTTTCGACCACGCGGGCATCAAGGCCGGGCTGTGGCCGGCGTTCATGCAGTTGGTCTGCTCCGCCTCCGGCAAGGCCGTCGCATGCGGCGACCAGAGCCCCGCCCATGGCAACGGGCTGCTCCTCTACAGCCGGCCGCGCCCGGGGGCCGCGTTCCAGCTGGCCGGCGTGGTGTGCCCTGCTCCTTCGGCACTCGCCGGGTGGCCTGCGGACCTGACCACCCTGGTCCCGGGCCGGGCCTGGCTGTCACGTATCGAGGAAGCCGCCCAGAGCCCGCTGAAGGTCGCCGTCTTGGATCCGGTCACCAAGCACTGTGTCTACGAACGGGTCGGCCCCGGACCGCGACGCTGACGTGAAGCGCATCTGGTCCCGGCGGGTGAGCGCCTATCGACGGCAGAGGAGGGGTCGGGAGACGGGGCCGGTGATGGCGCTACTCCGTCGGGTGAACGTGCCGGGGCGTGGGAACTTGCAGGCGCACGGCCGCGCGTGCCGGGCATGAAGCCGATCAGCGAAGCGCACGTGGCGCAGCCGGGCCTGGCCGTCGTCGACGTCGCAGCGGGTGACGGCCAGACCGCGTTCGCCGTTCAGGCGCTGCTTGCCGGGCGTTGGGCGACCGCGTCGGCGGACCGCACGATCCGGGTGCCGGGCGAGCCGGGTCTACGGCTGCGCTGCTACCTCGATGTCCGCCAGGACCCCGGATCACAGCGGTGAGGCCCGAAGCCCGCTGTCCACATCGGCCGTCAGCCTGATCGGACTCGTCCGGGCCGACGGGACGCCTCCCGCAATCCTTCGAAGCCATCTGCGGCTCACGGCGTCTTCCACGTCTGGGCCGGCCGCCGTCAGCTATGTCCTGAGCCCTCACACCTGCTGGCCATTCCGCATCAGACGCCACTCCCGGCAGCTCGTACGCCGCTCAGTTAACGCGAGCGGGGCTCGGGCACCGTCGCCCGGAGCAGTTCCACAGTCGACAGGCGGGGCTCCGCAGGCTGCCCGTCCCACGCGACCGGCACATAATGGTCGTGGAGGGATCTTCGTCAGGTGGTGAATACTTGGATGAATGTCTTCGACGCCCACGACGACATGTCCGACAACGAGCTGGCCGACGTGGTTGCCGCCGTCGTCGACGAGCGTGGCACGGTCACCCAGTGGTCCCGCGCCGCCTCGCAGCTGCTGGACCTGCAGGCGGAGGACGTTTGCGGACAACCCCTCTCACTGCTGTTCGCCCCAGGACGCACGTCGGCCTCGGCGGGAGCGGCGCCGGACGCGTCTGTGCTACTGCGCCACGCCAACGGGCACAACATTGCCGTGCGGTGCCGCCTGCTCAAGCTGGAGGGGAGTGCGAACCGGCTGTTCATCGCCGTGCCTGCCGATCGCGCGGTTGAGGCCGAGCAGGGCGCAGCGCTGCTTCGTGCCCTCATGGCTCAAGATCGGATCGGGGTGGTCGTACGGGACTTGGACCTGACGGTGCGTAGGACGAACCTCACCTCGGTGGGCCAGCTGGTGCTGCCCCTGAGCAGTCGGCTCGGCGACGTGATGGCAGCGTCGGACGCCGCCTTGGCCGAAGAGCGTCTGCGCTCAGTTCTCAGTACTGGTGTGCCCCAGGTGGCCGAGGAGCAGCATGTGCGTTCTCTGTCGTCTCCGGGACGTGAGTGGTCCTTCTCGGTGTCGGCGCTGCGCACCACGGATCGGAGTGGACGGTCCACGGGTGTCACGGTGCTGCTGACGGACGCGACGGCCCAGTGGCTGGCGGCCCGCAGGCTCCGGCTCCGCCACCGGGCGGCCGTCGCCGTCGGCCATTCCCTGGACCCGCGGCGCATCGCGCAGGACATCGCCGACGTGCTGGTGCCCGGCTTGGGGAACCTGGTGTCCGTCGACCTGGCAGAGGCCGTTCTCTCCGGTGACGAACCACCCAAGGCGTTCGGCGGGGGCGACCTCCATCTGACACGGATCGCGGTGCGGGCCGAAGGTGGCTGGCCTGCCGACGCCTTGCAACCCGGCGCGACGGTGCCTCCTCTGCGCGACCACCCGAGCGTGCGACGTCTCCAGGCTGGGGAGACGGTCCTCGTCGACCGTACGACCATGGAACGCGGTCTTGACCCGCATAGGGCTGCACTGATCATTCCGGACGGCGCCCACTACCTCGCCGCCGCTCCCCTGTTCGCTCGCGGACTCGTGCTCGGCGTCATTGCGCTCTGGCGCACCCGTCGCGAGGAGCCCTTCGACGAGCGGGACGCCGACCTGCTGACCGAGATCGCCCTGCAAGCCGGGCTCGGCGTCGACAACGCGCGACGGTACACACGCGAACACCGCGCCGCCGTGGAGCTGCAACGCCGACTGCTACCGGCCGCCGCTATCCGCACCTCGGCGCTGGAGACGGCGAGCAGATACCTGCCCGCAGCCGGCGGAGCGGAGATCGGTGGCGACTGGTTCGACGCCATCCCACTGCCCTCCCTGCGGGTCGCACTCGTCGTGGGTGACGTGATCGGACACGGCCTGCACGCCGCCGCCACCATGGGACGACTGCGCACAGCGGTTCAGACACTGGCCGACATGGAGCTGGCGCCGGACGAACTGCTCGGCCGTCTCGACGGCCTCGTGGCCCGACTCGCCGCCGAGGCGGCCCCGGCCGATCGGGACACGGTCGGCGCCACATGCCTGGTCGCCCTGTACGACCCAGTCACCCAACAGTGCGCGATCGCCAGCGCCGGTCATCCACCGCCCATCGTGACCCGGCCCCAGGAAGGCAGCGAACCGGTTCAGCTGCGCCCGGGACCGCCCCTCGGCGTCGGCGGACTGCCCTTCGAGACCACCACCGTCCACCTCGCCCCCGGCAGCTGGCTCACCCTGTACACCGACGGCCTGCTGGACCGCACCCTGGCCATCGACGCCGCAATTCGCCACCTGGGCCAACGTGTCGACGAACTGCACCGTTCCGGCTGCTCCGTGGATCAGGCAGGACATTCTCTGACCGCCCACCACCCGCGTCTTCGGGCCGCCGACGACACCGCGCTCCTCCTCGCGCACGTCCGTTCGCTTCGTGACGACGCGATCGCGCAGTGGGAGTTCCCGGCCGACCCGGCAACCGTCGCCGAGACACGCACCGCGGTTCTCGCCAAAATCACGGAGTGGGGCCTGGATGACATCGCCTTCACCGCCGAACTGATCGTCAGCGAACTGGTCACCAATGCCATCCGCTACGCCGGTGGGCCGGTCGGCCTCCGGCTCATCCGCGACAACGTACTGATCTGCGAGGTCAGCGACCCGAGCAACACCCAGCCCCGGCTGCGCCGCGCCTCGCCCGGCGACGAGGGCGGCCGAGGACTGTTCCTCGTCGCCCAGCTCAGCGACCGATGGGGCAGCAGATATCAACAGTCGGGAAAGACCATTTGGGCCGAACTGAATCTGGCGATGTGACGAATCACCTCGGGGGCGCCATCGGCCCCTCCCGATTGAGGAGGGAGCGCGAACTGGACTCCTGGCGCCGAGGGACGTCGAGGCTGATCAGCATGGCCGTACCCTGTCAGGTCAGCGGCGCGACCAGCAGGGGGGTCCACTGCGCGTGCCTGCTGCCCCAGCGGCTCTTGCGCTGGGCGAAGAGGACAAGTGATTCTGTGAACCCGCCCGCCGGGTGGACTCCGGCGGCGAGGGTGATTGAAGGGGCGGATCACCGACGGGGCTCGTAGGTGAAAGCCTTGACCTGCCGCAGGATGGGGACGGATTCGACGGCCCGTACGCCGGGGATCAAGCCGACCCGGTCCGCCACGTAGGCGAACAGTTCCTCGGTGGTTCGGGACAACACGGCGAGCACGATGTTCGACTGGCCGCTCACCATCGCGGCGAACGGTACTTCATGGTGGCCGGCAAGGGCCTGTCCGACATCGCGTAGCCGCGCCGGGTCAACCGTCAACCAGAGCATGGTCTCGATGCCGTGTCCGAACGGTTCGTGATCGTACTCGACGGCGAAGTAGAGCACACCTGTTCTCCGGAGCCGAGTCACGCGCCGCTTGACCACCGGTTCCGTCTGGCCGGTCGCCTTCCCCAGCTCGGTGATCGTCGTACGCCCGTCGTGGCGGAGGAGTCGCAGCAGCTCTTCGTCGAGGCTGTCCAGCATGACGCTGCCCGCGCGGGTTTCGGGTGGGTCCGAGCGCAGGGCCGCTTTCTGGTCGGAGTCCAGAGCATCGATCTTGTTCAGCCAGCCGAGCGGTCCACCGTAGAAGGGGTGCAGGAGGCAGTACGCTTCAGCCGAGGTGATCCGTCGGGTTCGCGGGATCCGGTTCAGCAGAAGTTCGTCGCGGTCCTGTCGGCTGCGCGGTTTCATCGCGCACATCACCTCGGTGCCACCGGACATGAGACCGACGTACAGCGTGTCGGGGCGCCTGGCGAGGGTGTCGGCCAGTTGCTCTGCGGCATCCGGAGGGCAGCGGAGCCGGACGATCCAGCCGGTTCGGCCCAGTCGGCTGTCGTCGACCATGCCGAGGATCTTGAGCCGCGCGTGCGTACGGAGCCCGCGGTAGCGCCGTGCGATGGTTTGGTTGGACACGCCCAGTACCTCGGCAATGCGGCTGAAGGGAGCCCGGCCGTCCATCTGCAGCGCCTGGAGCAGGCGCAGGTCAAGGTTGTCGGGCTGGTACACCGTCATTGCCTTCTCCGTCTGACGCTTTCCGATGCGGCGGTGTGGATCCCCCTGCGATGATGCCGCATCCTGCTCGGCTCGCACCGCGATGTCTCCGGCCCTCGGCCGAGGGCCGGAGACATCGCCGGGCCGGCGCCCTCCCCGTCCCCACGGGAAGGTCCGGCATCGTCCCGTCCTCCGCTGAGCGGGACGGTTCGCAGGCCCGCAGGGGCATGTGCCGCCGACGGCCGCGAACGTTTTGCGCCGCTACCGCAGGTCCGCCGCCGTGGTCCTTCGACGCTCGCCGTCCCGGACGGGACCGCCACCGCGTGCGGCGACGGCACCGGCATGACGGGGCTCTCTCGAGGGCCGCAGCAGCCAGGCCGCGAGCCCGGCACCGGCAAGCAGGAGAACGGCCGAGACCAGCAACGACAGCCGGAGACCGTCCAAGAACGACTCGGACACCGCGTACAGGGCGGGCCCGGTCTCGCGACCGAGATCCAGCCCTGCGACGGCTCCGAGGCCCCCCGCGTCTACGGCGTCCAGCACCTGCTGCCTGGTCGCCGTTGCCAGACCGGCCGCGGAGAGATGGCCGCTCAATGCGCCGACCGCCTTGCTCGTCAGCAGCGTTCCCAGAATGGCAGGGCCCAGAGCACCGCCGACCTGGCGGAAGGCGTTGTTACCCGCGGAGGCCATACTGGCGAGGTGGTGTGGCACCGAGGAGATGGCGGTCGCGGTAACGCATGGGAACGCGAGCCCCAGACCGAGACCGATCAGCGCCAGACGCCAGGCCAGCGCCCCGAAGGAGGTGTCCGCTCCGACGTCAACCAGCGAGAACAGGCCCGCGGACGCGATCACCAGGCCGCCCGTGATCAAGGTGCGCGCCGACATGTGACGCATCAACCGGCCGACCGCCGTGCCGAGCACCATCGGCAGCGCGGTGACTACGAGCAACCGCAAGCCCGCGTCCCATGTACTCAGGTGCTGCACCATGCCCATGTAGAGACTGAAGACGAAGAAGAAGCCGATCAGTCCCAGGAAGCTGATCATGACGACCAGCGCGGACCCCGTGAACGCGGTGCTGCGGAACAGCGACAGGTCCAGCATCGGACTGGAACTGCTGCGTTCGACGAGAATGAACGCCGCCCCGAAACAGACTGCGGCCGCCAGTGCCACGACGACCCGGACGTCGCCGAATGACGTGGCTCCGCCTTCGATGACGCCGTAGACCAGGGAGACAATCGCGAGGGCAGCGGTGGCCTGCCCCGGCCAGTCCAGCTTCCGCTGCAGGTGGGACCTCGACTCGGTGAGAAGGAAGCCTGAGACGATCACCGTGACGAGGGACAGCGGAATGGGCAGCAGGTAGATCCACCGCCAGGCGGCGTGCTCGACGATGACGCCGGCAACGAGTGGACCGACGGCCAGTGCCCCCATCATCGATGTCGTCCACAGCCCGATGTACTTACCCCGCTCGCGAGGGTCGGGGACCGCGTGGCTGATGAGGGCAAGCGACATGGGCAGTAGGGCGGCGGCGGCCACTCCCAGCAGCACCTGGCCGATCCACACCTGTGTGATGGACTGGGCGGACAGCGCGACGGCGGAACCCAGCGCGCAGCACCCCAGACCGGCGTTGAAGACCCTCTTCCTGCCGTGGACGTCACCGAATACACCGGCGGTGAGAACCAGCGCGGCGACCGGCAGAACGTACGCGGAGGTCACCCACGTCAGGTCTGACGTCGACGCGCCCAACGCCTGTTGGACGACGGGAAGACTCACCGCCACAGTCGTCACCGGGAAGTAGGCAACGAACACGCCCAAACAAGCCATGACCAGCGTCGCCCCCCTCCGGTCGTGGCCTCCCTCCACTATCGCTGTGCTCACTGATACTCCTTCACAACCGCATACGGGCCGCCATCGATCGATGACTCGGCAACTATGAAGGGCTCCCAGCACACACAACGAACCAGATGCGTCCAGAGCTCAGTTCCTGACCGGAAGTGGCGTCCGGGCGCAAGAAAGTGCCATCTCTGGGGGCCAGACAGGGAAAACCGCTCGGCTCGCCAACGGCGTCGCATCAGGAAGCCGGGCCGACGGCACTTCATTCACCCGGACCGGGGCCGGACGCGTCAGGGGCCAGACAGGCGGCAAGAAGCCTTCGGAGGGCCTCCCGGTCATTGGCACCCAGCGGCGCGAAGGCTTCCGCTTCCGCCTGCACGATGGCGCCGCGAGCAGCGACGAGTTGATCACGTCCAGCCTCGGTCAGGAGTAGCGGCTGGCTGCGTCCGGTGGTGGGTTCGGCACGGGTGACGTGTCCAGCCGCTTCGAGCCGGGCGGCGAGCAGGCTTACGGCCTGCGGAGTCAGGTGCAGCCGACGGGCGATCTCCGCGGCGGGTAGCCCCCCGGGGGCCGCTGCGAGATAGGTCAGCGTGGCGTACTGCGGCATGTTGAGACGAAAGGGAGCCAGTTCGGCTTCATAGAGACGTCTGACGCGCTGACTCAGCTGACCGACCAGGTAGCCCAGCCCGCCCTGAACATCGGATGACATGGCGACAGGATAGCAAGCACTTGCCTTGTGATCGAACGGAACCTAGTGTGTAAAGTACTTGTCTTGCTATGCAGGCGTCGCTTCTGGACGCGACAAGCGCCGCCGAAACGCGCCGCCCTCTCGCGTCCTGGGACTCGACAGCGTTGGGGAGAGTGGATGAACCAGCACCGTGTTTCCGGCAGATCAGACAAGGTCGGCTCCTTGACAGTCACATGTCGGGAGGCCGACGTTGCCTAATCTCTTGCATCGCCGCACGCAGCCGCGCCACGCCCGCGCCGCGCCCCCTTCGCCCGCCGGTGGACGCTGGGGGGCACTGGCGGTATGTCTGGTTGCCGGCTTCATGACTCTGTTGGACACCAGCAGCGTCAACGTGGCCCTGCCGTCCGTCCAGAATGGTCTGCATCTCTCAGCGGGCGACGTGTCCTGGGTCGTGGCCGGATACGCGCTGGCCTTCGGCCTGGCCCTGACTCCTGCCGGACGGCTGGGCGACGACTTCGGCCGCAAGCGGATGTTCCAAGTCGGTCTCACGCTGTTCGTCGCGACGAGCGCCTTCACCGGCGCGGCGACCAACACCACGTGGCTGGTCCTCGGGCGAGTGCTGATGGGGCTCGCAGCAGGCATGCTCAATCCCCAGGTCATGGGGATCATCCAGCAGCTGTTCACGGGCCCGGAACGCAATCGGGCGTTCGGCCTCTACGGGGCGACGGTGGGTTTGTCCACCGCTGTCGGACCGCTGCTGGGTGGACTGCTGCTGCAGTGGGCCGACGGGGCGGGCGGTTGGCGATGGATCTTCTGGGTCAACGTTCCGGTCGGGATCGGTGCGCTCGTCGCAGCAGCCGTGCTCCTCCCGGGCGAACGGCCGCATGAGGTGCGACGCACTCCCGACCTGGTGGGCATGCTGCTGCTCGGACTCGGTGTCACGGCGACACTGCTGCCGCTCGTCCAGGCAGGCAAGACCGGTACGCCGCAGTGGTGGCTGTTGATCGTCGCCATCGTGGCACTGCCGGCTTTCGTGCTCTGGGAACGGCGCCGGTCCGACCGCGGCAGGGCAGTCCTGGTAAACCTGGATCTACTGCGAGTACGCAGCTTCGCGTCAGGCACCGTGCTCGCGACGGTGTACTTCGCCGGCTCAACCGGCATCCCGCTCGTGCTGGCCCTCTTCTTCCAGCAGGGACTGGGATACACGCCTCTGCAGGCGGGTCTGGGCGTGCTGCCCTTCGCAACCGGGCTGGCCCTCGCCCCGATCATCGGCAGTCGACTGCTGAACCGGGCGGGCCGCGGGCTCGTCGTCGCGGGGATGGTCATGGTCGCGGTCGGCATCGGAGTCACCGCCCTGCTGGCCTCACCG
This sequence comes from Streptomyces sp. NPDC056296, assembly GCF_042268605.1. Taxonomy (NCBI): domain Bacteria; kingdom Bacillati; phylum Actinomycetota; class Actinomycetes; order Kitasatosporales; family Streptomycetaceae; genus Streptomyces; species Streptomyces sp. NPDC056296. The sequence goes on along the minus strand of NZ_JBHJRX010000114.1, from coordinate 439 downwards.
CAAGGCAGTGGAGCTGCCTCTCTGATCGCCCCGCTCTTCCTGGCCGGCTGTGGCAGTGGCCTGGTGATCTCACCGAATCAGACCCTCACGTTGCGAGACGTGCCGTCCGCCGACGCCGGTGGCGCGTCAGCCCTCCTCCAGACCGGTCAGCGCATCGGATCCTCGATTGGTATGGCGCTTACCGGTGCCCTGTTCGCCGGCGCTCTCTCACAGTCGCCAGGTGAGTTTCACGCGGCGGCCGCCCGCGGGCTGCTCGGCGTGGTCGGACTGGTGGTCCTGGCTTTGCTCCTTGCTGTCGGCGACCTGCTGGTGCCGGTGAACGGTCGCCGGAATCGAGCGTAGACGCCCGACTGGCTGTTTTTCGTTCTGAGTGGTTCGTTTTCTTGTCCGTCTGTGTGGAGGGAAGGTGTTGGTGTTGGTGTGCATGCCGGTTGTGGGG
>NZ_JBHJRX010000113.1:0-11346 GCF_042268605.1 Streptomyces sp. NPDC056296 | reverse complement strand
CTCCACTCCACAACCGGAGGCCTTCGCCGTCCTACAGATTCAGACCGTGTCGTCGCACAAACTCGACCAACCTGGCTGGGCAGTACAACTAGGCGGGCACCAGGTCTCCCAGTGCGTCGCGAAGAGCCGCGCCCACGACAGGCCCCGCCGCGGCCACCTGTCGAAGCTCGTCGCCCTTCATGTAGCGGTAGCTCTGCGGAGGGTGGAAGGACCCGGCGGAGCGCAGCGCATTGAGCGTTACCGGCTCTTCGAAGGAGACGGGATTCTCCATCGTGAGACCGCTCGCCTGCGTCGCACCGTTCATATAGACGTCGTACTCCCGCCGGGTGATCCCGGTCTGCCCCCGATGAGCCGACCAGACCTCGCTGGGGGTGGCGACATGGACAGCGGCGATGCGCGCCATGCCCACCACCGCCATGGTGGGCGCGGTCGCGTACAGGAGGACGGGCGTTCCGGGAGGCGCGGCGACACGCTGGCGGCGGACCTCCACCGTCTTGCTGCCGGCCAGGATCGCGTTGGCGAAGCGCGGGTGGACGGACAGCAGCATCGCGCGTTCCGGATCGCTCACGTTGTTCGGTGCCCCTCTTGGTAAACCGCCTGGAACAGCTCGCTACTGATCTTGGACAGCGAGATCAGCGAGCCAGGCGACCACGGTAGCCCCCGGTCCCTGGCTAGCGAGGTCAATCGGCGCAGCGTCACCGGCTTCGGGAAGATCTCGGTGTCCGAGAACCTCAGCGCCATGGCGTGACCGGACGCGTCTGCAACTTTCTCAACCTCAGCCCGACCATATACGCCCAGGTGTTCGAATTTCGAGAACAGGGTGTCCGGTGTGTCGATGAGCACCTCATCGAGCCGAGAGCTGCCCATCACCATCTGGCCCTCGCTGGTCGAGTTGTCGTCGCTGACGTACCAGAGCAGTCGAGCCGGGACACTCTCTCCGCGACGCTGCGAAGATCGGTAGTAGACATGTTCCCTGCTGATACCAAGGGCGTCACTCCGCGCGATGAGCATGGCCGGAACGTTGAACAGCTCAGTCGACCAGCGCGGTCTGATGGGCACCATGAAGGACGGCAACTCGGAGTCGATGACCTTGGCCGGCCACCACGCACGCTCCAGCACGGCGGTCACCTCCGCCGGCATGCCGACATCGAGGGCGGTCGCGTCGACAGCCAGCTCCCGGGCCAACCCGCCGGCCACCGTCTCCACCTCGGCGGCTGTCCCGCACACGTTCACCAGCAACGCGACGAGTCCGCCGTCGTGCTCGAAGAAGCCGTCGTCACCGGCCGCGGAACGCGCCGCCTCGGAGGGATACGGATCACTGATACGGACGATCTCGGCGCCGCAGTCCCTCCCGAGCCGCTTGAGCAGGAAGAGGAGCTGCCGGGCCAGGGTCTCTTCGAGGGGGTGGTCGGCCGTGCGAAGGACGGGGACTACCAGGGTTCGGCCGTCCAACGACCAGGTGTAGAGGGCAACCGGTCGGCCAAGGCCGTCCCGAAGCAGCTCGCGACGCCAGGCGATGGCGCCTTCGTTCAGCAACCGCAGCCGCTCCGCGAAGGCTGATCCATCGTCAGCACCCGACTGCTCGAAGAAGGCGACCAGTTCGTCCTCCACGCCTGGCGCCACCTCCGCGGACCGGAACTCCGTCCCCATCAAGTCGGCCGGGCGATACACCTGGGCCTGCCGCAGCTCATCGACGTGAAGCGTCACAGTCGACGGTGAGACGATCCGGACGCGAGCGACCTCCCAGGCCACGTCTGTCAGGCTGGACAGCAGCGGATCACGGGTCGCCAGGACTTGCAGTCCGGCACAGGAGGTCTCGGCCACATACCGCACGCCCCGCAGAAGTGCTGGGTCGGCGGACAGAGCGGGAATCGCCTTCGTAGCGGCTTGCACCAGTTCGCGGGTTCGCTCCTCCACGGCCGCGGAGCCGGGTGAGAGCTTGTGCAGCCCGGTCAGTGCAGCCTGCTGGTGCTGACGTTCTGCCGTGTCCGTGAGATCCCGGATCTGATGGACCAACTGCGGGGTGTAGGCGAGCTCGACGAGATCCGCCATCCATCCGGCTTCGAGCGCACGGGACTCCTCGGCACTGGTTGTGTCCGTAAGACCGCGCAGGTCGGCGAACACCCCGTGGTCGACCGTCACCACGAGGAGCGCGTCGCTCTCCATCTCCGTGAACAGGTCCGGATGGCCGAGGTCCAGCCACCAGCCGTCCAAAATCTCGCCGTCACGACCACGCCCGCGGGCCTCACCGTCGGGGACGAAACCCAGGCTCCTCCACATCCCGCTCAGGTCATAGTCCCGACGGCATTTGGCCTTGATCCCAAGGCGTTGTGGATACCTCTCCTTGATGCCCTCCACCAGGCGGCCCGCGATTCCTCGCCCCCGTTCCTCCTCGGCCACACACAGGTGCGCGAGCCGGATGCGCGCGCTCCTCTTCGGCAGTCCGAACAGCGCGTAGCCGATCACTTCACCGGCCTCGACCGCGACCAGAAGGCCACCGTCTTCAGCTGCCTTCTCATAGGCAGGTGGCGTCAGAAGCCCCAGCCTCTTCGTGTACCGGTCGCCCAGGGCTATGGCCTTGGCGATCAGCTCTTCCTGTGCGGGCGAAACGGATACCAACTTGATCGCCATCACTACCCCCTCCAGTTGTGACTGGTCACGGCCTGCCACAACTCCCCTGTCACTGCATACAGGGAGAAGCTGATCTCAGTTACGGCCATCCCTCAAGGGGGCACAAGGGGCGCACGGTGCTGCGGAGACCGTCGCCTGCCTCCAGAGTTCGGCCGATGGAACCGTCCAGCCAGACTCGCAGGCCCGATACCGGTCCGCCTATTTGGCTTCCGCCCGATCCGCACCCGCCTCACGCAAGCGTTCGCGCACTTCAGTGTCGATCCACTGGGCCAGCCGACGTTGGTGCTTGGCCGTCGAGTGTTGGTAGATGAGCTGGGCGCGCTCCGAGGACTGGCCGGCGCGCACCATGAGGTCCTTCAGCTTGGCGCCGGTGTCGGCGGCAAGGGTGTTGCCGGTGTGCCGGAGGTCGTAGAAGCGGAAGTTGTCGGGCAGCCCCACCTTCGTCCTGGCCTTGCGCCACTTCCGTCCGAACGTCGAGCGACGGAATGGGGCGCCCTTCTCCCCTATGAAGAGGAGACCATCCGGCTCCTTCTCGGCGAACCACTGCACGTGGCGGCGCAGCTCAGGCAGGAGGAAGTCGGGCAAGTACACGGTGCGCTTGCCCGCTCGCGATTTGGGATCGCCGGTGACCCTCTTGCCGTTGGTCAGCTCCGGTGACGCATGCGTGATCCGCAGGGAGCATTCGTCGAGATCGACACTGCGGCGGCGCAGCTCGGCCAGTTCCTCGGGGCGAAGCGAGGCGAACGCGCCGAGCAGGACCATCAGGCGCCAGCGCGGGCCCATGGCGTCGGCGAGGTCGAAGACCTGCTCCACGGTGGCGGTCGGCCGCTCGTCGGCTTCCTCCCGGCCGGCGCCCTTGATCCGGCACGGGTTGGTCCGCAGGAGGTCGTCGTCGACCGCGGTCTGCAGGATGGCCTTCAGCAGCCGGTACGACTTGGCGACCGTCGTGGCACCCGTTGCCTTGAGCCGCTCGGCTCGCCAGGTGCGGACGGAAGGTGGTGTGATCTCGTCCAGGTCCTTGCCGCCGAAGGCCGGCAGGAGATGCAGGCGTAGCAGGCCGTCGTAGCGGTCGACCGTGGTCGGAGCCAGACCGCGCTCCTCCACCCAGCGGAGGGCGTACCTCTCGAAGTTGATTGCGCCGGCGTCCGGGTCACGCCAGTGGTCACGTTCGATGTCGGCGCGGACCAGGTTCAGCCAGTCCTGCGCGTCGGTCTTCGTGTCGAAGGTCTCGGGGGCCTTGTGGCGCTGACCGTCCGGGCCCAGGTAGCGGGCCTGCCATCGACCAGACGGGAGCTTGCGTACGGTGCCGAACTCCCGACGACGCTGGGGCTTGCGTGTCGGCATCAGGCGGCCCTCCCGTACCGAGTGCGGGTGCGCCGGGTCGGCTCGACCGTGCGCGCCTCGATGTACTCGGTGACGGCGCTTTCGGGGACGCGCACGGGACGGCCGAGCTTGACGTAGCGAATGCGGCGCTCAGCGATCAGACGGCGAATGAACCGTTCGCCGGTACCGAGCTGTTCGGCGGCTTCGGCCACCGTAAGAAGGCGGTCAGTCATGGGCGACCGCCCCCTTTTGGCTGTGCTGCTGAGGGCAACGGGCCGGGGCTATTGCGAGTCGGTGCAACGGTGAGGCTTCCTTACCGAGGTCGGGAACTGGAGAGGGCACGGCGGACCGTTGGGGGGGGGTGGCTTCAACAGGTCGCGGAGTCCTGGAGCAGGGCGCGGGCCGGGACGCGAAGTGCCTGCGCGAGGGCGAGCAGGTCGTCGATGTCGCAGCGGCGCTGCGCGCGTTCGATGCGGGACAGCATCGTGTTGGACATTGGCCGGCCGACGGCGGTGACGCGAGCGGCCAGCTCTCTCTGGGAGAGTCCGCGCTCGGTGCGGAGAATTTCGATCGTGCGGGCGGCTCTCATCCCGGCTGCGCCGATTTCCAGTGAACGTGCTGCCATGACTCCAATTCTCGGCTGTGTTCGCCGGTTTGGTTAACCGGCGATCGTCGGCTATGTTGCGCCGCCGTGCGTTTGCCACGCGGGTGGCCATTTCGTTGATGCGTTCCCCGTGACGGCGGCCAGAGCAGCACTCGACAGCGTCTCTGACCAGGGGAGTTGTGTTGTAGCTTCGCTACTCGCCGGACGTCAACGCCTTGCCGGTGTGATCCTTCTGGCTTGACGTCCAGAACAACTATTTGGTCAACCGCCGATCGTGACCTACCGTTTTCACACCGCCCTCGCCGCCCCGATTCCCGACGGCCTTTCTGTCGAGAGAAATTCGACAGGTCAGGGCTGGACTTGTGCCGCCCGGGTGTGGCTATGTTGACGACACCCCCGGAAAGCGCGACCGACTCTCAGTCAGCCTCGCGTCAACGGCCGGCCGACTCCCCCGCCTGTACCGTCACGACCGACGGTGCGCCATGGGTGCCCGCCCATCGGCCACCGAGTGAGGAACACTCCGCTCTTGGCACGGATCCGCACCATCAAGCCCGAAGCCTTCGTCTCCGAATCCCTCGCCGCCGTCACCCTGACCGCCGAGCGCACCTTCTTCGGTCTGCTCACCCAGGCCGACGACCAGGGCCGCTATCGCGACCACGCGGCGATCATCGCCGGTCAACTGTGGGTTCTGCGCCCGGAGCACACTCCCGCCGAAGTCGAGAAGGACCTCGCCCAGCTCTCGGACGCCGGCCTGATCTGCCGATACAAGGCGCCGGACGGGAAGCGCTACCTGCACGTCGTCACCTGGCACAAGCACCAGAAGATCAACCGCGCCAGCAAGAGCCGCATCCCCGGCTGCCCTCACCACGACACCGGGGCCGCCCCGGACGGGACCGATGCGGTCGCCGCCACGGAAGCCGTCCCAACGGCGTCGCACGGAGCCGTCCCGGCTCAGGCACCGAACCCTCACCGAGGTCGCACTGAGGAGGCACGGGACGCTTCCGAGTCCTCAGCGAATTCGGGCTCGGCCCGTAATACCGCAGGTCAAGCGGCATTCAGCGAGCCGTACCTGAAGCCTCACGGAGGTGACCGCGAGGCTTCAGTGACCTCTCACGGTCCGGATCTAGGACCTAGGATCGTGGATCTAGGATCTACCCCTTCGGGGGGCGCAGGCGCCCACGCACCGGACACCATCTCGGCGAATCAGCTCATCGCCGAGTACACCGCCGCGTGTCTCCACCGCCCGCCCCAGGGAGTCCTGGGCCATCTCGGCCGCGAGGTGCGCAAGCTGCTCGCCGAGGGCATCGACCCCGACCACATCAGGGCAGGACTCGCCCGTCACCGGGCCAAGGGCCTGCATCCCAGCGTGCTGCCGAGCCTGGTGCACGAGGCCATGAACGCCTCGCCCACGCCCGTCGTCCACAAGGCGTGGATAAACCCCGCCGATGTCGAAGCCGCCTACGGAGAAGAGCTCTGACCCCCACCCTCACTCGCGACCCTCAGCACGCCGGCCCTCTCGCCGAACGCCTGAATGGCATCCTCGCGGGCCGCGGCATCGATCCCCGCGCCATGGCCACGGAGCCGTCCACCGAGCCCGTCACCGCCCTGGAGCTGGCCGATGCCCGCATACCCGCCCGCTACCGGGGTGCCCTCGCCGACCACCCCGAAATCACCGCCTGGGCGGACCAGATCGCTCACGCCGGACGCCCCGGTCCCAGCGGGCCCGGCATCGCCGAAGGGCCGTCGCTGCTGATCGCCGGCCCCACCGGCACGGGCAAGACGTATCAGGGGTACGGAGCCGTCCGCGCCCTCCTCACCCGCGGCGTCCGCCTGCGCTGGGAAGCCGTCACCACCGCCGACCTGTACGCCCGCCTGCGCCCCCGTGCCGGCCACGACGCCGAACGCGACCTGCAGACCTTGGCCCGCAGCCCACTGCTGCTCTTGGACGACCTCGGAGCGGCCAAGACCAGCGAGTGGACCGAGGAGCTCACCTACCGGCTCATCAATCACCGGTACGAGCACATGCTCCCCACCCTCATCACCACCAACCTCCCCACCGCCGAGCTGCGCACCGCCCTCGGCGACCGGGTCGCGTCCCGCCTCGCCGAGATGACTGAACGGGTCGTCCTCAAAGGCCCCGACCGGCGACGCCGTCGGCCCACCTGAACTGCGCTCACGTGGTCTCGGCGTGATCTCACCGGGCGGGGACCGGCCGCGGTCCGATCGGGGACCGGCTGCGGGGACCGTGAAAGCAATCATTCGAGGGGAGACGTCCCGGTCCGGGGACCGTGGCCGGGAAAGGTGGGGACCGGTCCTCCTGAAACCGAGGACGGTCCCCGCCCGTTTCGGGGACCGGTCCCGGACGGTCCCCGCCCGTTTCGAGGACCGGTCCCGGGCGGTCCCGTGCCAGACGGGGACCAACTCCCGGCGTACCTGCAGGTCACTGCCGATGTGGCAGCGCAGAAGCCTGCCCTGCCCCATGCCCTGAAATCGATCGTCAAGAGACCGTGCCCGCCGTGTCCCCCTCTTCCAGGACCGGGGGATCGGGGACCGACAGCGCGGTCCCCGAGCGTGATCAGCGGGCCAGGTGGGAGGCGCTCACCCATCGTCCGCTCAGGACCGCAGAACTCACGACACACGGTCCGGGACCGTCCCAGCCCTATTGCCGCAACACCTCCGCCACAGAGCACCAGCCCGGAGAGGGCCCATGCACCAAGCACATCACCGCACTCCCGACAACACCGGTCCGGAAGCCACCATCCCAGCCCCCGACAGCGCAGCAAGTTGGTGCAAGAGCATTGCTCCCGATGGGAGCAATGCTCTTGCGTCTCCTGCCCCGAGAGCGGCGGGCCCGGATCGGCTCCGGGAGGCGCCGATCCATCCGGATGCGACCGAGGACGGATCGCAAACCGGCGGGGAAGAGCTACACGCGAACCACAGCATCGACTGCGCGCGCACTTCTCCGTCGCAGCCCCGCATACAGCAGCGCGAACGCCTGCGCGACGAGAACAAGCGCCTGCACCAGCCCAGCTGCCGCATGAACGATGCCGAATACCAACTGCTCGCCCGAGCAGCCGCCACGTGCCACATGAGCGTCGCCGGCTTCCTCGCCCGCTCCGCTCTCGACGCCGCCCGCGACCTCGGTCGCACCGCCGCGGACATAGTGGGCGAGCGAGAGATGCTGCAGGAGCTGTTCGCGCTGCGGCGCCATCTCGGGCAACTCGGCAACAACCTCAACCAGGTGGCCAAGGCGCTGAACTCCGGCGCCGACGCACCGCAGGCAGAGGCGGTCCTCGCCGCCGTCCAGCGCGCCGCCAAGCGCGTCGACGCCTTCACCCAGCACCACTTGGACAACAGGACGGCCGGGTGATCCCCCGCGTCCACGCAAGAGGCACGCGCACCATCGGCCTGCTCCACTACCTGTATATGGGCCCGGCACGCACGAAGAACACACAGACCCGCACCTGGTGGCCGCCTGGGACAGCCTCGCCCCTGATCCCGGGCGCGACCCCCACGCCACGTACGGAGATCTCCAGCGGCTGCTCGACCAGCCGGTCAACGCCCTGCCGGAGAACCGACGGCCCGCCGAGCACGTGTGGCATCTGTCGGTACGCGCCGCTCCTGAGGACCCGGTCCTGTCGGACGAGCAGTGGGGCGAGATCGCGCGCCGAATGGTCGCCGCCACCGGCATCGCTCCCGACGGTGACGACGCCGCCTGCCGCTGGGCAGCACTTCGGCACGCCGACGACCACATTCACATCATCGCCACCGTCATACGAGAGGACGGCCGCCAAGCCCGTATCCGCCAGGACGGTAAGCGTTCCCAAGCGGAAGCCCGCGTGATCGAGATCGACTACGGGTTGCGCCGCCTCACCACCGGCGATGGCACCGCAGCCCGTCGTCCGACCAGCGCCGAACGGCACAAGGCCCAGCGGGAAGGCCGGGAGCGCACGGCGCGGGAGGAACTTCGTGAGTCCGTGCGCCGGGCAGTGGCCGGTGCTGCCTCGACGGACGAGTTCTTCGACCGCCTGGCCGCCGCCGGTCTGCTGATCCGCAAGCGTCTCGCGCCCTCCGGCGATCTCCTCGGGTACAAGGTCGCCCTCCCTGATGACCGGAACAAGGATGGCGAGCTGGTCTTCTACTCAGGCTCCAAGCTGGCGCCCGACCTGTCTCTGCCCCGTGTCCGCGAACGCTGGAGCCGGCCCTCGGAGACGCCCACCGCCATCGACAGTTCATGGCCGGATCAGCCTGCACTGCCGCCCGTGACAGGCCCCGCATTCGCGCGGCGGCGGGCCGCGGCTGCCACGTGGCAGGCCCTGCTGGTGATCGACCACGGCGACGACGGCACTGCAGCAGCCCAGATCGCCGCGACCGGAGAGGTCCTGGACGCGCTGGCCAAGACCTCCGCTGCTCGCACCCGGGCTGAACTGCGCGATGCAGCCTCCGCGTTCGAGCGCGCGAGCCGCTCCCACGTGAAGGCGGTACGCGGGCACGACCGGGCCCTGCGACAAGCCGCCCGTGATCTCGTCCACAGCGGGCCGGTCCTGGGCCGGGGCGAAGACGGCGCCTCCACGGCCATGCTCATCGACATGGCCTTCTTCGTCGTGACCGCCGCAGCGAAGTGGCACGCCAGGAAGCATCACAGCCAGCAGGCCGCCGCCGCCCGGCAAGCCGCCGAGCACCTCCGCGCCGCCTATCAGGCCGCCGCAGTCCAGCCCATGACCGTACTGAGCCAGCGAGGCCGGCGGCTGACTCCACGTGTTCGACAACAGCAGGCGAACCTGCTCCACCAGATGCTGCCGGAGCTGGCCGACCAGATCCAAGCCGAGTCCGGCTGGCCCGCCTTGGCCGTCACACTCGACGACGCCCGGAAGGCCGGTCATGACCCGGCCACGCTGCTGACCGAAGCCACGGCACGGCGCGAACTACGCTCCGCCGGATCCATGAGCGACGTCCTCATCTGGCGCCTGCGCCGCAGCGCTCACCTGCCCGCACTACCCGACGACCGCAACGCCACGGCCCTCCGAGCCAACCGGCACACCTCGCACTCGGCGCCCACCACGCAGTCGGCGCCCGGCCCGACAGGGAACGATCCCCGCCGTGGGCGCTGACGACCGCGTCTTGATCACCTGAACCGGGCCACGGTGTACGCGGTAGGCCCGTGCGAGGTGCCTGCTCCGATCCCGTCGGTGATCTGGAGGACGTCGAAGCCGGCGAGGGCCGCGTACAGCTCCAGCTCACGCGGTCCGAGGACACGTCGACGGATCACGTCCCTTGTTTCCTCACCAGAGTTGAAGACCCAGTGCCGGCACATGGTGTTCATCTGGGCCCGCAGGTCCCACTCGTAGGTGATGGTCACTTGGGCCGTGCCCGATCCGGTCTCGATCTCTGTTTCCTGCGGCTCATCACGCTCGATCGGGGCTACGGAGCAGCAGAGTATGAGGAGTGTCCCAGGACGGGCGTGCGCTGCGAAGGTCCGGAAGACCGCCTGAATGTCCTGGTTGTCGTGCACGTAGGAGAGGGAGTTTCCCAGGCAGGTCAGCACGTCAGCGGTGTGGTCGAGGCGGATGGTGCGCATGTCACCGAGGCGGATGTCGAGGCCGGGCCGCGTGCGGCGGGCGTAGTCGACCAGGCCGGGCTGGAACTCGACGCCGATGCAGTCGAAGTAGTGGGCCAGCAGCTCCAGGTCTCTGCCGGTCCCGCAGCCCAGGTCCAGCAGAGTGCGGGCGTCCGGGCGGTGCCGGTCGACGAGCGCCCGGCAGGTGCTCGCGCTGGTGCTGTCGGACTGCACTCTGTCGTACAGGGCGGGGTCTCGGTAGAAGAGGTTGGAGGCTGCCAGGTGTCTGGGTTCGGCGATGTCCAGGCCGCTCATGCGAGGCTCCGCAGTCCGACTTCCAGGGCGAGTGTGTCGCACAGCAGGTCGGGCACCGCGGGAGTCCGCTCGGCGTGGTCGCGGGCCCGGCTGAGGGCGTCGGCATCAACGTAGCCGAGATCGATCAGCAGGGAATCGGTTAGCATCTCGTCCAGGAGAGGGAGCCCGTAGGTACGCAGTCCCGACTCCATGACCGCGAGGAAGTTCTCCGGCTCGGTCGGAGCCGCGACGGACTCGGGCAGACCCGTCCGCCGAAGCCGATCGCGGAACATCCTCTTGCCACGTTTGTACTCGTACGGCAGCTGCTCCATGAAGCGGATCATCCGGGGGTGGACGAGCGGGGCCACCGGCCAGATACCGAGTCTCACGTACGCCGGGTTGTGCAGGCCGAAGGCCATGAGCGTGGGCACAGGCAGGACCGGTATGGGAGCAAGGTTCTCGTTCATCTGGGCCAGTGCCGCGGTGGCCTCGTCGCCGAGCCATGGCACCGGCTCCATCGGCGGGAGTCCGGCTTCCGTACGCGAGTGGTGGGCGTTGACCTCGTCCCCGCCGCCACCTGTGAAGATCAGCTCGCAGCCATGTGCGGCCACGTGCCCGCGCACGACGTCGAACGCTTCCTGGTAGAAGGCGCCTGCCGGATCGTGCGGCCGTCTGCGTTCCCGCACGCCTCCAGGCACGAAGGGCGGGTGCTGCATCGCTGGCACGGCGGTGTCGCGCAATCCCAGGTGATCCACCAGGGAGCGGCGCCGGTCTCGCTGGAGCTGGCCGATTCGACCGCCCATGAGCAGTCCGAAGGTGTGCACGGAGCCGAAACCGGCCGCGCTGTGAACGATCACGTAATTCCCCGGGCCCGGCGTCACGTAATTCCCCAGGTCCTGACCTCGTCCATGTCTACTTGATCGAGGGCTTGCCTGTC
>NZ_JBHJRX010000112.1:9592-11595 GCF_042268605.1 Streptomyces sp. NPDC056296 | reverse complement strand
CTCCGGCGGATAGTTCTTCATGACCACGAGATGTCCGTCCTCAGATCCTCAGGATCCAGTGTCTCGTGTGTCCAACATCAGGGGTCAAGGCCCGTGAGCCTGAAATCGGCCTACCAGCGGCACCAGATGTAGCGGGCCGACGGTATTGAGGCTCTGGCCTCCCGTGGCCGGAGCGGATCGCGGTGCCATCTATCTCCGCACCACACCGAAGAGCCGAGGTCAGCAAGCCGTAAACCTACCTATTGTCGGACCAGTGCCTCATATCGTTCCGCGTAACTCCTGACGATCTGCCGAAGAACATCCAGGCAGCGCACATCAAAGCGCATACGACTAGCATGCCGACCGGAATTGCGACCGCTATGAGCCAATCTGGCACGCTTTTCCTCCTTGTTTTAACGCAGAGCCGCCTGCCAGCGAGTCGGCTACCCGCAGAATGCCCGGATCGCGGGCTCCTGATTCGCGTTGCTGATGCGGCCACGGCTGACCGTCACAGGGGGGCGGCTGATGACTGGGGCCGGCTGCTGCTGCGCGGCGCGGACGCGGGTGACCGACGAAGCTTGGGCGCGGCCTGTCCAGCGGGCGCAGGCTCGCCTCCTGGTCGGCGCAGGCGGCTCCTGTCCCTGGCCACCGATCCGGTCGCCCGCCGGCTCCAGGGCGGTCCCTGTCCGGGCACGTGGATGGAGTCCACGTTGTGGCTGAGCAGGGCCAGGCGAACAAGCTAACGATCAAGACGTGAGGGCGGGATGCGTGACGGCCCCACTATCGCCCCCTGAGAAGCGCATCTGCGGCGCCCACCGCCACTTGCACATTCCCCGGCAAGCGCGAGGCGTAGCCACAGGGCGCCGGGCGCGAGGCCATCAGCACCTCGTCAAACCAACCGCCAGTCGGCTACGGCGGGCACCCGCGAGAGCGAAGATTCCCACCGGCCGCGTACGGCGGTGGGCGGCGGTGGAATCCGCTCACGACGGCCCCGCCCGGGGTCCGCTTCGCGTGTGTGGATCGAAGGAGCAGCAGTGGCTCAGCAGGTGCGTGAGGTCATGACCGCCGACCCGGTCACGGTGGCGCCGGATACGCCGGTGCAGGAGGTTGCCGCCCGGATGCGGGACGAGAGCATCGGCGCCGTGCTGGTCGCCGACAGCGGCCAGCTGCGGTGGCTTCGTTCACTTCAAGCGTACCTGTGAACAAAGCCACTGGGGGCTGCGGCCGGGGGCAGTCTCCTGGCGGCTCACGGCCCCAACGCCTGGCCCAGTGATCTGGTCGGCGGGGGAATCGTCCTCATCGCCTGCGCCGCGGCGTTCTTCTCCGGCGGCCTCTACGACAACATGCTGGCGTTTTTCAGCGGCGCCCCTCTGCTCCTTGCCTGCCTCGGGGCCGCGGGGATGGTGGACGAGGCGGCGCTCAGGTCGCGGGGCGAGGCGACGACGTGCACGGTGACCGCCGTGGACGTCCGGGTGGAGACGACCACGCATACCGACTCGGACGGGATGACGCACACCAGCACCACGACCTACTACGACCACGCTCTGGACTGCGACGCCGCCGCCGGGCCCCGTGCGATGACCCGCACCGAGCGGCTCGCCGACGCGGGAAAGCGCATCGACCTCACCTACGACCCTCAACGGCGGGTGAAGCCCCAGCTGACCGGCGAGGTCAGCGAAGGCAACCACAGCAACGAGTGGATGTTCGGCCTCGGACTGGCCATCACGCTCGTCATCCGCGTCCCCGTCGGCCTGACCGAGGGAAGCGACTGGCGGTGACCTGACCTCCCCACCCGACACGCCCCCGGACGGCCCCATGCACTGCGGACTCTGCCCCGGCAGCTATACAGGAAGCAGCGGCGCAGGGCTCCCGCGCCGCTGCTCCTTGGAACCGCACCGAGCCTCTCCGGTCCTTCCAGCAGGAGGGGGGGTGCCCGGTTTGCCGCCCCCCCCCCTTTTTTTTTTCTTTCCCGCTTCTCTCTTACGAGTTTTTTTTTCTTTTTTCCCCTCTTTTCCTGCCCCACC
>NZ_JBHJRX010000112.1:0-9582 GCF_042268605.1 Streptomyces sp. NPDC056296 | reverse complement strand
TTTTGTGGTTTGGGGGGGGGGGGGGGGGGGGAGGGGGGGATCTTTCTTTTTGTTTTGTGGGGGGGGGGTGTTGGCTCGGGGCCACCCCCCCCCCCTCCTGTGCTTGTGACGTCCCGGTCAGCCGCGGACGATGTTCTGCGCCTGTGGCCCCTTCTGGCCCTGCCCGATCTCGAAGGTGACGTGCTCACCTTCCGTGAGCTCGCGGAACCCGTTGGACTTGATCTCCGAGTAGTGCGCGAAGACGTCCGGGCCCCCGCCGTCCTGGGAGATGAAGCCGTAGCCCTTCTCGGAGTTGAACCACTTCACGGTGCCGCTGGCCATACTGGTCGATCCTTCGCTCATACCCGGGAACAGCCCACGTCCGGGCATGCTCCAACCCCTGCGTCAACAGGAGCCACCAGCCTTCCTACCCCAGACCGGCCCGTCCATCCGGCTGGTCTGCCGCCACCGCCTCGCCGGCACCGGCCCGCGACCATTCCGCTACGCCGCACGCCCGCTGACCCCGAGCACAGCACCGGTCTGCGTCAGCCGGAACAGGCGTCCGACGACCGGCGCGCGCACCTGAGCGACGCCGAAAACGACGCCGACGTTGTCCGCCTGGGCCCGAGCCCGCAGCAGCACGCCCAGACCGGAGCAGTCGCAGAACCGAACACCGGAAAAGTCCACCTCAACCCGGTGCACTCCGCAGCTCAGCGCCTCATCGAGAGCATCACGCAGCCGCGGAGCAGTGCCCAGGTCGATCTCGCCCGCCACCGTGATCACCACCCGCCCGGCCTCCTCCCGGCGGCCGAGCCTGAACTCCTGGTCCTGGTCACTCACGACGACCTCCCCGCTGACCCAGCCAGCCGGTAACGCACCTTCTCGTGGGACAGACCGGCCGCATCACCGATCCGCCGAAGACCCCATCCACGACCGGACGCCTCCGCCATCGCCCCGTCCAGGGCCTTCGCGAGCAGCGGGTCCAGCTCCTCACGCAGACCGGCCGCCAGCCGCAGCCGGGTCTCGGCTGGCATCCTCTCCAGCTCCGCGCAGTACCGGACGACCGCCGCCTTCACATGGCCGAGCTCCACCTCACCGCCCATACGAGAGCGCCTGACCCGCCTCGGCACCGTCAAACCCATTGACACACGGCGGCAGCCCGGGAGCAATCGTGGCCGTCCGATCCGGCAGTAAAACCGCGGACCGTACAACTGACACTTCTCGTGGCAGAGCCACTGACGTTCGCGTGGCAGACGACAGTCATAGACCGGCGATCAGAGCGGCCACGGGAACGCCGGTCGCTACGATCACCGCATGCCAAGCGCTGACGAAATCTTGCAGAAGATGAGGACACTCCAAGAACGCCGGGAAGCGGCCGCGGCCCCGCTGGTCGACGTCCTGGCCAGGCGGAGCCGCCTGCTGGTCCTGCTGGCCGAACTCGACGAGCCGTACGGCAAGGCGTACGTCGACGCCGAAGCGGCGGGATGGACACCGGAGGAACTGGCGCAGCTCGGCGCCGACGAGCCGGCGAAGCGGCCGCGGGCCCGCTCGAAGCGCTCGCGGTCGTCGACGAAGAAGACCGGCGGCCAGGTATCCGGGGCGGCCCCGGAGAGCGGCTCGCCGGCGGGCGGCATCCCGCTGCAGGACGGCGCGGTCGCAACCGAGGGCACGACGCTGGACGCCGCCTCCGACTGACCGGACCAAACACAGAGAGGGGGCCGCCGGGCGCGCTCCCGTTCGCGTACGTGCTCGTGCGGTATAAGGCGCACCACAGTTCGAGGCGTGCCTTTCCGGGCGGTGCGGCCGGGCTATTGGCCACGACGATGCGGACAGGGCTGACCAGCTCGACGACCTGGTCCCCATCGCGGCAGCAGCTGCTCCCCCTCAGCCACGGTCGGACGGTGCGGTCTGCTCACGCCGGCGCGTCCGTGACGGCGGCAGTACGGCGGCCTGGCCGCGTCGGCCGGACAGACTGCATCCCGGCAGCAGCCACCTCCCTCCCCCTCCCCGCCGGCTGTCCACGCGTACAACAGCGGTACCGTCGGCCGGGGTCCGACCCGTCATGTAAACCCCGGCGGGATGCCGCCCCACCGGAGACCGGCACCACCCACTGGGGCCTTTATGTCGGAACGACAGACAAGGAACGCTGCAAGCGCTGCCGGGGCGGGTCGGCACGATGGCGTCAGTCAGTCGCCGTCGTCTCGCGTCACTCCGTGGAGTGGCGCACCTGTAGGACGGCGTACAGAACTCCGGCAGACGACGCTCACGCGTCGCAGACCTCGATTCCGGCGAAGTCACCGGGCGGATACGCGCGACGGCCGACAGCCGCACCAAGAAGCACGGTCACTCAAACCAAGCGGAAGGGAAGATCCTCGCAACAGCAGGGCGACTGAATCGTCCTGTCAGACCCCATGGGCGCGGGAAGCAGTGGACGATCGCCTCGCCCTGCGGTTCGTCGAAGGGACCATCCCCGCGCTTGATCGACGTCCTGCCCACAGAGCAGACTGCTTCTCATGGAATCAGTGGGCATGGCCATCGAGCTGCGGACCGGACAGTGCCGATGAGTGCCGTCCTGCCCTTCTTCCGTTATCACCCAGACCCCCTTGCAAGCGGGTCCATCTGCGCGGCCGCCGAGATGTGTGCCTGCTGCCGGCGCGACAGAGGATGGATCTACACGGCGACCTTCTACTCCGCTCAGGACGTCAGCGGTCGGTTCTGCCCGTGGTGCATCGCAGACGGGAGCGCAGCTGAACGCTTCGCGGGTGAATTCACCGACTCCTACGGGCTCGACGGTGTCAGCGAGGACGTATTGCACGAGGTCACCCGCCGCACCCCTGGTTTCCACGCCTGGCAGGATCCGCACTGGCTCGTCCACTGTCGGGACGCGGCCGCCTTCGTGGGCGAAGTCGGATACGCCGAGCTGGCGACGCATCCTGAAGCACTTGACCAGCTTCGGACCGACATGCGTCTCGACGGCTTGCACGACGAAAGCCGGCTTGAGCGCTTCCTGACCTGCCTGGGCGAGGGGGCAACCGCCATGCTCTTCCGCTGCACCGGCTGCGGAAGCCACCTCGCCTACGTTGACGCGTCCTGAGCATCGTCCGTGCTGATAAGTCTGCGGTAGCAGAATGAGAGTGCGGGCGATGCCGTCGTAGGCGAGAAAGTGGTTGGCCTTCCCTCACAGCCATCCAGCACGAACCGCGAAAATCGGCACGTCGGAAGGCTGCCCGACGTGCCGATCGGGACGGCTTGTCAGGCAGTGGCCTTGATCGTGGAGACGTGATCGGCCATCCCACGGTCGTCGTACACCGTGATCGTCACGCTCCTGCCCTCCGGTATGTCCAGATTCACCTTCTTGACATCCCAGATGTCGGACGATCCCGGGGGCATGTACAGCCCGTACCGTCCACCATCACCTTCGTAGGACACCTTGTAGTAGAGGCCGTCGTTGTCGTTGGCGACGTCGTACATCCACAGCACTTCGTCGTACGGGTGGAATTCAACCTTCGCCAACGCGTAGCCACTCTGGTTACCGAAGACGACCTTTCTTCCCACCCCGCCGTCATCCTTCTGAAAATAGGTACCGTCGATGTCGTCATCGAACCGGCACGGGCAGTAGACCGTCCGCGCCGAATCGTTCTGAATGACTCTCGGGTCAGGGTTGTAGGCGCTTGCCGGCGCGGTGGCCATGGTGGTGACGGCGACCGCGGCGGATGCCACTGCGACAAGGGACGCGATTGTTCGATTGCGCATATTCATCCTTCGATTGCTTTGACAGAATTCCGTGTTCTTCTCGGGGGCCTGAACTCTGATCTCAGAAGTGCGTCGGCGGCTACCGCAATTGGCTCGCAGATACAGGTGCGGCTGCCCGGCGTCGCTTCAGGCGAGGACAAGCGCCGAGCTCAGGTGACGTTGGCCATCCGCCTGAACGCCGCCCTGGTGTCCGGCCCGGCGACCCCATCAATCGGGCCGGTGTAGCGGTACCAGGCCTTGAGGTAGCGCTGCAACGCCTTCACCGTTCCCGTGCCGACGATTCCGTCGATCGATCCGGTGTAGCCCCAGTTCTCCTTGAGGAGCCGCTGCATCGCCTTCCAGCTGTTGGTGCCGAGTTGCCCATCGATCGCGCCCGTGTAGCCCCAGGCCCTCAGAAACTTGCCCTGAAGGCTTTTTGCCTCAGAGGTCGTCAGACCGAGGTTGACCACAGCTAGCGGGGCGAATGCCTCCGCACTCGCCACCGGCTTCTTCTCCGGGGTCGCCGCGACGCCGGCGCCTGCGGCGGCCAGGCTTCCGGCAGCGATCCCGGCGACGGTGGTGACGGTGACGAGAGTCCTCGTCATGGCTCGCATGTGTATTCCCTCCCATAACCGGAACAACCCGCTGCGGGCGGCTCGGTGAGCAGTCTTCGGGCGGTGATGCACGGATCGCAACGGTCGCCGCCCAAGTGACCTGCGAGCGGGACGTCTCACGGGCTGACCTGCGGGGACTTCCATCCCGGCGGGACACGGTGGGACGGCTGGGACCACCGTGAAAGCCGCTGGCGCGGTCACCCGCGAGTGCACCTGCCGAGACGTCGCCCGGACTTCTACCGCTTCTGCCGGTTACGCAGGTCCCTGGCCCGGACTCGCCGCCGGGCGGCGAAGACGTCAGGGACGACGCCGGCACCGGCTCCGGGGCGGGCCTCCCATTCCCTGATGCGCGCCGCGACGTCCGCCAGCGTCGCGTCTCCCGGTGCGACGTCGATCTGGAAGTGAGACTCCTTGGCGGGCTCCTGGTCGCCGCCCCACGTCACCACGCCGTCCAGTTCCGCCAGGATGTCCCGGATCGTGGCGAGGTCCTGGGGGAAGACATTGCCTTTGGACCCTGCCGGGTAGAGGGGCTGGAAGATGGTGATGGCCGTCCCGGAGAGGCAATTGCTCTCGTACGGTGGGCCGATCATCCGGTCGGTGGTGTGCCCGGTGATGTCCCGGGGACCGATCTCGTGGACTTCGTAGTGGTAGCGGCGCGCCAGGTGGAGCAGGACGGTGGCGACGTCATCGCCGCGGCAGGAGACGCGGGTGCCGCCCGCTCCTTCGATCAGGTGTTCCGGCGCTTGCTCGATGACCGGCCAGCCGTTGGTGCTGTCCGCCTTGTCCCACCGCCCGGCCGCCGGAGCGGCCGTGGCCACCCCGGCGGTTCCGGTGGCGGACCACAGGGCTGCCCCGCCGATCGCGAGGAAGCCGCCGACGACCTGGCGGCGCCTGAGCAGTGTGTACGGTGCGGGTTTCCCGTGTTTCCCGTGCTGGTTCACAGGTGGTCTGTCTCCTCGTCGTGGGTGATGCACGGTCAGCCGGCCATTCCATGGAGGACATCGACGAACCCTTGGACGAAATCGTCGAGCTTGTCGTCCGGCAGCGAGTCGGGCATATACGTGCCGTAGCCCGCGGTGTCCTCGATGAGGAATTTCCGTCCGGCTGCGATGACGGGACTGTTCGTCGTAAGCATGTCCCGGGCCAGCGCGTGGGTGTTCGCCTTTGTCCCGAAGCGCTGACTGCGGTAGTCACCGAACCGCCCGTTGTTCCCGCCGCTCTCGTAGTGGCGGAGGACCGCGGTGGCTATGTTGAGACCGGCGCTGACGCGTTTGGCGAGCAGGTATCCGTCCGCGTCCTCCAGGAGGTCCGAGTAGCCGAAGGTCGAGGGGAGACCGGTCTTCGCCAACCGCTCCACGCAGTACTGGTAACCGGAGGCGTAGCTGTCGCGGTCGCGTTGCCACTCCGCGTAGAAGGTGATGAGGTCCCCGCCCCAGCCGGCGACGTCACCATGGTTGACCCGCTGCGCGTCGGCGGGCTGCGGGTGCTGGAAGTGGCCGTTGCAGGTGGCCATGAGGTGTTCGATGCCCATCTCCTGGCCCGTGGCGCTGTCCACGAAGCTGGCCACCCAGCGGGCGCCGCGCGCGTACTTGGCGTACGTGATGAAGTCTCGGTCCGGCGAGCCGATGAGAGCCGTCCACTGGATGTTGTCGTACGACATGTGCCGGAGGTATTCCATGACGAGCCTGTTCGGATTTCCCTTGCCGTAGGCGCGGGCATACTCGTAGATCTCCGCGACGTAGTCGATGAAATCCTCGGACGGGGAGACGGTTTCGTTGACGCTTCCCTGACCGGAGTCCGTGCCGGGCCGATGGGCATTGTTGTCGAGATCGAAGGAGTCTGATCCGTTGGGGAAGCGGAACTCCTTGATCTGGTTGAACGACCAGTTGGCCGGCAGGGGGAAACCGAGGTTTCCGGAGAAGCCCCAGGACATACCGGAAACGAACGACCAGCGGGCGTAGGTGGCCTCGGTGACCCGTGCGCACACATTGCGGGACCCGTACACGCCGTGTACGTAGCGCTTTCCCTGCGCGGCCAGTCCTCCGGTCACTCCTTGGAAGTAGGAAATGATGTTGGAAGTGATCTCCGGGTCGGTGGCGTCGTAGTCGACGGCGAAGTAGATGACCGTGCCACGGTTGAACCCGTAGCCGACGGCACGCTCATGCGCTTCCAGCGCGTGGCGGTACCCCGAGTTGTAGCTGAAGTCGCCGAGTTCCCGGGCGTTGTCCTGGTAGATCGGGAAGACGCGGAGTCCGTTGCTGAAGATGCTGTCGAGCTCTCCGGGCTGGATCTCCTTGTCGAGGGTGCTGCCCGGCGGGTCGTATATGTAGCGCCCCACGTACTTGTAGCCTTCCGCGGCCAGGGCCCGCGCGCGGGAGTCGGTGATCGTGAAGCGGGTGTCGCAGGCGTCGACCTTGCGTTCCGGATCTCCCGTGGACACCAGGAGTTGGGCCCAGGTTGCGTAGTCGCCTCGCCCGTGGTCCTCCAGCATGGAGAACCTCTGGAAAGCCTTGACGAATTCGGTGAGAGTGGAGTCGTAGGTGTCCTTGAACGAGCTTGTGTAGTGCGAGCCCTCGGCGGGAACGGGTTCGTTGAAGACGCATGCCGCGGAAAAGAGCCTCACGAGGGCTCCCGTGTCACCTTGGGACAACGTGTTGGCCTTCAGCCTCGCCTGGGTGCCGGGACCGAAGTTCCCGTTGGCCTGGTCCTCGGGGACGCCCACTTTGTACTGAATAGCCTTCATGAGGGCCTTCTGGACGTCACGTGAGTAGTGACCGTCGCACGGTCCGATGAAGAAGGTGGACTTGCTCAGGTAGTTCCGGTTGAGCCACTGCTGGATCGCTCGGACCTTCTCGGATCCGCCCGCGAGGACGATGTAGGCGTCCATCGTCAGCAGTGCTTTGAGCACCTTCGGGGTGACCATGCCGCCGTGGTCCGGCAAGCCCATGTCCGTGGTGATTGAGATGACGGAGTTCAGCGTTCTGGTGTCGTACCGGCCGTCGCCGTTGCCGCCCCAGTACCCCTTGCAGAACAAGGCGTACTGGACGAGATTGACCATGTTCGCGTTCGTGTGCCCCAGGCCGATGTCGCCGTAGGCGGTCAGCCGCGACAGGGTGGTGGGGCCGAAAGCCGCGACGGGCGGGCTGATGCCCAGTTCGTGCTGGAGCCCCATGATGAGGGAGTACATGGTGTTCCAGCCCGTCTGCCCGTCCTCGGCGCAGGGCTTGTAGCCGGGGACGTCACCGTAGGTGCTGTTCACCCATTTCTGCGCTTCCAGGACCTTGGCGTCTGCCACTACTGTCTCCGTATGTCTGTGGGTGGAATTGATCAGAAGCCCATGGGCTTCTCGTCCAGGACGCGGCGGACCCGTGAGGCACCGAAAACAGCCGCGGACGATGTGTGGCCGGACCGGAGTCGTGCGACAGGGCGTGAGGCCGAGCTTGTGCTGGAGGCAGCAGGTGAGGGCGTACAGGGTGCCCCCAGCCCGGTGAAGCCCTCCTTGGCCACGGTGGGCATGCCGTCGACGTTGCAGGCGTCGATGAAGTCATGTGCCCGCAGGACGAGCTCGTCTGCCATGGATGTCCATTCGCCTGGTCGGACCGGTTGATGGACACACGTGCCCGCCGCTGCGGCCTCGCGGTGATCGAGTGGGCCGGCCCGGCAGGTGTCCGCGGTCTTCCTGTCGGGGCGGGTGATCACATGCTCGCTTCGGGACGGCAACGCCGGTAGAGCGGTGGGAACGGGTGGGACATGATGGGAAGCGGGACGCTTCAACAGGCCCTGCATCAGGGGGACAAGACGAGGGAGGACGAGTGGTGGCGGGACAGGCTGGGAGACCCCGGGCCGGTGGAGCGCCCGGGGAAGCCAAACTTCTGACGGAGCAGCTGAGGCTGCTGCGGCGGCGCAGCGGAATGACCCTGGCCACGCTCGCCGGCCGGACGAGCTACAGCAAATCGTCGTGGGGGCGTTACCTCACCGGAAAGGCACTTCCGCCCCGACAGGCAGTGCGGGAATTCGCCCAGGCGGTCTCTGTCCGACCCGACCGCCTGCTCCTTCTGCTGGAGATCGCCGAGCGCGGGCAGCCGGACGGAAAAGCTCCGGAGGACGCCGATTCCGTCGCGCGCCCCGACGCCTCCGAAACACCGCCGACGGTAGTTCCCGATCCAGATCCAACTCCCGATCCCGAACCGGTT
Organism: Streptomyces sp. NPDC056296; assembly: GCF_042268605.1. Classification (NCBI taxonomy): domain Bacteria; kingdom Bacillati; phylum Actinomycetota; class Actinomycetes; order Kitasatosporales; family Streptomycetaceae; genus Streptomyces; species Streptomyces sp. NPDC056296. Next base: position 1,064 of record NZ_JBHJRX010000112.1, on the reverse strand, counting down.
CCGAGCACGAGCACCTCCGTGGTCCCGGACGCGGACTCGCCCGGGGCTCAGCCGCCGAAGCAGCCCGCCACTTCCGCGCCGCTCCGCCGGCCGCGGCGCTGGGGACTCGCCTTCGGGGCCGCCGCCACCGGTGTGGGGGTGGTTACGGGACTGCTCGCGGGAATGCTCATCGGCGCCCCGGAAAGCCAGGGAGAGCCCATGACCAGAGGCAGCCTCACGAAGTGCAGCGGGTTCGAGTGCCGGAACAAGGACTCCCAGCGCATGGAATGCCACATCGGAGTGTGGACCGCTGCGGCAGCGAAGGTCGACGGCGTCCACCTGGAACTGCGCTACAGCCCCCGCTGCGGAGCCGCGTGGGCCAGAATCACCGAAGGCCAGGTCGGGGACACGGCGAGGGTCGAGGGGCCGAACAACCACTCGGCCGCCCGCTCGATCACCTACGACCGGGACACCTACTCACCCATGGTCGAAGCCCCCTACCCAGCAGCCGCACGGGCCTGCGTGGTCCTCAAGGACGGGGGCAAGGAGGTCTGCACCCCGCACGGTGGCGCCTCGCCTCTGCCTGCCGCGGTCACCGACGAGAGCAAGCCGTAGCCACCGGCCGCCCGCGCCCGGGCCGGTGCTACGGTGCGCGGCCGGCCGAGAGCACCCGACCCCCACTACAGTGGCGGGTCCGCTTCGGCGGTCATCGCCGCACCTCCGCCTCGGGCGGGCGCGTCGCCGGGCGGTGGTGTCGGCTGAGGTGGCCAGGTACACTCCCGCTCCTCCTCGGCTCCCGGTCCGGTGGCGGGGGCAGGGCGGCTCCTGGTGGCCGCCGACGCAGGCGGAGAGTTTCATGCGCGGTCTGATGACGTGCCGTTGATCCGCTCCACCTCGGCGAGCTCTCGTCCCGGCGTCTTCTCGCCCTCGTAGGTGCGCAGCCAGCCCAGGTCAGGTAGAGGACGGTGAGCCTCTCCCCCGTGCAGCGGTGTGTGAGCGATCATGAAATTCCTCAGGCAGGGCGGGTTCTGCGTCACGTAATTCCCCACCCCCGCGGTCACGTAATTCCCCATGGGGACGACGGA
>NZ_JBHJRX010000111.1:0-12362 GCF_042268605.1 Streptomyces sp. NPDC056296 | reverse complement strand
CTCCGGCGGATAGTTCTTCATGACCACGAGATGTCCGTCCTCAGATCCTCAGGATCCAGTGTCTCGTGTGTCCAACATCAGGGGTCAAGGCCCGTTGGCGCCGGGGCCGGTGCCGAAGTCGGCGTCGGCGGGGCTTTCGCCGGCGTAGTTGCGGGTTTCGGTGGTGCGGCCGCGGATGTCGGTGATGGTGCGTTGTGCGGAGCCGCCGTCGAGGGCGGTGGTGGCGGTGGAGTCGCCGGTGTAGCTGGTTGTGGTGGCCCACTTTTTGACGCCGCCGACGTACAGGGTGCTGGTGGTCGGCCGGCCGGCGCCGTCGAAGGCGGTCTCCGTCTGGGTCGGGGCGCGGCCGTACTCTGCGCGGGTGTAGGTGCCGTTGGGGGTGCTGGCGCTGTCGAAGATGTCGGCGAACGTTTCGTAGGCCAGGCCGCGGGTGTTGTAGTGCGTGTCCGTCAGCAGCCGTCCGCCCTGCGGGGTGGGCGACTGGGCCTGAAGGGGGCGCAGCAGGGCGTCGTAGAGGGTGTAGCTGGTGGTGTAGGTGTCCTTGTTGGTCAGGGTGGAGGTGGACACCCAGGACGCTTTGGTGTTGTCGAGGTGGTAGGTGAACTTGATGTTCGGGATTTGGCTGCCGCTGGAGCGGTTTGGCAGCCATACCTCGGTGACCCGGCCGAGCGCGTCGTAGTGCTGTTCGGTCTTCTTGGAGTTGATGTCGTAGCTGCGCAGTGCCAAGCCGCGGCGGGGGTCGAGATAGGTGACCGAGCGGTAGCCCTTGGGGTCGGTGGAGAGCGTTCTGGTGAGGGGGCCGGCGTCGGCGGGGGTGTAGGCGGTGGAGGTGGTGCGTCCTGCGGTGTCGGTGACGGCCAGCGGGCGGCCCAGGGTGTCGTAGGTGGTGGTGGCGGTGGTCTGCCAGCCGGAGGGCAGGCGCTGCCCGTCGCCGCTGGTGGTGGCCGTGTAGCCGGTGGCGCGACCAGCCCAGGTGACGTGTCCCTTGGTGGGCTTCTGGGTGGCCAGCCAGGTCGTGGCGTCGGCCTTGTCGTAGACGGCCGCGGTGTCGGCGAGGACGTCACCGGAGGTGGCACTGGTGGCGGGCAGGTTCAGGCTGGCGTCGGTGACCGAGCACGTCTTGGCGACGGTGCGGGTGCGGGAGACCAGGTTGTTGATGCCGGCGTCGGGGTTGCGGGCGTACCAGGTGCGGGTGCAGGTTTCGTCGCCGCCCAGGCCGGCCTGGCCCCAGTCGTCGGCGGCGTACACCATGCCGAGGTCGTCGTATTTCTGGCCGGTGGTGTGGGTGCGCCAGGTTTTGGAGCCGGTGAGGTAGGTGCTGGTGTAGGTGGAGGAGTTGCGGACCCACAGGGCGGTGTGGTCGGCGGCGTCCGGCACCGTCTGGCTGGCGGTGTTTTTGTACGTGTAGTTCTTGAAGACGCTGCTGATGGGCTGGGTGCCGTTGTAGGTGACCTGCTGGCGCAGGCTTCCCTTGTACCGGTCGCTGTCGTAGGGGGCGGAGAAGTCGACGTCCGTGTCGAGCAAGGGTGGGACGGTGACGGACTTGGTGGTGCCGTCCTTCTTCTTGTCGCCGTGCATGCCCTGCATGTAGAGCGAGACGGTCTTGGAGCGGGTGCCGCCGGCGGCGCCGGTGTAGGCGGTGACCTGGCGGTAGCCGCGCCAGTCCGACCAGGTCCGCTCGTCCTTCGGAGTGAATGGGTCGTCGTTGTGGTGCCAGGCGGCACCGCTGTAGGAGTAGGCGTGCTCCACGGCCGGGTTGCTGGCCGCGGGGTCGTGGACGCCGACGGCGCTGACGCGGTACTTGTGGAACCAGTCGATCGCCGCGTTCTCGGCGCCGTTGATGTGCCAGTACTGGGGGTAGCAGGAGCGGGTGTTGGTGTCCGGCGCCGCGTCCAGGACCTCGCTGCGCTTGCACTCCGGGGACGAGAGGGTGACCTCGGTGATCGCACCTGTTTCGGAGGTGACGGTGGAGATCCGGGGGCGGGTCAAGGGCAGGATGTCGTCGGTGGCGTCGACCCGGTTCGGCCGCATCTGGTAGGTGAACGCGATCGGGTCACCCGTGATGGCCGTGTCGCCGGCCTTCGCGGTGCGCTTGAGCGACTTGAGGGTGAGGACCTGGTCGGAGCTGTCGCCGATGTCACCGCCGTCCAGGTACTCCTCGGTCAGACTCCAGGAGTCCACCGGGTCGTAGGCGGTGCTGGTGGCGTTGTAGGAGAAGGTGTTGATGCCGGTCAGGCGCTTGCGGGTGAAGAAGGAGGTGCCGGCGGCGTTGCATTCGTCGTCGTCCTTGGAGCAGATCGCATCGAACGGTACGTCGGGCCAGTTTTCCGCGGTGTCCTTGGTCAGGCTGTCGCAGTCGGATGCGGTGCAGCGTTCGGCGTAGGTGAAGGTGACCTTGGCGTCGGCCTTGTCGGTGAACAGGGCGTCCTGGCGCAGCCCGTATTCGATGCGGTTGAGGTAGCCGCCGCGGGTGTAGGAGGTGCTGGCCTTGGTGGCCTTGTTCTTCTTGTAGTAGTTCGATTCCTTGGTGTACCAGTACGTGGACGCGTTGCCGCGGGTGTCTTCGACGTAGTCGAGGTTCCAGCGCCAGGCCTGGGTCAGGGCGCGGTCGGCGAAGGCGTCACCGCCGCTGTAGCCGGGTTCACCGGAGTCGTCGCCGAAGACCGGAACGGTCCAGGTCGAGTTGGTGCGCTGGGTGTCGGCGCCGTCGAGCTTGTTCTTGCCGAAGACGTACTTGGTGCCGTCGCCGGTAATGACGGTCCAGTACTCGCCGTTGTCGTCGCCGTTGTCCGCTCCGGTGGAGCGGATCACGGTAGAAGCGTCGTCATTCTCCAAGTGCCACTTGCCGCTGTCGTCGTCCTTGACCAGGCGGGTCGACTTGCCGTTGAGGACCAAGCGCGCGTTGTCGTACTTCCAGCACTGGTCGAAGACGTCGTCGTGTCCGTCGTCGTCGCAGGAGCCGTAAGTGCGGGTGATGTAGGACTCGGTGAGCGCGAAACCCTCACCCACCGTTGTCGTCTGGTTGTTCGTGGTGGCGGTGCGGCCGTCGACGCTGCCCGAGTCGTAGGACAGGGACAGGGGCGGCACTGGGCCTGCCGCGGCGGGCGGCATGGTGAAGTCGTGGGACCAGGTAAAGGAGCCCGAGCTGCCGCCTGCCTGCCAGGACGAGGACTCCGACAGCTTCGTCGCCGAGTAGTCCCCCGCGCCCTTGGGTGACTGGCCCGCACCCGCCGAAGCAGCGGTGACCGCCAGCACTGTCGCACCGGAAGCGGCACTGCCCGACTTGCCGAGCATCTGAGTGGACGCGCCGCTGTTCCCCTGATTCAGGCGGACCTTCGCCGCGACGGTCTGGTCGTTGAGGTCGTTGTCGGATGCCAGCGGAGTCTGCTTGCGGCACTCCGGCTTATCCGGGGTGGTCAGCGCGCACGCCGGCAGTTGCACGAGGCGCAGGCGCTGGGACCAGCCGCCGCCGACCGCGGAGGCGAAGCTGCTGTAGTCGACCTGGACGTCTGCTGCGCCGGGGGTTTCTGCTGCGGCCGTCAGGAGCACGCCCGTGACACCGGCGCGGCGGGCCGTCTTCTGGTCCAGGACCGTGATCTGGGCCTGGCCCGCTGCCGCGGCAGCAGACGATGCGGAGCGTGAAACGGGTGCGGCTGCCGGGCTCAGGGTGACGGGGATTCCGCCCGGCGCGGCCTTGCGTTGTGTACCGGGTTTGAGTGGGAGTGTCGCGGTAGCACGCTTGGGCCAGTCGGCTTTGCGGTCCGTCGTCGCGTGCTTGGCCTGCTCCGCGTTGGTCTTGCGTTCCTTGGCGACCTTCGCGCGTGCCTTCTTCGCCCCAGGGCCGTCGAAGGCTTTGACCTTGGTGACCGGGGTTTTGGGCACATCGGGGCGGCCCAGACCGTCCGGGCCAGCGGCCTGAGCCACCTGTGCCAGGCCGGTGGGCACGATCAGTGCCAGGGCCAGCGCCTGCGCAAGCAATCGGCCCGTTCGGCGCCGGGCCTCCTCACCACGTCGTTTTGAGGTGTCTCTGCCAAATACCATCGTTCTCGCCCCACCCAGTTCCTGATTCAAGAAGTCCCGCACCACGCTCACCGGCCACAGCCGCGGCTGACGTGTCGTCGTCAGGTGAGGGCAGCCAGGCCTGTGGCTGCCCTCACCGGTCACCCGTCAGTCGCTCACGGTCTCGCCGACCTGCTCAGAGGTGGCCATCGCGCCAGCCCACATGCGCACCTCGCGCACACGACCGGGCAGGTAGTGCTGCCACTTACTGGTGGTGAAGCCGGTGCCCACGGCGAAATCGCCCGATCCGATCTTCGCGGTGAAGGCCTGGGCATCCCCGTTGGCGACACTGCCGACGTAGAGGCTGATCGTGCCTTCCCGGGTGTCAAAGACACCGGTCAACCGGACCATGCCGTCCAGAGCAGCACTTTCTTCCGAGGCCACCGCGCTGAATGTGCCGTCGGTGTTGAGCCGGCCGAAGTACCAGTAGCCCTCCGGTACGGTCCTCTCCTCCAACGTCTGTTCGTCGAACTCCGTCGTGCTGCCGGTCCGCCTGTACCAGATGCCCCACGCCGAACCGTCCGCGGTGCGCTGGCCCAGGACCTGCCCCGTGTAGCCGACCGGCTTGGACGCGAGCTTCTCCGAGTCCAGGCCCGCCAGCGTGGTCACGGTGAACGAACCGGTGTCGTCCACCAGCGGCCCCGTGGCCGTGGCGGCGTCGTCCACGCCGTCGAGGACGATCTCCTCGCCGACCAGCGACGCCCCACCGGCCAGCGTTAGCGACCTGCCGTAGCCGGAGTCGGTGTCCTTGATGCTGCTGCCGCTGCCGCGGTCAGCCGACCAGTCCGCGACGAGTTCGACGGCGGCGCGGCTCGGGGAGTTCATCAAACGTGCCTCGTCACTGATCTCCGCCGATGTGAGAGCCCGTTGCCACACCGTGGTCTCATCGATGGAGCCGGCGAAGTAGTCGGTGGGGACATCGGCCCATATGGCCCGGCCGATCTGCAGCGCGCCGGTCGTCTGCCAGGGGGTCCCGGAGCCGGTTGTGGCCTGCAGTTTCCCGTTGACGTAGAGACGAATCTCCTTGTTCGCGGCGTCGTGTACGCCGACGACGTGGGTCCACACTCCGCGTGGCGTGGCCTGCGGGGCGGTGGCCTTGTGGAGGTTTCCGTCGGCGTCCAGTGCGCTCAGGCTCCAGGTGTTGGCTCCGCCGCCGGCGTAGGACAGACCGAACGGGGTGTACTTCTTCGCGAACGGGCTCGGGTTGTCGGGTATCTGGCCGAGCACGGTCATGGTGTGGTTGACGCCGGTATCGACACGGACCCAGGTGGAAAGTGTGTAGGAGGCCCGGGTCTCCACCACCGGTGTGCTGGTGGTCGCGTATCCGGTGCTGCCGTCGAGAGCCATCCCCTTGTCAGTGACCGGCGTCTCCACGGGGGACGTCGTCCGCGGTATGAGTGATGACTCCGCGCCGGCCGCGGCGGTCATCCCGGACCGCGCTCCCGGACAGGGTCGCGTCGTCACGGCCGTCCGTGGTGGCGGAGTCCACCGCAGTTCCGCTCGACTCAGTGAAGTGCCACTTGCCGATGGGCTTGTCACCGGCTGCGACAAGGAAGTCGACCACGGACTGGGAGCCCCAGCCGAGGGTGTCCTTGGCCCGCACATAGACGCGGTGCAGGCCGGCCCGTGCGGGCGTGATCTTCGCCGAGGCAGTTGCGCCCTTCAGCTCGCTGGACCAGGCGGATGCGGAAGACAGCTTGTACTGGTACGCGGTGTTGGTGTCCCCCGAGGCGGGCTTGAAGGTGAACGTGCCGGGCGTTCCCGGTCCGCCTCCGGCCGCGCAGGCGTTGGTCGTGCACTCGCTGTACGGAGCCCCGATGGTGACCTGGGGGGCCTTGGGCTGGGTCGTATCGATCCGGAAGTAGCAGAAACCGTCGGAGGCGGTGCTGCTCAGATGGCTCGAGCCGTAGTACGACCACGTCCACGCGTGGTAGCGGTACAGCTTGCCGTCGGCCAGCTTCGACCACTTCAGGGACAGTGCCCGGTTGTCCGCCACGTAGCCCGTGGAAGGACTGAGGGAACCATTGCCCGGGGCGACGTCCGTCCAGGTCTTGTCGGCGTTCTGCACATCGACGTCGAAGTAGACCCGCAGCTGCGCATCCTCTTCGCCGCCCGACTTGGTCTGTGCGGTGGCCTTCAGCGTCGGCTCCGGGTACGACATGATCGCTGGGTCGGCCGCATTGCGCTCACACACCGGCGTCGTGCTGGATCCTCCGCCCTGCAGGCCGACACCGGTGGGCTTGTCCGGCAGGCCGACGAAGTCCACCGCGAGGACGGCGTCGTTCTTGAACCGCTTCCAGGCGGAGGTGTCCGACTCATCGTGAGCGCGGACTTCGAGGGTCAGCCGGGAGAACTTGCCGGCCGCGAAGTCCCGCACCGTCGGCGTGAGGTTCTCGTTCGACTCTTCCGGATTGTCGTTGAACTCGATCGGCGCGTCCGGCGAATCGGGGTCGCACAGGGAGCCGCGGCCGGCGGACACCCACCGGTCGACCATCCAGTCCAGTTCCTTGGGACGCGAGGACCAGGTGGTGGACGAGGAGATGTTGTTCGTGCGCACGAGGTCCACCCAGCGCGGATCGCACTGGAACGCCCACGGCTCCGTAATCCGGAAGGTGGCGTCCAGGACCTTCTTGCCCTTGAGGCTCGTAGGGGAGAACTCGAAGTACAGCTTCTGTACATAGCCCGGGCCGCAGTAGTAGCCGGACCAGGAACCGCATTTGCCGGCACCCTTGCCGTGGCCGTCGTCGCCGTTGCCCCAGCCGTAGGACTCGTAGCCGTCGCTGCGCAGCAGGGTGCGCTCCGACTCTCCCCACGTCACGGTCGGGTCGATGAACACCGGGAACGCCGACTCGTCGGTGGCAGTCAGCATGTCCGCGTCCGGGATCACCGACAGCTTGCCCTGGCCGACCTCGACGTCCATCCGGGCCACGGTGTCCCCCTGGCCCGGCTCCAGGCCCGACCCGGACGGCGCCGTCTCCGACGGATCCGACGGCTCTACCGTCCGAGCGCCATCATCAGTGCCGGCGGCGTCCCCGGTCAGCAGCTGGGGCTGCGCGCCGCCCGTGGCGTCCTGGCCCGCCGAGTCCCACATCCGCGCCGGTGGCGCCTTGAACACGGTGATTCCGTTGCCGTCGAGAGCAGCCAGGTTGCCGGCCGCACCCTCACGGACCGTGAGGTTACTGGTCTTGAGACCGAAGGTGAGCTTCTCCAGTTCCTCGCTGGCTGCCGCTTCGGGGGTCTTCACCACCAGCACATGCTGGAAGCTCTCCGGGGTCGCGGTCACCTGCAGATCGACACCCGGCAGAACCTCCGGGTACACAGCGCTGGAGCCGTCCAGACGCGGGGCGGGCAGCTTGCCCGGCCAGCCCAGGGCCAGGGACCGGCCCTCGTCCTCGATCCGCGCCAGCGGGGCAGCGTCACCACCGCCGGAGAACACCATCTGCACGGCAGCACCCTTCGGGCCCACCGTGCCATCCGACCGCTTCTCCAGCGTCGCGTCCGGCGCCTTCCAGCCGCCATCCGACGCCGGTACACGCACCGGGACGACCGATTCTTCCAGCGTGAACGTGTAGCCGTCGGGGTTGGCGAACACCGTGGTCCGCTCTGTACGCTCCCCTGTCACCTCCACCCGCTGGCCGGTCTCCTGCGCCTGCTCGAGAGCCTTCTGTCCGTCCGACAACGGCGAGGCGGACGGCTCGTCACCTGCCGCATAGGCCATCGAACCAGGCACGAGCGCCGCGAGCACCGCCGCACACACCACCGCAGTCATGCCCGCGTTGGCACTGCGACCACGTCCACGTCTTCCGCCAGGTTCCCCTGCACGGCCCTTTGGCCCGGGCTCTACTCCCCGCCCGTCCCGCAACCGGGTCCACATCCCCGCCACACCCCACCCACAAGATTTACAAAGTAGCCAGGGGTAACTAACGCCTCAACAGAACGCCAGGTCAACGGGCAGGAAACGGACAACAACACGTCAAGTTCCGGAAGGGCACGTGAGGAACCCGACGTTTAGCCAGGGTTGTACGCCACAAGATCACATTCCCGCATCCTTACCGGCACGCCAAGATCAACAACGGCAACTGCCGAGACAGGCTGGCACCGCCGGCCCCAGCCCTGCCTCCCCTCGATCGCGATGAGCAGGAACAGCGCAAACCCGGCGGCCGCGAAGACATCCCGCGCGCCGCGCTGGACGCCATGCCCGCGGCGCTGAGCGTGCGGACGGTAGCAATGCGCACAGTTGAACAGGTGCGCTTGGCGCTCGCGGTTGGGGCAGTGTTGCCGACGGCAGTTTCGTTGCCGAGTCCTGTGGTAGGAACGGACCGCGGTCGAGCTGTTCTTGCCAGTCAGCTTGCCTGCGCTTGCCGTCACGCCGGTGGGTTCCCGCCCGTCTATCGCCCACTATTGAAACGTGAGACGAGCAGGCCGCATGTACTGAGACAGGCGAGTCCAAGTGCGCTCCACCACACGGGCATAATGTCAAGAGCGTTGGGTGAGAAGGCAATTAGAGACAGCACCGCAACGATCAGACACGTGAGGAAGACGCCTTGTAGTTGTTTCAGCATGTTGCGTCCCCTTTCTCCGAGAGTGCCCTGGCCTCCGTTTCGGAGACCAGGGCAGCTGTTATCGACGGTTAGCAAGCGTTCTCGTCCGACACGCCACACGCGATGGCGCCAACGAAGGCAGCCTGCGACACAGCCAGACCAATACCGCCAGCCACTGTCAGCGAAGCACCGCCGGTCGGGATCGCCGTGATCAGGGCGACCGCCGCAAAAGCGGTAGCGACCGTGTCCCATCCCGTCCACAGCCCGGTCGGGTCACTGTGGTTGATGGGGTCGCCGGCGGCGTAGAGGTAGGGGTTGTTTTCCTGGCCGGAGGGGTCAGGCTGGGTGAAACGCCCGAGGGTGGGGTCGTAGTAGCGGTGGCCCATCTTGTACAGGCCGGTCGGGTCGGCGTACGCGCCCGCGTAGCGGTAGGGCTGGGGGACGGCTTCGGTCGGCGTCGTGCGCGGGAGACCGGTGGGGCCGTAGGCGTAGGTGTGGGTGCGCTTGCCTGCGTCGTCGGCGAGGCCGAGGACGTTGCCGGTGGCGTCGGTGAGGTAGTAGTAGGACTTCCCCCCAGTCGTCATGGAGTTCAGCGTGCCCGAAGGCTCGCGGATGAACCCGGTGTCGACGCCGTTCGTGGTCGTGGACGCCAGGCCGAGCGCGGTGTGGTGGAACCAGGTCGCGCCGAGTTTGGTGCGTTCGGCGTTGGTGGTGCCGGCGTGGACCAGGTCGTAGGTCTTGCCGCCGGCGGTGATGCCGGCCAGCTGGCTGTAGTCGGTCCAGGTCTCACCGGTGCGCGGGGTGTTGCCGGCGGCTGCGGTCTCGTTGCCGAGCTTGTCGTGGGACCAGCCCGCGGTGGAGCCGTTCTTCCCGGTCAGCTCGCTGGCGTCGTTGTAGGTGTAGGTCGTGCCACCGGGGCAGGTGCTCTTACTGCCGTCTCGGCTGGTGAGGTTGCCGGCTTTGTCCCAGCAGTACAGCCACGACGCCTTCCGCGCGCCGGCGGAGTCGGCTTCCAGGGCGTAGGTGAGGCGGTCCTGGGAGTCGTAGGTGTAGGTGGTCTTGTAGTTGGTGAGGTTGTCGGTGCGTGCGCGGATCTTGGTGGTGTCCTTGCCCGCGGTGTTCTTGTAGCTGTAGGCGAGGTCGACGAAGGTCTGGGTGCCCGAGGTGGTCTTGATCCGCTGAGGGCGGCCGTTGTCGTCGATGGTGACGGCCTGGGTGGTGCCGCCGGGGTAGACGGTCTTGGTGCGCTTGTCGTTGTTGTTGTAGTCGAAGTCGGTCTTCTTGCCGTCCGGCGCGGTCAGGTGGTCGAGGCGGCCGGCCTCGTCCCAGGTGTAGTCCGTCTTTCCGGTCGGGTCGGTGTAGGAGTCGACGTCACCGCCGGGGGTGTAGGCGAGTGCGGTCTGGGCGCCGTTCTGCAGGGTGCGCACGCTCTCGCGGTTGAGCTCGTCGTACTCCCACTTGGTGGTGCCCGACGCGTCGGTGCGGGACTTCACGTTGCCGTCACCGTCGTAGGCGTAGGTGACCGTGGAATTCGTCGAGGAAACCTCACGGACACGGTCGCGGGAGTCGTAGCCGTAGACGGTGGTGATGCCGCGGCCGTCCTTGACGGTCTCCACCCGGCCCAGCGCGTCGTAGGTGTAGGTCGTCTCGCCCAGCGGCGCCGGCGGCTTCACCTTGATCAGGTTGCCCTGGTCGTCGTAGGTGAACGAGGTGACCTTGCCGTTGCCGTCCTCCGCAGTACAACGCTGGCCCTCGAACCCGCCACACTTCGGATCGGCCTCGTTGTAGGTGAACTCGCGCGTCGCACCCGCCGTACCCGACGTGGTCACCGACATCGTGTTGCCATTGGCGTCGTACTTGAAGCTGTCCTTGCGGCCATCGGCGGTGGTGAAGTCGTTGGGCAGGTCGGTGCCGGCGATCGTCTGGTACTGGGTCACCGACGCCGTCGCGCCCATCGGCAGCTTCTGGGAGACGGCGTTGTTGCGGCCGTCCCAGCCGTACGTCGTCGTGTTGCCGCCGGTGCCGTCGGCGCCGGTGCCCATCGCGTCGGTCGCGGTCTGGGCGAGGTGGTTCTTGTACGTCGCGTGGCGGGAGTGCCCGAGGGGGTCGGTGACCTTGGTGACCTCACCGTCGGCGTTGTGGACGTACTTGGTGGCGTCGCCGTCGGGGTCGGTGACCGTCGTCGTGCCCGCGTCCGCCGGGGTGGCTGCGCTGTAGTCGTAGCGCCAGGTCGGGCCGGTGTGACCGCCGCCCGATGTGCCGGTGGCGCGTTGCATGGAGGTGACGCGGTTGTGGGCGTCGTAGGTGAACAGGGTGACGGTGCCCTCGGGGGTGGTCACCTTCGTCACCCGGCGCGAGCCGTCGTACTCGTAGAGCGTGGCCTTGCCGGCGGTGTCCGTCACCTTGGTCAGGTTGCCGGCCTCGTCGAGGTCGAGGACGGCGGTGCGGCCGGTGTGGTCCTTGGCCTGCCACTGGCTGGCGTCCGTCTTGACCAGGTCGATCCAGCGGCCCGAGCGGGTCTCGGTGAGCTTGAAGCCCTTGTGCTCGCTGCCTTCGTCGTGCTGGTCGACGGTGATCGTGCCGTTGTTCTTGTCCGTCACCTTGGTGAGGGTGCCGTGCTCGTTGTAGGTGTCCTTGGTGCCGGACTTGCGGTCGGTGAGGGTGTAGGTGCCGTCCGCGTTCTTCTTCAGGTCCTTCGAGTAGCCGACCGGGGTGGTGTACGTGCCGTCGGCTTTGGCGGTGAAGCGCAGCAGGTTGCCGGTGGCGTCGAAGACGTCCACCTCACCGTCGCCCACCTGGAGGTAGCGTTCGTATCCCTGCCACCAGCGCTGCGACACCTTCCCCCACGGAGCTTCGAGGGAGTTGTAGGTACGGGTGAGCTGGAGCTTCTGCCCGACACCGGCGATGTCGAAGTCGGTCGCGGCGAGCATCAGGTTGCCGTTGGAGACATTCACCCGTGCCACCAGGGCGTCGTTCAGGCGGGTGTCGAGGATCTGGTGCCAGGGCACCTCGCCCTGCCCCTCGGGCAGGTAGTCGGCCGCCGCGGCGTCCGCGGCAGCCGCCGAGCGGGATGGGGAGCTCTTGGCAGGCTCCTCGCCCGTGGCGCGGGCCTTCTGCGCCGCCCGCCAGGCCGCGATCTCGGCCGACGGTCTGGCCTCCGCCTCCGACTCCGGCGCTTTGATCGAGCCGGCCGGCGTCGCGGGAGCCTCGACCTTCGTCGGTTTCGTCCAGGGGCTCTCCGGCTCCGGGAGCGCGGGCTTCGGGCCGGCCGCCAGGCCAGGGGCGGCGGCGATCACCACGGCGGCTGTGGTGATCGCCGAGACGAGAGCGGTTCTGTGTGTTCTCCGGGCACGCCACATGGGCGTGCGCGCAGCACGCGAGTGCATCAGCTTCCCCCCACAGGAAGTCAGACCCGGCAACCCCAGCGGTCACCAGTGGCACACAAGCTGTCACAAGAAGCACACAAACCGGCGAGGCGTCCCCCTGAACGGCATATCCATGCGAGTCGGAATCAGCCCCACCACTTCTAGCGAACAAATGGGGCTATTACTAAGTGAGTTGCCCCTCATATGGGGCTGCATTGATGCTTCTGTTGTCGATTCCGAGGGTCACGTTGACCGGAACCCTCCGACCTGGCTCATTTCGCGGACGTCCGCGGTCAGTGGCAGTTCCATACCTTTCTTCGTGGGTTGATCGCGGTCATTCGTAAGATCGGGACACCCAGGGATGCCGGGTGTGGCTGTCATGGCGTTGCCGCATTCG
>NZ_JBHJRX010000110.1:0-13190 GCF_042268605.1 Streptomyces sp. NPDC056296 | reverse complement strand
TCCATCACTACAATCACCACCGCCCCCACACCGCAACCGGCGGCAAACCACCCGTCACCAGGTTGACCAACGTCCCTGGGCAGTACACCTAGACCAGGGCGCCTAGAGCAGCGGCGTGGGCTGCGTCAACTCGTCGTAGACGCTGAGGACCTGGGCGACGGTCTCGTCCTCGGTCGGCCAGGTGGCCGCCTGCCGTACGCCCCTGTCCTTCAGCTCCTCGCACCGCCCCGGGTCGGCGAGCAGCCGGACGACGGCGTCGGCGAGGGCCTCCGCGTCCCCGTCCGGGACGAGTTCGGCAGCGTCGCCGACGAGCTCGGGGATGCCGCCGACGTCGCTCGCGACGAGCGGCACGCCCGCGTGGAGGGCCTCCTGGGCGAGGACGGAGCGTGCCTCCCGACGGCTCGGCAGCAGGGCGAGGTCGGCCGCCGCCAGAAGGTCGGTGACGTCGTCGCGGCTGCCGATGAGCACCACCGGCAGTCCTTCGTCCTCGATCCGCCGCTGCAACTCCGCGCGCAGCGGGCCCTCCCCGGCTACGACGACCAGCGGTACCGGGTCGAGCCGGCGCCAGACACGGGCGGCGTGGAGCATGACGTCGTAACCCCGGTGCCCCTCCAGGGAGCCGACCGCGATCAGCAACGGGCGACCGATGGCGCCGAGTTCGGCCCGGACCTTCGGGCGCCGCCGGTCGGGGTCGTCGGGCTCGACCGGCGGGCACGGCCGGGCGGGGAGCGCGACGGGACCGAGCCGGGCGTCCCGCGCGCCCGTACGCCGTGCCCGGTCGACCAGCTCCGAGGTGGCGCCGAGCACCACGGTGGCGGCCTTCATCACCCGTCGTTCCAGCACGCGCAGCAATTGGGCGCGCGCTCCCTCGGCATGGACCCGGTCGTGCCAGGTGACGACGAGCGGAGTACGGACCCGGCGTCCGCCGAGGGCCAGCGCGGCGCGGAAGGAGGCGTGCAGCCCGTGCGCGTGCACCAGGTCGGCTTCCGCGCACACCGCCCGCAGCGCGGCGACGGACACGGGATCGCTGCTGCGCGGCACGTGCACGTGGTCGGCTCCGGCGCCCGTGAAGTCGTAGGTGCGTTCCGCATCGGCGGGGGCGCACACCGTCACTTTCACGCCCCGTGCGACGAGCCCCGCGGCCAGGGAGCGCACGTGCGTGCTGCTGCCGGCGTTGCCGCCGCCCAGTACCTGCACGGTGCGCAGCGGCGACTGGCCGTGCGGTGAGTGGCTGCTCACGGGGGTCACGTGGCCGGGAACTCCTGGTTTCGGCGGGGGACGGTCACGAAGAACGTACAGAAGGATGGTGCGGAGAGGGCGCGCCGCGCGGTTTCCAGCGCGTTACTCCGTCAAGGATGCCAGGCCGTACGGGTGTTCCGGGAACGACGACCGTCCCGCGCGGGCGACCTTCGGGGCAACGGGACGGGGCCGGTTCACTCACACGAGTGAGCGTGCCGCCTCGCTCACCTTCTCCCCGTACGCCGTCGCGGCCAGGCCTACGCGTCCGACCGCGCCGTCGCGGCCGGGCCTACGCGTCCGACCGCGCCGCCGCGGCCGGGCCTACGCGTCCGACCGTGCCGTCGCGAGCAGTTCCTCCGCGTGGGCCCGGGCCGTCTCCGAGTCCTCCTGGCCGGCCAGCATCCGGGACAGTTCGCGGATCCGTTCCTCGCCCTCCAGCACCTTCACTCCGGAGCGGGTCACCGAGCCGTCGTTCGTCTTCTCCACCAGCAGCTGCCGGTCGGCGAACGCGGCCACCTGCGGCAGATGCGTGACGACCACGACCTGCGCGCTCCTCGCGAGGCGCGCCAGGCGCCGCCCGATCTCCACCGCCGCCTTGCCGCCGACACCGGCGTCGACCTCGTCGAAGAGGTACGTCGGCACCGGATCCGTGCCCGCGAACACGACCTCCACGGCCAGCATCACGCGCGACAGCTCACCGCCGGACGCGCCCTTGGCGATCGGCCGCGGCGGCGCGCCCGGATGCGGGGCGAGCAGCAGCTCGACCTCGTCGGCGCCCGACGGCCCGTACGCGACCGCGCGTCCAGCGACCTCCACGCCCTCCGGGTCCTCGGTCTGCCGGATCTCGAACGACACGCGCGCGTGGGGCATCGCGAGCGAGGCCAGCTCCGCCGTCACCGCGGCGGCGAACCGCTCCGCGGCCTCCGTGCGCGCGTCCGTCAGTGCCTGTGCCAGCCCGCCCAGCTCCGTCCGGAGCGCGTCCCGCTCGGCGGTCAGCTCGCCGATCCGCTCGTCGTCGCCGTCCAGCTCGGTCAGCCGCGCGGCGCTCTGCTCGGCCCAGTTCAGAACGGCGGTGACGTCCTCACCGTACTTCCGCGTCAGCGCGGTGAGCGCGGCCCGACGCTCCTCGACCGCCGCCAGCCGCAGCGGATCGGCGTCCAGGTCGTCGGCGTACCCGGCCAGCTCCCCGGCGACGTCGCGGAGCAGGATCCCGACCTCGCCGATCCGCTCGGCGAGCGCGGCCAGCGCCGGGTCGTGCGACCGCACGGCGTCCAGGGCCCGCTGCGCGCCCGCGACGAGCGTCGCCGCGTCCACGCCCTCGGGGTCCTCCGGGTTGCCCGCCAGGGCGGCGTGAGCGGCCGTGGCGGCCGACGCGAGCGCCTCGGCGTGGCCCAGCCGCTCCGCCTCCTCGGCCAGCTCCACGTCCTCGCCGGCACGCGGCTCGACGGCCGACACCTCGTCGAGGCCGTAGCGCAGCAGGTCGGCCTCCTGGGCGCGCTCACGCGCGCGCGTGGTGATCTCGTCCAGCTCCGTGGCGACGGCCCGCAGCCGTCGGTAGGCCTCGGCGTACTTGGCGAGCGGTCCGGCGACCGCGTCACCCGCGTACCGGTCCAGGGCCTGCCGCTGCCGGGACAGTTTGAGCAGACCCTGCTGGTCGGTCTGCCCGTGCACGGCCACCAGTTCGTCGGCCAGCTCGGCGAGCATCCCCACGGGCACGGACCGCCCGCCCAGGTGCGCGCGCGACCGTCCCTCGGCGGACACGGTACGGCTGATCAGCAGCGCCCCGTCGTCCAGCTCGGCCCCGGCCTCCTCGGCCCGGACGGCGACCGCGGCGTCCCCGGGCACGGCGATCCGCCCCTCGACGACCGCGCTCTTCGCCCCGATCCGCACGAGCGCCGCGTCCGCGCGTCCGCCCAGCAGCAGCCCCAGGCTGGTGACCACCATGGTCTTGCCGGCACCCGTCTCACCGGTGACAGCGGTGAACCCGGGCGACAACTCGACCACGGCGTCGTCGATGACCCCGAGCGACCGTATCCGCATCTCCTCAAGCACGGACACGACCATACGAGGTCGAGCGTACGAAGTGCGACCGCCCCACCTCTGTCACCCCGGGTGAGCAGGTGCCGCTCAGGGGCGCGGGGAACTGCGCGACCAGCCACAACGCACCCGAGGCCGCGGTCGCGCCGAAACCACCCCATCGAGTCCGCTAATGCGGCGCCCCCCGCCACCCTGACACCGGCAACGCGAACTTCGCCACCAGCCGGTCGGTGAACGACGCGTGGTGCAGCCGAGCCAACCGCACCGGCACCGCCCCCCGCCGCACCTCCACCCGCGCCCCCGGCGGCAGCTCCACCGTCCGCCGCCCGTCGCACCACAGCACCCCCGGCGGAATGTGCGGCAGCACCTCCACCGCGAGCACCGAGTCCGGCGAGGTCACCAGCGGCTTCGCGAACAGCGCGTGCGCGCTGATCGGCACCATCAGCAGCGCCTCCACCTCGGGCCACACCACCGGCCCCCCGGCCGAGAAGGCGTACGCCGTCGATCCGGTCGGCGTCGACAGGACGATGCCGTCGCAGCCGAACCCCGTCACCGGCCGCCCGTCGATCTCCAGCACGACCTCAAGAAGCTTCTCGGCGCCGGCCTTCTGCACGGCGGCCTCGTTCAGCGCCCAGTCGGTGTGCACGATGTCGCCGTTGCGGTGCACGACGACGTCGACGGTCATCCGCTCCTCGACCTCGTACGCCCGGCTCACCACCCGGTCGACGACCTTGTCGAGGTCGTCGCGCTCGGCCTCCGCGAGGAAGCCGACCCGGCCGAGGTTGACGCCGAGCATCGGCACCCCGGAGGCGCGGGCGAACTCCGCGCCGCGAAGCAGCGTCCCGTCACCGCCCAGCACGATCAGCAGCTCACACCCGTCGAGGCACTGCGGAGTGGCCTCGCCGACCAGCTCCACCTCGCCCGGCAGCGGCAGGTCGCACGCCTCCGCCTCCAGGACACGCACCCCCAGCCCGGCGTTCAGCAACCCCTTGACCACGAGCTCCGCGCTGCGGATGGCCGCGGGGCGCCCGGTGTGGGCGAGCAGGAAAACAGTACGAGCTCGGTTCTGTGTCAACGCGGCCCCTCCGCCACTGCACGGTCAACGTCGGCCGGGTCCAGTTCGTCGGCCCCGGCCCGCAGCCACAGAAAGTACTCGACGTTCCCGGAGGGACCGGGCAGCGGACTGGCGGTGACCCCCTTCACTCCGAGTCCCAGTTCCCAGGCCTTGCGGGCGACTCCCCGTACGGCCTCGGCCCGCAGCTGCTCACTGCGTACCACTCCCCCGCTGCCCAGCCGCTCCTTCCCCACCTCGAACTGCGGCTTCACCATCATCACCAGGTCGGCGTCCGGCCGCGTGCACCCCACCAGTGCGGGCAGTACCAGTCCGAGCGGGATGAAGGACAGATCCCCCACGACAAGGTCCACGGGCTCCCCATCGATCGCTTCCGGCGTCAACTCGCGTACGTTCGTACGGTCCTTGACGGTGACGCGTTCATCCTGCTGGAGAGACCAGGCGAGTTGTCCGTAACCGACGTCGACGGCGACGACGTGCCCCGCGCCCGCCCGAAGCAGTACGTCGGTGAAGCCTCCGGTGGACGCGCCGGCGTCCAGCGCCCGCCGGCCCTCGACGACGAGCCCCTGCGGTACGAAGGCGTCGAGGGCGCCGGCGAGCTTGTGGCCGCCGCGCGAGACGTAGTCGGGGTCACTGTCGTCGGCGGTCACCACGATCGCGGCGGCGGTCTCCACCTGCGTGGCGGGCTTGGTCGCGACGGTCTTGCCGACGGTGACCCGCCCGGCGGCGATCAGCTGGCTGGCGTGCTCGCGCGAGCGCGCCAGCTTGCGGCGGACCAGCTCCGCGTCGAGACGGCGGCGTGCGACTCCTGCCACGTTCGGTTCAGCTCCTAGGGACGTACGTCGATGGGGGCGCCGGAGGTCCCGGGCGGGCGTCGAGCGCGGTGAGCGCGTCGCGCAGCCCCCGGTGTACATCCTCGTACACCTCGACATGTCCGTCCGTGGCCAGGTGGTCGGCGTCGGCCAGCCGCGCCAGCCGGGCGTCCACCTCGGCGTTACCGGTGGGGGCGCGGGGGACGTCCAGGGGGGCGGGCGCGGCGGGGTCGTGCTCCGGCGCCCGCGCTTCGGTCGGCTCCCCGTCGGTCGCCTGTGCCGTCGGCTCCGGTACTGCGTCGCTCATGCCCCGACGCTACCGCGTACCACTGGGGTACGGTCGGTCCCGATGGCGACGACTGAGGAGTGCCGCGCCGCACTCGACAAGCTCTCGGACAACATGCACAGCGCCGAAGGGGACGTGCGGTCGGCCACCGAGCTGGACCGCTCGGTGAGCTGCCACATCACCGACCTGGACGTCACCTTCGCCGGACGCATGGCGGACGGCCGGATCGACGTGCGCGAGACCCTTGCGGGGCCGCCGCGCGAGAAGGCCGAGATCAGGCTGGCGATGACCGGCGACGACCTGGTGGCCCTGGTCGGCGGCGAGCTGAACTTCGCCAAGGCCTGGGGCTCGGGCCGGGTGAAGCTGGAGGCGGGCCTGCGGGACCTGTTCCGCCTCAGGAAGCTTCTGTAGCCGCCACCTTCTCGAGCTTGGCGCCGGCCCCGCCACGTGCTTTGCGCGCGGCCGGCACCACCAGCGGCGTACCCGTCTCCGGGTCGTCGATGACCTGGCAGCGCAGCCCGAAGACCCGCTCGACGAGTTCGGCCGTGACGATGTCCTTCGGCGCGCCCTCGGCGATGATCTGCCCTTCACGCAGGGCGATGAGGTGGGTGGCGTACCGGGCGGCGTGGTTGAGGTCGTGCAGGACGGCCACGAGCGTGCGGCCCTGCTCCTCGTGGAGTTCCGCACAGAGGTCGAGGACGTCGATCTGGTGCTGGATGTCCAGGTACGTCGTCGGCTCGTCGAGCAGCAGCAACGGGGTCTGTTGGGCGAGCGCCATGGCGATCCACACGCGCTGGCGCTGACCGCCGGAGAGTTCGTCGACGTAGCGCTCGGCGAGTTCCGAGATGCCGGTCTGGGCCATCGACTCCTGGACGACCCGCTCGTCCTCGGTCGACCACTGGCGCAGGATGCCCTGGTGCGGGTAGCGGCCCCGGCCGACGAGGTCGCCGACGGTGATCCCGTCGGGCGCGATGGACGACTGCGGCAGCAGACCGAGGGTCCGCGCGACGTGCTTGGCGGGCATCGACTGGATGACCGATCCGTCGAGCAGCACCCGGCCCTGGGCGGGCTTGAGCATCCGCGACAGGGCCCGCAGCAGGGTGGACTTGCCGCACGCGTTCGGGCCGACGATCACGGTGAAGGAGTTGTCGGGTATCTCCACCGACAGCTTCTCCGCGATGACCCGCTGGTCGTAGGCGAGGGTGACGTTCTCGGCGGTCAGGCGGCTCACGTTGCTCCTTTGGTTGTTCAGGCCGCTGCGGGTACCGGCACCGGCGCTCATATCCGGCCCGCCTTGCGTTCGGTGACCAGCAGCCACAGCAGGTAGACGCCGCCGAGCACGCCGGTGACCACGCCCACGGGCAGCTGGTCGGCGCCGAAGGCCCGCTGCGAGACGAAGTCGGCGGTGACCAGGAGGGCGGCGCCCATGCACAGGGACGGCAGCAGGTTGGGGCCGGGCGAGCGGGTCAGGCGCCGGGCGAGCTGCGGCGCGGTGAGCGCGACGAAGCTGACCGGCCCCGCGGCGGCGGTGGCCGCGGCGGTGAGCAGCACGGCGGCCACCATCAGCAGCGCCCGCACGCGCTCGACGCGCACTCCGAGGGCGTACGAGACGTCGTCGCCCATCTCCATCATCCGCAGCGCCCGTCCGTTGGTGAGCACGAGCGGGACGAGTACGGCGCACAGCGCGAGCAGGGGCCAGACGTGGTCCCAGTCGCGGCCGTTGAGGGAGCCGGTCATCCAGACGACGGCGCGGGAGGCGTCGACGATGTCGGCACGGGTGAGCAGATAGCCGTTGACGGCCGTGACGATCGCGGACACGCCGATGCCGACCAGGACCAGCCGGTAACCGTGCACGCCCCGTTTCCAGGCGAGCAGATAGATGGCGAGTCCGGTCACCAGGCCGCCCACGAGCGCACCGACGGTGACCTGCGCCGAGCTGCCGGAGAACAGGACGATCATCGTGAGGGCACCGGCGGTCGCGCCCTGCCCGAGGCCGAGCACGTCCGGGCTGCCGAGCGGGTTGCGCGAGATGGCCTGGAAGAGCGCACCGCCCACCCCGAGCGCGGCGCCGACCAGCAGCCCGACCAGGACCCGCGGCAGCCGCAGTTCGTTGACGATGAACTCCTGACTGGCGTTGCCCTCGCCGACGAGAGTTCTGAGCACGTCGGCGGCCGGTATCTCGAAGTCGCCCGTGCCGATGAGTACGACGCTCGCCGCCAACGCGACGACCAGCAGCAGCACGACGACGACAGTGGCCCGGACGTCCAGCCGGAACGACAGCCCACCCGGGCTTCGCACCGCTCGGTTCGTCTTTCCGGCCTTCCCGGCATTCCCGGTCTTCCCGGCTTTCCCGGTCTTCCCGGCTTTCCCGTTCTTCACAGCTGGGCCGTCCTCCGCCGTCGTACGAGATAGATGAAGACCGGACCGCCCAGGACGGCGGTGACGATGCCGACCTGCAGCTCCGAGGGCCGTGCGACGATCCGGCCGAGGATGTCCGCGCCCAGCAGCAGCACGGGCGACAGGATCGCGGCGTACGGCAGGATCCAGCGCATGTCGGGGCCGGTGAAGGAGCGGACGATGTGCGGGACCATCAGTCCGACGAACACGATCGGCCCGCAGGCGGCGGTCGCGGCCCCGCACAGCACGGTCGCGGCCAGCATGGACAGCGCCCGAGTGCGGTTGAGATTGGCGCCGAGGGCCTTGGCGGTGTCGTCGCCCATCTCCATGGCGTTGAGCGGCCGGGAGAGCGCGAGGGCCAGGACCGTGCCCGCCACGAAGAACGGGAGCACCTCCTTGATGGTGCCGTTCGTCGCCGACGAGAGCGAACCGACCGTCCAGAAACGCATCCTGCCCAGCGCCGCGTCGTCCATGATCATCACGGCCTGGAGGTAGCCGAACAGCGCGGCGCTGATCGCGGTACCGGCCAGCACCAGCCGCACCGGCGTGGCCCCCCGGCTGCCGCCCAGGAACCAGACCAGTGCGCCGACCCCCGCCGCACCGGCGAAGGCGAACCACACATACCCCGTCAGCGAGGTGACGCCGAAGAAGGTGATGGCCGTGACGACCGCCGCCGAGGCGCCCGCGTTGATGCCGAGCAGACCTGGATCGGCCAGCGGATTACGGGTGAGCGCCTGCAGTACGGCTCCCGCGAGGCCGAGCGCGGCACCGGCGAGCAGACCGAGCACGGTCCGCGACAGCCGCTCGCTGACCACGACGTCGCCGTACGTGCCCGAGTCGTGGAACAAGCCGTGCCAGACCTGCGCCAGGGACAGGTCCTTCGCGCCGATCGCGATACTCGTCAACGCGATGAGCACGAGGACCGCCGCCGAGACGGGCAGCCCGACGGCACGTAGGACACGGCGCTTCGGGGGCGGCGCGGGGGCGGTCTCCGCGCGCTGTTCGGGGGGACTGTCGACCAACACCCGGTTAGGTTAGCCTACCCTGCCAATCGATCACGATCCCGAGGATCTTTCCTGGCTCCGCCCGCGGCCGGGCTCCTGCCCCGTACGACGGCTCACAACCCCAGTCGCGCCAGCGCCTTCCCCGAGTCCAGTCCGCACCCGGCCTCCCCGCCCGCCGTCCAGGCCGCCGCACACAGCGCACGCAACCCGTCCAGCGCCGCGCCCTCGCCCTCCAGCTCCAGCCGCTCCACGCCGGCCGTGGCCGTCCAGCCGCCGCAATGGAACCCACCGTCCCCGTCTCCGCCGCCCGTGACCTCCGGCTGCCCGGTGAGCATCCCGCGCAGATCGGCGTCGACATACGTCGGCCGGTGCTGAGGCGGTGCCGCCAGCAGCTGCGCCCCGTCGGTCACGCCGGTCAGGACGAGCAGCGAATCGACCTCCCCGTTGAACGCGCCCTCGATGTCCGTGTCCAGCCGGTCGCCCACCACCAACGGTCGCTGCGCGCCGGTGCGCAGGATCGTCTCCCGGTGCATGGGAGGCAACGGCTTCCCCGCCACCTGCGGATCGGCCCCGGTGGCGATCCGCACGACCTCCACCGCCGCGCCGTTGCCCGGTGCGATGCCGCGGGCGCCCGGAATCGTCAGGTCGGTGTTGGAGGCGTACCACGGCACGCCGCGCGCGATGGCGTAGCAGGCCTCCGCGAACCGCCCCCACGGCAGCTCGGGCCCGCCGAATCCCTGCACGACGGCCACCGGATCGTCCTCCGCGGACTCCACGGGCTCCAGGCCGCGCTCCCGCAGCGCCACCCGCAGCCCCTCGCCGCCGATCACCAGCACCCGCGCCCCCGACGGCACCTGCTCGGCGATCAGCCGGGCCACCGCCTGGGCCGAGGTGATGACGTCGTCGGCACCCGTCGGTATGCCCAGCTCGGTCAGATGCTCGGCGACCGCGTCGGGGGTCCGGAGCGCGTTGTTCGTGACGTACGCCAGACGCATGCCGCCCGCGCGGGCGGTGGCGAGCGAGTCGACCGCGTGAGCGATCGCGTTCCCCCCTGCGTACACCACGCCGTCCAGGTCGAGCAGCGCCGTGTCGTACGCCTCGCTCAGGCCCCGCCCACTGCCCTCGGGCCTCGTCCTGACGCTCCGGCTCATTGCACATCGCTCCTCGTTCGACGCCTTTCCCCCGATCATCCCCCATGCCACTGACACACGTACGATGCCGGGATGAACACAGCAGGTCACCCGGAAGCAACGGCGCGCCGGGGCCTGGAACTCACCCCGTTCCGAGGCCTCCGCTACGACCCCGACCGGGTCGGCAGTCTGGCCGCCGTGACGTCCCCGCCCTACGACGTCGTGGTCCGCCCCGACGGCCTGCTCCACCTCGAGTCCGCAGACCCGTACAACATCGTCCGGCTGATCCTGCCCCAGGCCGCCACGCCCGAGGCGCGCAACGACCAGGCCGCCCACACGCTGCGGCGCTGGATGGCCGAGGGCGTCCTGACCGCCGATCCCGAACCGAGCCTGTACGTCTACGAACAACGCGACGGCGACGGCATGCTGCAACGCGGCATCATCGGCGCCCTACGGGTGTCGGACCCGACGGAGCAGGTCGTCCTGCCGCACGAGGACGTCATGCCGCACGTCGTCGCCGACCGCGCGGCGCTCATGCGGGCCACCTGGGCGAACCTCGAGCCCCTGCTCCTCACCTACCGCGGCAACGGCCCCACCGCGGCCACGACCACCGTCGTGGAACGCACCGCCGAGCAGCCGCCGCTTCTCTCGACGACCACGGAGGACGGCTTCTGCCACCGCCTGTGGGCGGTGACGGACCCCGACGACCTGTCCCGCGTCCGGGCCGAGCTGGCACGGCACCAGGCCCTCATCGCCGACGGCCACCACCGCTGGGCGACCTATCGCACGCTCCGCGCGGAGCACCCCTCCCCCAGCCCCTGGGACCACGGCCTGGTCCTCCTGGTCGACACGGCCCGCTACCCGCTCCGGGTGCGCGCCATCCACCGCCTGCTGCACGACCTCCCGGTGTACGACGCCGTGGCCGCCCTGGACGGCCACTTCCGCGTCCGCCGCCTCGACATGCCGCCGGCCGAGTCCATGGACGCCCTGGCGAAGGCGGCCGAGGCGGGCAACGCCTTCCTGCTCGCCGGCGACGGCGCCTTCCACCTCGTCGACCGGCCGGACCCCGGCCTGCTGGCCCGCACGGTCCCCACCGACCGCCCCGAGGCCTGGCGCACCCTGGACGCCACGGTCCTGCACGCCACCCTCCTCGCCCATGTCTGGCGCATCCCGGAAGACTCCGCCGCCCACATCTCCTACATCCACGACATGGCGGCCACCGTCGAGAAGGCCGAACGCGACGGCGGCACTGCGGTGCTGATGCACCCGGTCCGTGAGGAGGTCGTCCGCGAGCTGGCCCAACAGGGCGTCACGATGCCCCGGAAGTCGACGTCCTTCGGCCCGAAACCGGCCTCGGGCCTGGTGCTGCGCACGCTGGACCTGTGAGTCGGCACGACGACGAAGGGGCGGGACCGTACGCCGGTCCCGCCCCTTCGTCGTCACGCCATGGACGTCAGTCCTTCTCGCCGTCCGCGTCCTTGTCCGCGCCGCTGTCCTCGGCGGAGGGGCTCTCCACGGTGCCCTCGCGCTCCTCGTCAAGGGCGTCCATGAACTCGACGCCGTCCAGCTCGGCGAGGCGGTCGGAGGCGTCCGTGCTGCCGTCCCGGTCGGACTCCACGGCCTTCGCGAACCACTCCCGCGCCTCCTGCTCCCGGCCGGCGGCCAGCAGCGCGTCGGCGTAGGCGTACCGCAGTCGCGCGGTCCAGGGCTGTACGGAGTTGGAGGCCAGCTCGGGGCTCTGCAGCGTCACGATGGCCGCGTCCAGCTGCCCCATGTCCCGCCGGGCGCCGGCCGCGACGAGCCGCATCTCGACCTGACCGGCCTTGTCCAGCTTGTGCACCTCGGGGGCACCGGCCATGTCCAGCGCCTTCTCGGGCCGACCGAGCCCGCGCTCGCAGTCGGCCATGACCGGCCACAGCTCGACGGACCCGGTCATCCGCCGCGCGGCCCGGAACTCGGCCAGAGCCTCGCTGTACTTCTGGTTGGCGTACGCGGCGAACCCGCCCGCCTCCCGTACGGCGGCGACACGGGACGCCAGACGCAGAGCGATCTTGGAGTAGGCGTACGCGGTCTCCGGGTCCTCGTCGAGAAGCCGGGCGACCATCACCAGGTTCCTGGCGACGTCCTCCGCAAGCGTCTTGGGCAGGCTCTGAAGCTCCTGCCGTACGTCCTTGTCGATCTCGTCGCCCGTGACCTCCTCGGGAATCGGCAGGCGCTTGATCGGCTCGCGGTCCCGGTCGCGGTCCCGCTCCTCACGGAAACGGCCACCGCCGCCGTGCCGGTCGTCACGCCCGCGGAAACCACCGGGCCGCCCGCCTCGGTCATCACGCTGCGGCCCACGCCCCCCGCGGTCGTCCCGGCCTCGGTACCCGCCACGCTCACCACCGCGACTGTCATCACGCCGACCGAAACCGCCGCGCTCGCCACGATTGTCGTCACGACGGAAACCACCACGGTCGCCGCGGTCGTCACGACGGTAAGGGGGACGCTCGCCGCGGTCGTCGCGACGGTCGTCACGGCGGTCGTCACGGCGGTAGGAGGGCCGGTCACCGCGGTCGCCGCGGTCGTCCCGGCGGAAGGACGGCCGGTCACCGCGGTCACCGCGGTCACTGCGGTCATCGCGACGGAAGGAGGGACGGTCACCGCCCCGGTCATCGCGACGGAAACCGCCACGGTCCCCGCCACGGTCACGGTCATCACGACGCGGCCCACGGTCACGGTCGTCACGACGCCCGAACCCACCACCACGGCTGTCATCCCGACGGTCCTCCCGACGGTCGTCCCGCCGGTCGTCCCGCCGGAATCCAGCGCGCTGCCCACCGCGGTCGTTGCCACGGCTGTCATCACGCCGGCCGAAGCCGCCACGCTCGCCGCGGTCGTTGTCGCGACGGAAACCGCCACGGTCCCCGCGCTGACCGCTTCGGTCACCGCGGTCACCACTGTCCCGTCGCCGCTGGTCGCGCTCCGGTCGATCGTCGGGCGAGTTGGTGGACATCGGTGACTCCTGTCTTCGGTACTGCAAGTCATTCTCGCGCAACCGGGTACCCGGTGCGCCCTGGAAAAACGAAAGGACCCCTGGTCCCCAGCTGAACGCTGGGGACCAGGGGTCCTTTCCAAAGATTGTTCGGCGGCGTCCTACTCTCCCACAGGGTCCCCCCTGCAGTACCATCGGCGCTGTAAGGCTTAGCTTCCGGGTTCGAAATGTAACCGGGC
>NZ_JBHJRX010000109.1:0-14033 GCF_042268605.1 Streptomyces sp. NPDC056296 | reverse complement strand
CCCCACAACCGGCATGCACACCAACACCAACACCTTCCCTCCACACAGACGGACAAGAAAACGAACCACTCAGAACGAAAAACAGCCAGTCGGGCAACGCTGCGAGGGCGGGCACATAACGGCGGGTGCGTTCAGAAGATATCCAGGCGCCGCCAGCCGGCATCAGCAGGTCGCGGGAAGACAGGTAACCAACGTTGGCGATTGAAGAGCATCAGATTCGAGTGTCAACGCCAACTTCTGGCCGGGGACGCTAACAGAGATCTACGGGGCAGGAAAGAGGCGGCGCACGAAATATGCTTCGAGCTTTCCTGCGGATCTCGCGCACACTGGGCGCGGCACCCCTCGACCGGTTGACACGACATGACCAACACGCCGAGTGGGTGCGTCGCGGGGCCGCGCCCTACGGACGCGCAGCCCTCCGTACCTGCGCTGAACAGGGAGAATGAGCGAGTCCGACTACGAAGCTAATGAGCGCATCAGTTTTGCGAACATTTCTTGTGCGAACCGGGGCGACGCGCTTAAGGTCTCGGTAACCCCCTGGAAACACGGACGTCACCTCGCGCAGCAGACGAAAAGAATGCGGTCAGCGCGCGGTCAGGTGCTCACCGGATTGTTATGGCGAGGCCCTCAGAGTCCACAGCACATCTCTGGAAATAACTCACAACAGCCGAGGAGCTATTTCGATGCTGACAACAGATGCCGCATCCTTGGAGTACGACAAGCTCGGTCCGGAAGTGACGCGGGCTTTCGCGGAGAACGGCGTGGTGTGCCTGCGCGGTCTGCTGGACGAGAAGACTCTGGCGGCGCTGCGCGAGGGCGTGGAGGTCGCGATCAACGAGGCGCACGCCGAGCGGAGTGGGCCGGCGGCCACGTACATCAAGGCGACGCGCCTGTGGACGCGCCACGAAGGTTTCCGTGACTTCGCATTCGGGTCACGCATCGCGGAGGCCGCGGCAGTGGTGATGGGCAGCCGCGTGGTACGGATGTACAACGACTCGATGTTCGTGAAGGAGCCCTCCGCACCGGAGCCGACTCCCTGGCACCAGGATTTGCCGTACTTCCTGATCGACGGGCTCAACCTGTGCTCGGCGTGGATCCCGCTGGACCCGGCGAACGAGGCATCGGGCGCCATGTCGTACGGGCTGGGTTCGCACCGCTGGGGCAAGCTCTACCGGCCGGAGGCGTTCGAGGATCCCGGCACGTACCGGTCCGGCGAGTCGTACGACGGTCCGGCACCGGACCTGGACGCGGATCCGGAGCGATACCCCACCGTGGCGTTCGCCACCAAGCCGGGAGACGTGGTCTTCCACCACCTGCGGACGCTGCACAAGGCGGGCCCCAACAGTACGGAGGGGACCCGGCGACGGGTGCACACCGTTCGATTCGCGGGCGACGACACCACATGGATCAACCGGCCCTTCTCCACTGTCGAGTTCAAGACCCGGCTCGACGACGGCGACGCTTTGGCCGGGGAGGACTTCCCCGTCCTGTGGCCTCGCTGACCAGGCCGCGTCACCGCGGTCCCGGAGCCGCTCCACCGGCTCGTCGCCCCAGGCGCCCGCCGCCCCGTACCTCGGCTCTGTGCCGACGAGTCCGGCACAACGACCCACGCATATCGAAGAAGACCCGGAGAGGGAGTTCACAGTGAACGCCGAGACGCAGCAGGACCACCCCCTGGACGAGTTCTCCGCCATCGACGGGAACGCCGATGCCGGCCGCTACCTCGCGCAGTTCTGGCAGCCGGTGGCCCTGTCCCGGGACTACGTTCCCGGGACGGCGAAGCGGATCAAGATCCTGGGCAACCACTACACGCTCTACCGAGGCGACGAGGGCGAGATGCAGATGGTGCAGGACCGGTGCCCGCACCGCGGTACCAGCCTCGCCTACGGATGGGTGGAGGGGAACTGCATCCGCTGCCGGTACCACGGCTGGAAGTTCTCCGGCGACGGCGCCGGTGTCGAGTTCCCCGCGGAGACCGCCACGTACGAGCGGAGCATCCGCCTGGACGCCCATCCGGTGCGGGAGTACCTCGGCGTGGTGTTCGCCTACCTCGGCGGGGGTGAGGCGCCCGAGTTCGTCCGGTATCCCGAACTGGAGGACGAGGACGCGGGCGAGCTCGTCTCGATGAGCGTCACGCTGCCCTACAACTACTTCCAGCGCGTCGAGAACGACGTCGACGAGGTGCACATCTACTACGTGCACCGGGAGTTCATGGCGAGCTTCGGCCTCGTCGACCTGCCGCGCATCACCGCGAAGGAGACCGACTACGGGCTGGTGTGCACCACGGCCCGCTCCGACGGCAGCAAGTTCCACACCCACCTGCACATGCCGAACGCCTTCCTGCGGGAGGCCGCGATCGGTCAGGACAAGGACAACCTCGCGATCCACGCAGCGTGGCGGGTGCCCATCGACGACGTCAGCACACTGAGCGTGATGATCGACCGCGTCAAGAACTACGACCCCGCCGCCCGCGAGAGCGAGAAGGAGATGATCGACCCCACGGTGATCGCCGAGCGCATCCTTGCCGGCGAGTACACCCTGGAGGAGATCGACCAGACCCATCCGCTGCTCCCGGTGATCCAGGACACCGTCGCCATGGCCGGGCAGGGACTCGTCGCCGACAGGAAGGCCGAGAACCTCGGCCAGTCCGACCGGGCGCTCGGGCTGCTGCGTCGGATCTGGTCACGTGAGCTCAAGGCCCTGCGCGAGGAGCGCCCGCTGAAGTCGTGGCAGCGGTCCCCCGGTGCGAAGCTCCCCATGTTCGAGGCCGCACCCGATGCCGAATCCGTGGCCGCCGCCGTGGACGCCGGCGTGACGCCCGCGAACTCCTGAGGCGACGCATCCGATGAGCAACACCACGTATCGCGTCGAGGAAGCCGCCACACATCAGGGTGCGGCGGTTTCGGTCGACCGGTTCCGCCCTGATGATCCCGAGATCCAGAAGGACCCCTACCCCTACTATCCTCTGCTGCGCGAGCAGCGGCCTGTGTACCGGACAAGCTTCGGTGACCAGCCGTGCTGGGTACTCAGCCGCCGCCGGGACATCCAGAAGGTGCTGCTGGACCCCGGCACCTTCTCCAGCCGCACGACACCGCTGCCCATCATGCTCTTCCAGGACCCGCCGGACCACGGACGACTGCGCAAGATGGTGGCCCACATGTTCACCCAGGCCGCGGTCGCGCCCATGGAGCCGGCGATCGAGCGCAAGGCCGCGGACCTGCTGGATGCCGCGCGTACGAAGGGGCTGTGCGACGTCATCACCGACTTCGCCGCGCCGCTGACGATGACGACCATCGGGCTGATCCTGGGCATCTCCGTGGACGAGGTCGAACGTCTGCGACAGCTCACCCGCCTGCAACAGGACTACGTGCTGTCGATCCGTCTGCAGCGGGAACCCTCGGCCGAGTCGCGGGAGGCCAACGACGCGCTCGTCGCCTTCATGGCCGACCTCATCCGTGGTCGTCACTACGCCGACAACCGCGTCGTCGCGGCACTGGCCGACATGCTGGGTCGGGGCGAGCTGACGGAGGAGGAATGCGCCAACTTCGCCGTCATGCTGTTCATCGCCGGCCACTCCACCACCACCAACCTGATCGGCAACTCGGTGTACATGCTGAGCCGGCGTCCCGGGGACCTGGTCCGTATGCGGGAGGAGGAGCAGTTCGTCGCCGCCTTCATGGAGGAGGTCCTGCGCACCAGGCCCTCCTTCCACCGCAATGTCCGCGTGACCACGCGCGATGCCGTGATCGCGGGAGAGACGATTCCCGCGGGTTCGGTAGTGCGCCTGCTGCTGGCGTCCGCCAACCGTGACCCGGAGTTCTTCGAGAACCCCGAGGTGTTCGACCCGGACCTGGAGCGGCGGACGAATCTTTCCTTCGGCCGCGGCATCCACGTCTGCCTGGGCAGCTGGCTGGCCAGACTGGAGGCCGCTACCGCCCTGCGGGTGTTCTCGCGGGGCGTCGCCTCGGTCGCACTCGACTCCGACAGCGCGTTGGTCCGGCTGTCGGGCGGCACGTTCAACGAGTTCGGCTTCGAACACCTTCCCGTGCGCCTCACCGCGCGCGACGCAGAGAAGGACCGCACATGAACGCACCCGGCAGGATCGACGTCCACCAGCATGTGGTTCCACCCTTCTGGGTGGAGGGCCTGCAGAGGCTGGGGTCAGGTCACCGCCCGCCCCAATGGTCGCCCGAGCAGGCCATCGCGTTCATGGACGAACGCCGTATCGCGACGGGTGTACTGTCGCTGACCGCTCCGGGGCTGTCGTCCTGGCCGCGCGGCGAGCGCCCCGCCGTGGCACGCCAGGTCAACGTCTACACGGCCGACCTTGTGACGGCTTGGCCGGGCCGGTTCGGTCACTTCGCCACGTTGCCCCTGCCCGACGTGGACGCGGCCCTCGATGAGACGGCCCACGCCCTCGACGTCCTGAAGGCCGACGGCGTGGTGCTCTACTCCAACTACGGCGACCGTTTCCTCGGCAGCAAGGAGTTCGAACCGTTGTGGGCGGAGCTCGACCGTCGGCAGGCCGTGGTCTTCGTCCACCCCACACGTACCTCGCTGTCGGACCTCGACGGTATTCCCGCGCCCTTCGTGGACTTCCCCTTCGCCACCACCCGCACGGCCGTCGACATGGTCCTCAAGGGGGTGCTCGACCGGCACCGGAGGGTACGGGTCATCCTCTCCCATGCCGGCGGCTTCCTACCCTTCGCGGTCCAACGCTTCGTGGCCTGCGCCGGCACCCTGCCGGGAGGCGCCGACCACGGCACCGTGCATGCAGCCTTCAGGCGCTTCTACTTCGACACGGCTCTGTCCTCGGGGCCGTCGGCGATGGTGAGCCTCACCTCGTTCGCCGACCCGGCGCGCATCCTCTACGGGAGCGACTTCCCCTATGCACCCGGCGGAGCGGTCGAGGAGTTCACGGCGACGCTCGACACTCACTCGGCATTGGCCGTGCACGAGCACGCCGCGATCCGCCAGGGAAACGCGACGGCGCTCTTTCCGTGGGCGGGCAGTGGAAAGGAGGGAGTGGCCCGATGAATCACGAGAGCAACGACGCAAGGCCCGTCCTGACGGTAATAGTAGGGTCCACGCGCCCCGGGCGGGCCGGCCTGCCCATAGCCCAGTGGTTTCGCGAACGTGCCAGTGCTCACGGGAAATTCCAGGTACGAATGGCCGATCTGGCCGAGATCGACCTCCCTCTGCTCGACGAACCCCACCACCCGAGGCTGCGCCGCTATGTCCACGAGCACACCAAAGCGTGGAGTTCACTCGTCGACACGAGCGACGCGTTCGTAGTCGTAACACCGGAATACAACTACGGATACCCGGCGGCGCTGAAGAATGCCCTTGACTACCTGCACGACGAGTGACGGTACAAGCCGGTCGGCTTCGTGTCCTACGGCGGGGTGGCCGGCGGAACCCGAGCCGTACAACAGCTCAAGCAGGTGGTCACGACCCTCCGGACACAGCCAGTTTTCGAGTCGGTAACCATTCCCTTTCACTCAGAACTGCTTTCCGGGGACGGTTCACGCTTCGATGCCACCGTCGTCACAGAACGAGCCGCCGAAGCGATGCTCGACGAACTGCAACGGGTTGAGTCCGCGCTCCGTCCGCTGCGCGCCCAACCCTGAAACCCGTCAACACAAAAAGCGACGGGGCCGTCCGCATCGGACGGCCCCGTCGCTTTTCTAGTTGCCCAGACAACAGGCACCGAACGGGCTCCCCAAAGCACCTAATGGTCGCATCAGTTTTTCCTGATTCACTTGCCCGCCCGTCCGAGCCCATCTTAGAGTTCCAGCACTGAGACGCTTAATTCAGTCGTCCAGAACGGATGCAATAGGCGCAGGTGCGCAATTCACCTGTGAATCACTCCGTCCGCAGCTCCAGTCCGTCCAGCCGGGCGCCCACCTCTGTCAGAGGAGACAACGATGCCGAAACTGATCGTCACGACCCGTGAGGGCGAGACCAGGACCGTCGACGCCCTGGTGGGCCTCTCGACGATGGAGGTCATCCGCGAAGCGGGAGTCGACGAGCTCCTCGCACTGTGCGGCGGCTGCTGTTCCTGCGCCACCTGCCACGTCTACGTGGATCCGGAGTTCGCCGACCGCCTGCCGGCCATGAGCGAGGACGAGAACGACCTGCTCGACAGTTCCGAGCATCGTCGGCCCACGTCGCGCCTCTCCTGCCAGCTGCCGTTCGACGACTCGCTGGACGGGCTGCCGGTGACGATCGCGCCGGAGGACTGAGCATGGAACCGACCACCGGTACGGCCGCAGGGCCAGACCTCCCGGCCCGGTACGACGTAGTGATCGTCGGAGCGGGGCACGGCGGCGCGCAGACCGCCATCGCACTGCGGCAGTCCGGATTCGAGGGATCCGTCGCACTGCTCGGCGACGAGGCGGAGCCGCCGTACGAGCGCCCACCGCTCTCGAAGGACTACCTGTCCGGCGAGAAGGACTTCACGCGCCTGCTGATCCGGCCGGCCTCGTTCTGGGAGGACCGGAAGATCGCGGTACTCGGCGGTCGTCGTGTGACGCGCGTCGACGCCGTCGGCCACCGGGTGCGTTCGGCCGACGGTACGGAGTTCGAGTACGGCTCTCTCGTCTGGGCCGGCGGAGGAGCACCGCGGACGCTCGCCTGCGACGGACACGATCTCGACGGTGTCCACACGGTACGGACCAAGGCGGACGCCGACCGTATACGCGCCCGGCTCGACACCGTCTCGCGGGTCGTGGTGATCGGCGGTGGCTACATCGGCCTGGAGACAGCCGCGGTCCTCAACAAGGCGGGCAAAGCCGTGACGGTCCTGGAGGCCGAGGACCGGGTCCTGGCCCGAGTCGCGGGGGAACCACTGTCCCGCTTCTACGAGCGTGAGCACCGCGCCCACGGTGTCGAGATCCGCCTCGGCGCGGTCGTCGACCGTGTGGAGGAACGCGCCGGGCGGGTGGTCGGCGTAAGAATGCGCGGCGGGCGGGTCCTCGACTGCGACCTGGTTGTCGTCGGTATCGGCATCGTCCCCGCGGTGGAACCGCTGCTGACCGCGGGCGCCGCCGGCGACCAGCGCGGCGTCGAGGTCGACGGGCAGTGCCGGACCAGCCTGACCGACGTCTACGCCGTCGGCGACTGCTCGGTGCACGAAAACCGTTACGCAGACGGAGCCCTCATCCGTCTCGAGTCCGTGCAGAACGCGGGCGAGCAGGCCGCCGTCGTGGCCAAGACGCTGACCGGCACGGCAACCGCCTATGACGCGGTCCCGTGGTTCTGGTCCCAGCAGTACGACCTGCGGCTGCAGACCGTGGGCCTGTCCGCCGGACACGACGACACGGTGGTCCGAGGTGACCCGTCCACGCGCCGGTTCTCCGTCGTCTACCTCAAGGGCGGCCGGGTCGTCGCACTCGACTGCGTCAACACCACCAAGGACTTCGTCCAGGGCAGACGGCTCGTCGCACAGGCCGCGCGGATCGCCCCGTCCCTGCTCGCCGACGTGACGCTTCCGCTCAAGGACATGTGCTGATGCGCACGCCCCCGGAACGCAAGGAGCAAGCCCCATGATGAACCGAGACGAAGCCTTCGCCAGGTGGGCACGTGTCCGCCGGCTGATGGACGAGCATGAGCTGGACGCGCTCGTCGCGGTCGACCGTTCTCGAGACGAGATCCAGGCGGGCGCCCAGCGATGGCTCACTGGGTACATTCCCGTCGGCGGCCCTGCGGCCGCCCTGCTGGACCGCGATGGCCGCATCGAGCTGATCTCGGAACGTATCGGCAGGCCCGTGGCGGAGCATTATGCCGCACAGGACCTTCCCATCGAGCTGGTGAACGGTTTCAGTGACCGTCTTCTGGCGGAGCGGATCTCCCGCCGACGTCCCCGACGACTCGGCATAGCGGAATCCGGCACCTTCTCCTGGTCCCTGGCCGCCGCGCTCGGTGAGGGCCCCTCCCCCGTCTCCCTGGTCGACGTCTCGGCCGCCGTCGGACGGCTCCGTCTACGCAAGTCGGCATACGAGCTCGCTCTCGTCAGGGAGAGCTGCCGGATCGCGGACGCCGTCTGGGAGCAGGTGCCCGATCTGTTCCGGGTCGGCCGTGCCAACCGCGACGTCGTCGCCGACATCGACCACCTGGCGCGCCGGGAGGGATCCGAGGGCGGATTCCACCTTCTCCTCAAGCTGCCGTTCCGGGGCCGGCCCATGCAGTCGGTGGCCAACCCGGAACTCGTCGAGGCGGACAGCCGCTACCTGATCGAGATCTCGCCCCGCTACGAGGGGTACTACTCGCAGCTCACCATCCCGGCGACGACCCGACGGGACGACGAGCGGCTCCTGCGCGGCTATCACGACGTGGTGGAGGCCAAGCGCGCGGCACAGCCGCTGATGCGACCGGGTGCGGACCTGACCGAAGTCGCCGCGCGCGTCGAGGGATTCCTGGCAGAACGGGGGCACAAGATGACCTCGTTGTCTCTGGGCCACTTCTGCGGGATGGCACTGGAGGAACCCCGGCACGATCCCTCGATGCCGTTTCGGCTCGAAGAGGGGATGACTCTCATCTTCCATCCCGTCCTCGCCGATCCGGAGTGCTTCTCGCTGATGCGGGCGGACACCTACATGATCACCGAGAACGGGGCGGAGCGCCTGAACCGCTACGACGGAACGGTGGTCACCGCGTCATGAACCGGACCGCACCGGTCAGCTTCGTGCCACGGCGTCTCGTCACCGGTACCGATTCCGAGGGCACGGCAGGCAGCCGACACGTGGGAGAGGAACTCCTCCATCGGTCCGGTCTCCGTCAGGTCGTCCCGGACGACCGTCTGCATCCAGTACCCCGTCGGTACGTTGAGCTCCAGGGCTTTGAGGAGGCCCGCCTTGCGTTCGTTCAAGACCGAGACGTCGGAGAAGAGCGCGAAGGCGTCGGAGCCCAGGACGATCTCCTTGGCGATGTGGATCGAGTCGGCGGCGACGATGCGGGGCAGTCGGTGTCCGACGCGGGAGAAGATCTGCGGAAAGCTGAAGAGCAGGCCGAGCTCGTCGGGCGGGCAGACGAACGGGTACTGCGTGAGGTCGCGCAGGGACGCCTTCTCGGACACCGGGTGTCCGGCCCGGACACAGGCCACCCTCCGCGCCCGGAAGAGCGGCGAGGCCCGCAGACCCTTCAGCGCGTCCTCGGCGGGCCGGTGGCAGATCACCATGTCGATCTTCCGGTCCCGCAGCTGGGACAGCAGCGCCATGGCCGAGACGTCCTCGTGCAGGCGGATGTCGAGTCCAGGGCGGCTCTCCATCAGCCGGCACACCGCCGACGCGGCGAGCGAGGCTGCGCCGCCCGTCGTCGTACCCACGGCCAGCGCCTCGTCGTGGCCGGTGGCCAGGTCCCGGATCCGGCGTTCGGCCCGGGCCAGTTCACGGTCGATGGTCCTGGCGTGCTCGCACAACGCACGGCCGTACGCGGTGGGGACGACCCCCTGAGCGGTCCGCTCGACCACTTTGTGGCCGATCTCCCGCTCGACCTGGCCGATGCTCTGGGAGAGCGCGGACTGCGTCACCCCGAGGTGCTCCGCCGCCCGCCCGAAACTGCCGTACTGAACCAGAACCGCCAGCCGAATGATGCGCTGGGGATCAATCTTCATGTGCGGGAGCCTACGCCGCGCAACGGCTCCGCACGAGACCTCGGACGGCACCTGTCACCGCCTGGTGTTCCCGCTCCGGAGCAATAGGGCCCCGGTCCCGCACCCACACGCTTCTGCTCGCACCCGTTGCCCGGGCGGCGGCGCACTCGCCGGCGCTGCGAGCTGCGAAGCCGTACATGTCAATCACAAGGATGAGGAAATGCCCCAGAAGGTCAACGCTGTAGTGGCCCTTGCCAAAGGGAAGCCCGTCTCCGTCGAGACGGTCGTGATACCGGACCCAGGACCTGGTGAGGCAGTCGTCGCCGTACAGGCGTGCGGTGTCTGCCACACCGATCTGCACTACCGGGAAGGCGGGATCAACGACGACTTCCCCTTCCTCCTCGGACACGAAGCGGCCGGCGTCGTGGAGTCCGTCGGCGAAGGTGTCACCGAAGTCGAACCCGGTGACTTCGTGGTGCTGAACTGGCGTGCGGTGTGCGGACGCTGCCGTGCCTGCAAGCGGGGCAGGCCCTGGTACTGCTTCGCCACACACAATGCCCGCCAGAAGATGACACTGGAGTCCGGCCAGGAACTCACTCCCGCCCTCGGTATCGGAGCCTTCGCCGAGAAGACCCTGGTGGCCGCGGGCCAGTGCACGAAGGTCGACCCGGCCGCGAAAGCTCAGACAGCGGGCCTGCTGGGCTGCGGAGTGATGGCGGGCCTGGGCGCCGCCATCAACACCGGCGGCGTCACACGCGGGGACGCGGTGGCCGTCATCGGATGCGGCGGGGTCGGAGACGCCGCTGTGGCGGGCGCCGTACTCGCCGGCGCGACGACCGTCATCGCCGTCGACATGGACGACCGGAAGCTGAACTGGGCCAAGGACTTCGGGGCCACCCACACCGTCAACGCGCGCACCACGGACCCGGTCGCCGCCATCAAGGAGCTGACCGGCGGCTTCGGCGCCGACGTGGTCATCGACGCCGTCGGACGACCGGAGACCTGGAAACAGGCGTTCTACGCCCGCGACCTCGCGGGCACACTCGTCCTGGTGGGCGTTCCCACACCGGATCTGTCGGCTCCCGAGATCCCGCTCATCGAGTACTTCGGCCGCGGAGGTCAGCTCAAGTCCTCCTGGTACGGAGACTGCCTGCCGGAACGGGACTTCCCCCTGCTGGTCGACCTGTACCTGCAGGGCCGGCTACCCCTGGACAGGTTCGTGTCCGAGGAGATCGGCCTCGCCGACGTCGAGACCGCCTTCGAGAAGATGCACCACGGCGACGTGCTCCGTTCGGTGGTCGTCCTGTGACCGCCGGCCCGCGGGTGGAGCGGTTGATCACTTCAGGCACGTTTTCCCTGGACGGCGGAACCTGGGAGGTGGACAACAACGTCTGGGTCGTCGGCGACGACGACGAGGCCCTCGTCATCGACGCGGCACACGACGCGGACGCCATCACAGCCGCGGTCGGCGACCGCCGACTGACCGCCATCGTGTGCACCCACGCCCACAACGACCACATCAACGCAGCCCCCGACGTCGCGGCGCGCACCGGCGCTCCCATCCTGCTCCACCTCGACGACCGCATCCTTTGGAAGGCGACCCACCCGGAACGGACTCCTGACGGATACCTCTCGGACCGACGCCGCCTCACGGTGGCCGGCACCGAACTGGTCGTATTGCACACACCCGGCCATGCCCCCGGCGCCATCAGTCTCCACGCCCCCGACCTGAACACCGTCTTCACGGGCGACACCCTCTTCGCGGGCGGCCCCGGTGCCACAGGCCGCTCCTACTCCAGCTTCCCCACCATCATCCGCTCCGTCCGCGACGAACTCCTCACCCTGCCCCCTGAGACCTGCGTCCGTCCCGGGCACGGTGAGACAACCACGATCGCAGCCGAAGCTCCGCACCTGCAGGACTGGATCAACCGCGGGTACTGACACTCGCCCCTGCGGCAGCACAGGCCCGGCGACCGTCTTCGCCCGAACGGAGACGGAAAGGCACCCCTCGGCCGGGCAACGACCTCATCGCCCCTCCCGGCGACGGTCGGCACCAAGGGCCTGCTGGCCGAGAACCGCCGATTACCCCAACGGCATCCACAAGGAGGGATCATGACCTTCGACAACTGCCCCACCCCACACCCCGACGTCACCCCGCACCACGAGGCATTCGGGAGCACGGTCCTATACCACCAGCGCGGGAACGTCGCGTGGGTGACCCTCAACCGTCGCGACGCCCTCAACGCCATAAACACGGCGACAGCCGAACAGCTCTCCAAGCTCTGGGCACACGTGTCGGCCGAGCCTCATGTACACACGGTGGTGCTCACCGGCGCGGGGCCCGAGGCTTTCAGCATAGGCTTCGGCCGCTCAACGGTCCCCCATTCCATCAGCCCCAAGCAGTGCGGCCTCGACAAACGCCTGATCGTCGCTGTCAACGGGATCGCATGCCGCGAGGCATTCCACCTTCTACAGGATGCGGACCTGGTCATCGCCGCCGAAAGGGCGGTCTTCTTCGAGGCCAGGTGGGCTTCGCCCACCGTCCCGGACGACTATGGACCGGGCGCCAGGCTCGCCCGGTGGAGACTGACGCACGCGGTACGACGCGCCCCGGTGACCGCCGCCGAGGCGTACCGTCTCGGCGTCATCCAGGAGACCGTTCCGCTGAGTCACCTGCGTTCAGCCACCGAACACCTCGCCGGACGACTGCCGTCGCGTCATGCTCTGTGGTGAGCAACCCTCCAATCGCACCGCACTTGTTGCGAGCCACAGGGATCAAGCACCGACGAGTTCATCGGGATCGCGCAGGTGATGGTGTCACTGCTCCCGGACCTGGGATCCGAAGTGCGCGCGGTGCCGTGCCGAGCCGACGCACTCCCCTCCTGGTCCTGAGAATTCGCCCAACGTGGTTCTGTGTAGCGGTCGTGCCATGCAGACAGTCCGAGCTTCGGGAAACGGGCGTGATTCCGGACCCGCGGGTGGCACAGATCGAGCGCCTCAGGGAACAGGTCTCCGGGCTGAAGGAACGCCTCGCCGCGCGTGACGCGCAGATTGATGGTCTCACTGACTTCAGGGAGCGGGCCCTGTCGCAGATCGCCGCCCAGCGGATGGAGATCGAGCGGCTTCGCGAGGTCCTGGCCGCGC
The DNA here is from genome assembly GCF_042268605.1 of Streptomyces sp. NPDC056296. NCBI lineage: Bacteria > Bacillati > Actinomycetota > Actinomycetes > Kitasatosporales > Streptomycetaceae > Streptomyces > Streptomyces sp. NPDC056296. The sequence goes on along the minus strand of NZ_JBHJRX010000109.1, from coordinate 1,297 downwards.
GCCATCGAATGTCCGTGCTCTGCCAAACAGTTCAGGAGCGAGCGCGCCGTACGGACCGTGCAACTGAGCGCGATCTTAGGCCGGGGGCTGCTGCCCGGCCGATGAATGCCGGACACGGTCAAGCGGGCCCTGGCGAACGGCCGGCCGCCGAAGTACGAGCGGCCGGCGAAGGGCTCGGCCGTGGACGCGGTCGAGGTGCAGATCCGTGAGTGAGGCTGACCCTTTGGTGTGGACACCCTGACAATGGATCTTGAAGGTCCGAGAAGGGATGTCCAGGTGGGACGCAAGTCTCCGTACCCGGAGGAGTTTCGGAAGGACGCCGTCGCGTTGTACCGAGCCGCCGGTGGCAAGCGCACGTACGCGGCGGTGGCCGCGGAACTCGGGATCACGGGGGAGACGCTGCGCACGTGGGTCCGCAAGGACACCGCCCAGCACACGTCCGAGCACCACGGGGGCGGGGCCGGCCAGAGTCCCGCCGAGGAACTGGCCCGGCTGCGGGCCGAGAACGCCCGCCTGCTCAAGGCGGAGAAGGAGTGGCAGCTGGAGCGAGAGATCCTGCGCCGGGCAGCCGCCTATTTCGCTCGGGAGGTGAAGTGAAGACCCGCCGCTGGGACTTCATCTCCGACCACTGTGCCGACTTCGGTGTCCAGCGGCTGTGCCGGGTTCTTGGGGTGTCCCGCTCCGGTTTTTACCGGCATCAGGCCACCGCGTCGGCCCGCGTCGAGCGCCAGGCGGCCGAGGAGCTGGCGGTCGCGGAGATCCGCGCCGTCCACGCCGAACACCACGGTGCCTACGGCGCCCCGCGCGTGCACGCCGAACTCGGCTTGCGCGGTCGGAGGATCAACCGCAAGCGGGTGGCCCGGCTGATGCGCATCAACCACATCGTCGGCCGCCACCTGCGGCGCAAGAAGCGCACCACGATCGCGGACAAGACTGCGCCTCCCGCCCCGGACCTGGTGATGCGCGACTTCAGTGCGGATGCCCTGAATGCCAAGTGGTGCGGTGACATCACCTACATAGCCGTCGGCTCCACCTGGCTGTATCTGGCTACGGTCATCGACAACTGCTCACGCCGCGTGGTCGGCTGGTCGATCGCCGACCACATGCGCACCTCGCTGGTCACCGACGCGATCGAGATGGCCGTCGCCACCCGCGGCGGCTACGTGGACGGCGTCATCTTCCACACGGACAGGGGCGCCCAAGGTGGATTCAACTGGTCGTCGCAACACTTTGATCTCGGAGGTGTGCGACGTGGCCACGGCGGACTGGAGTTTGAAGACCAGCGATGTTCCGGAGG
>NZ_JBHJRX010000108.1:0-14777 GCF_042268605.1 Streptomyces sp. NPDC056296 | reverse complement strand
ACGACTCGGCCAAGGTCGTCTGCGGCAACGTCAAGACCGCCAACGCCAACGTGTACATCATCGACACCGTCCTGATGCCCAAGAGCTGACGGCCCACTGGGGGCGGACGGCGCCGTGGGCGGTCAGGCAGACGGCCGCCCCCGGCGCCGTCCCCGGCCCGCCGGGGTGGCCGAGAACGACCGCATTGCTTGAGTAACGCAAGCGACGGCTGAAATGGCGCGCATGCCCAAGCCGCCGTTCGCCCCCGCGGCCCCGGCCGACCCGTACGCGCGCGCGTCCCGCGGCGGGAAATCCGCTCGCCGTGCGGGCGTGCCGCACGTCCTGCGTCAGCGGGTCAGTCCATCAGCCCGGCGGCGAGCGTCGCCCCCAGTTCCCAGCAGGCCTCCAGGTCGGCCTTGCCGGGCTCACCGGCCACGCTCACCGCCGGGGCCGCGCGCTGCCAGGCGAGGCCCGTCGTGACCGACTCGACGGCGCGCACCGCGCCGGTGGTGTCGCTGCCGCCGTGCACGTAGTAGCCGAAGGGCCGGCCCCGGGTCTGGTCCAGGCAGGGGTAGTAGACCTGGTCGAAGAAGTGCTTCAGGGCCCCGGACATGTAGCCGAGGTTCGCCGGGGTGCCCAGCAGGTATCCGTCGGCCTCCAGCACGTCGACGGCGGTGGCCGCCAGCGCCGCGCGCCGGACCACCCGCACCCCCTCGATCTCCGGCGCGGTCGCCCCGGACACGACGGCTTCCAGCATCGCCTGGCAGTTCGGCGACGGCGTGTGATGCACGATGAGCAAAGTGGCCACACCCCGAAGCCTGCCGTCCGGCACCCACCGACCGCAAGAAACACCACCGGGCCCGCCGCATGGATCAGGTCCTCGAAGGCGGGGGCGCGGGCGGGGTCCGCGCCGGCCCGGTGGTCGGGGGTACAGTCGGCTCGCCGCTCAGCCCGCGCCGGACCGGGCGCCGCGGCCCGACGTTTCCTCGTCGTGATCCGGCCAGGGAATGCCATGACCAGTACGCAAAAACCGCCCGAGCTGTCCCCGGCGGCCCCGAAGGCGCCGGGGGCGGCCGCAGCCACGCCCGCCGCCTCCGCCCCCGCTTCGGTCGATGCCCGCGTCGCGCGGATACGGCGGCGTCTGGAGCGGCTGATCGGGATCGCGGCGACGGAGGGCAACGCGCTCACCGTCCTGCGCAACGGGGACGAGATCTTCGCCGCGATGCTGGCCGGTATCCGCCGCGCCGAGCACACGGTGGACATGATGACGTTCGTGTACTGGAAGGGTGACATCGCCCGCCGGTTCGCCGAGGCCCTCGCGGAGCGGGCCCGTGCGGGGGTGCGGGTGCGGCTGCTGCTGGACGGGTTCGGCAGCAGGCTGATCGAGGCCGAACAGCTGCGGGCGATGGAGCGGGCGGGAGTGCAGGTGGCGTGGTTCCGCAAGCCGCTGTACCTGTCGCCGCTCAAGCAGAACCACCGCTGTCACCGCAAGGTCCTCGTCGTCGACGAGGAGAGTGCCTTCACCGGCGGGGTGGGAATCGCGGAGGAGTGGTGCGGCGACGCCCGCAACCCGCAGGAGTGGCGTGACACCCACGTCGAGGTCCGGGGCCCCGCGGTGGACGGCATCGCGGCCGCGTTCGCGCAGAACTGGGCCGAGTGCCACGACGAACTCTTCGACGACCGGGACCGGTTCGTCGAACACCGCCCGCAGGGCGGTGCCGTGGTGCAGGTGGTGCGGGGTTCGGCCAGTTTCGGCTGGCAGGACATGCAGACCCTGATCCGCGTGATGCTGGAGTCGGCCGAGGAGCGCTTCCGTCTGGCCACCGCCTACTTCTCGCCCGACGAGTACTTCGTCGAGCTGCTGTGCGCCACCGCGCGCCGCGGCGTCGAGGTGGAGATCGTGCTGCCCGGGCCGCACACCGACAAGCGGGTCTGCCAGCTGGCCGGACAGCACTACTACGAGGACCTCACCGCGTGCGGGGTGAAGATCTACCAGTACCAGCCGACGATGATGCACGCCAAGGTCATCACCGTCGACCACGTCGCCGCCCTGATCGGCTCGACCAACTTCAACCGCCGCTCCCTCGACCACGACGAGGAGGTCATGCTGGCCGTGCTGAACCCGGAGTTCACCGCGACACTGGACGAGCACTTCGAGGCGGACATGGCGGCCAGCACACTGATCCGGGCGGGCCGTTGGAAGAGACGCTCCGCCGTCCAGCGGGTGCGTGAGGTCGCCGTCCGGCCCATCCGCCGGTTCCTGTGAGCCCGGGCCACGGCAGGCCGTCCGGCCGGCTCAACTCGCGCCCCTAGAGCTCACGCCGAAGGAGACCCAGACGTCCGGTGGCAGGTCCGGGCGATGGGGTACCGGCCTGCGTTCCTCGGTCCACGCCTCGCCCGCGATCTCGGCGGCGACGTGGCGCCAGAAGCGAACCGAGGCCTGGTTGGCGTCCTGGAAGGCGACTTCCCACCGCCCCGGATGCCTGGCCACGATCTCCTGGACGGCCCGCAGCCCGACCCCTCTCCTGCGTCCCCCGCGGACGACGAAGAAGCTGTTCAGCACGCGGACCCGGCCGGTCAGGCACGAACGCGAAACCGGCGGGGCGGTTCCCACTCGTCAACAGGTACGGCGCCCAGTCGGCGTCGGTGAAGGCCGCCCGGAGCCGGTCGGCGCGGAAGGTTCCGTCCGGGCCAGGCAGTTGGCCGTCCGTCTCCGACATGTCATGGCGGAACATCAGCCACAACCGCTCCACCGTCGGACGGTCGGCAGCGGTCGCGGGGCGCACAACGACTGACATGGGACTCCTTCGCGGGGACTGATCGACCGGCCCTCCAGGGCATGAAAAAAGCCTCCCCGGTGGATACGTGTCCGTGCCCGGGAAGGCGTCGTTTCTCTGATGATCTTAACACGCGCGGTTACTCGCCGGCGACGACCACGAGGCCCTGGCGCAGCACCGGAGGTTCGACGGCCGAAGTGGCGAGCGTGAAGAGAGGGGAGGGGGACGTCTCGGGGGCGATCAGATGGGCGACGGCCGAGGATGCGGTGCGGTGCCAGCCGTCGTGGTGGCGGAGCATGGCGTGGTCGCCGTTCTCCACGATCAGCATGCCGGCCCGGGCGCCGGCGGTGCGGGCGCGGGAGACGTACGCGGCGGACTCCCCGGGATCGGTGATGCGGTCGCGGCTGCCGTGCAGGACGAGTACCTGCCGGTCCCGCAGCTGGGCGACGGGCTCGCCGGGCGGACACCAGGGGGCGAGGGCCACCACCCCCCGTACATGAGGGGCGTCCGCGGCTCGCAGGGCGGCCCGGCCGCCCATCGAGTGACCCAGCAGGACCACCGGCACGTCACCGACGAGGTCCCGCAGCTCGGTGAGCGCCCGCCGGGTGTCCCGCAGCGGCTCCGCGCCGACGCCGTTCCAGCCGCGGCTGCGGTAGCGCACCTGCCCCAGGAGTACGTCGTCGCGGTCGGTGTCCGCCTTCAGGGCGCGCAGGAAAGGGTGCATCCGGAGTGCCGCGAGGTGCCAGGGCCGCGCGGTCCGGCGGCTCTCCGCCCGGCCGCCGTGCAGCACCAGCACGGCCGCGCGCGTCCGCGGCGGCCGGCGGCGTACCAGAAGTGTTCTCGTCAACGGTTCGTCCTCCGCGCTCATCCGGGTCTCCTGCCCTTCCCTCCGTGATCCGTTGCCGCGCCGTGGACGGATGGGTGGGGCCCATCGAGCGTCACCGGCCGTCAGCACAGATCGGCCCATACAGTGTGCCCGCCCACGCCCGGACGGTCGCCCCACCGGGAGCACAGGGCGTCGACGAGGAACAGCCCCCGGCCGGTCTCCGCCACGCAGAACGACGGATGCCGCCACCGGGCCCGGACGAGGCCGACGTCGAAGGCGGCACCGGAGTCGGTGACCTCCACCCGCACCGAGGACCGGCCGCGCGGCGCGCACAGCACGGTCAGCGCGACCCGCACCGGCGGCCTGCCGTGCCGCAGGGCGTTGCTCAGCAGCTCGGTGACGATCAGCTCGGCGTCGAGGGCGAGCGCACCCGTGCCCCAGCGGTCGAGCTGGTCCCGCACGCCGTCGCGCACGGCACGCGTCCCGCACACATCCTGGCAGTCGGCCAGTTCGCAAGTGTCGTTCATGGTGTTTCATCCCTCTTCGTCTCCTCACAAGTGATTCGTTGCCGCTCGCCGCGCGGATGGCTCCGAACGATCGTCGGAACCTCCGCCAATCCGCCCGGGCCGCGGCCCCGGATTACCCACGCCAACGTTGATCACTGCGGGGTGGAGGAGAAGCGATGCCGCGAGCGTCAGGGGAGGCCCGGCCGGAACGTGCGGGGGCGAACGCCCGCCGTACGGCCGTCATCGGCAGCGGGGTGGCGGGACTGACCGCCGCGTACGTACTGGGTCACGCGCACCACGTCACCGTGTACGAGGCGGACGACCGCCTCGGCGGTCACGCCCATACCCACGACCTGACGTCGTCCGACGGCCGGGTCCACCGGGTCGACTCCGGGTTCATCGTCCACAACCGCCGCACCTACCCGAACCTGCTGCGCCTCTTCGACGAACTGGGTGTCGCCACGCAGGAGTCGGAGATGAGCATGTCGGTGCGGTGCGAGGGCTGCGGACTGGAGTACGCCGGCGCCCGCGGCCCGGCCGGACTCCTCGCCCGCCCGCGCAACGCGCTGCACGGCCCGTATCTGCGGATGCTCGCCCAGGTGCCCCGCTTCCACCGCGCGGCCCGGCGGTTGCTCCTCACGGATCCCGACCACACCCTCACCCTGGGCGCGTTCCTGGACCGCGAGGGCTTCTCGCCCTACTTCCGCGCCCACTTCATGACGCCGGTCGTGTCCGCCGTGTGGTCCTGCGACGCGACCACCGCCCTGCGCTACCCGGCCGCCTACCTGTTCCGCTTCCTGCACCACCACGGCCTGCTCGCGGTGGGCGGGTCGCCGGTGTGGCGGACGGTCACCGGCGGCTCCCGCTCCTACGTGGACCGGATCGCCGAACGGCTGCCCGAGGTGCGCACCGCCACCCCGGTCCGTTCGGTCACCCGCCACGCGGACGGCGTGGACGTCACCGCCGTCGACGGCACCACCGCCTCCTACGACCACCTCGTCGTCGCCGTCCACCCGGACCAGGCACTGGAGTTGCTGGCCGACGCGACGCCCGAGGAGAAGGAGGTCCTCGGCGCGTTCCGCTACTCCCGCAACGCCACCCTCCTGCACACCGACACCGCCCTGCTGCCGCGCGCACGGGGCGCCAGGTCGTCCTGGAACTACCTCATGCCGTCCTGCGACGCGGGCGCCGACCGGGTCCGCGTCAGCTACGACATGAACCGGCTGCAACGCCTCGACGCGTCCGACACCTACGTCGTCACGCTCGGCGGCGAGGACCGCGTCGACCCCGGCCGGGTGCTGGCCCGTATGACGTACGAACACCCCGTCTACACACCCGAGTCGGTCGCCGCCCAGCGCCGCCTGCCCGGCCTGCGCACCCCGGTCACCGCCTTCGCCGGCGCCTACCACGGCTGGGGCTTCCACGAGGACGGCTGCCGTTCGGGAGTGGAGGCCGCCGCGGCCCTCGGAGTGACCTGGTGACCGACGCCTCCCAGGGGCGGCCCGGTCTGTACCCGTGCGAGATAGGCCACGTACGCACCGAACCGGTCCACTACACCCTGCGCCACCGCACCTACATGTGGCTCGTCGACGTCGACCGGCTCCCCGTGCTGCCGCGCACCTTGCGCCCCCTGGCCGGATTCCGCGCGGCCGACCACTTCACCGGCGACGCCCCCTCCCTGCGAGCCGGCCTCGAACGCTTCCTCGCCACACGCGGCGTCGACCTGGAGGGCGGCAGAGTCCTGATGCTCGCCAACGCCCGCGTCCTCGGTCACGTCTTCAACCCGCTGACCCTGTACTGGTGCCACGGCCCCGACGGCGCCCCGCGCTGCGTGGTCGCCGAGGTGCACAACACCTACGGCGAACGCCACGCCTACCTGCTGCACCCCGACGAGGCGGGGATCGCGCACGTCGACAAGGACTTCTACGTCTCGCCGTTCTTCCCCGTCGACGGCGCCTACCGCATGCGGCTGCCGCTGCCGGCCGACCGCCTCGACCTGACCGTACGCCTCGACAGGACCGGCGCCCGGCCGTTCACCGCGACCGTCCGAGGCGTCCGGCGCGAGCCGACCGGGACCTCCCTGCTGCGCCTCGCGCTGCGGCACCCCTTCTCGACCCTCGCGGTGTCGGCCGGCATCCGCAGGCACGGCATCCGCCTCTACCTGCGCGGTCTGCCCGTCCAGCCGCGCCCGAGTCACCGCACCACGGAGAAAGCGACATGACCACAACCCATCCCCGCCCCGCCGCCGCTCCCAGGGTCCCGGGCGCCCGCAGCGCCCCGGTCGACCCGGCCCGCTGGCCAGACGTCGCCGTCCCGCCCCGCACCTCCCGGGCGCGCCGCGCCACCGCCGCGGCCGTCGTACGCCGGGCCCTGGACCGGCTGCCGCTGCGGGTGCGCTTCGCCGACGGCGACACCGTGGGCCTCGGCGGGCCGCTGGTGGAGGTCCACGACCCCGACGCGTTCCACGGACGGATCGGCGCCCAGGGCCTCATCGGCTTCGGCGAGTCCTACATGGCCGGCGAGTGGGACGCCCCGGACCTGGTCGGCGCCCTGACCGTGCTCGCCGCCAACGCCGCGGAGCTGGTCCCCGCCCCGCTCCAGCGGCTGCGCGGCCTGTGGGCCCAGCGGCAGCCCGCCGCCCGGCGCAACACGCCCGAGGGCGCCCGCTCCAACATCAGCAGCCACTACGACCTGTCCAACGACCTGTTCGCCCTCTTCCTGGACGAGACCCTCAGCTACTCCTCCGCCGTCTTCCTCGGCTTCCCCTCCCGCCAGGAGTCGCTCGCCGCCGCCCAGCGCCGCAAGATCGACCGGCTGCTCGACCTCGCCGAGGTCGGCGAGGGCACCCGTCTGCTGGAGATCGGCACCGGCTGGGGCGAGTTGGCGCTGCGGGCCGCCGCGCGCGGCGCCCACGTCACGACGCTCACCCTCTCCCGCGAACAGCGCGACCGCGCCGTCGAACGCGCCCACGAGGCCGGGCTCGCCGACCGCGTCCGGGTCGAACTGCGCGACTACCGCGAGGAGACCGGCACCTACGACGCCGTCGTCAGCGTGGAGATGATCGAGGCCGTCGGAGCCGAGTTCTGGCCGGTCTACTTCCGCACCCTCGACGACCGCCTCGCCCCGGGCGGCCGGGCCGCGCTCCAGGCCATCACCATGCCGCACGACCGCATGACGGCCGCCCGCGACACCCACACCTGGATCCAGAAGTACGTCTTCCCCGGCGGCCTGATCCCCTCCACCGACGCCATAGAAGAGACCGTCCGCTACCACACCGGGCTGCGCGCCGCCCGCCGTGACGGCTTCGGCGCGCACTACGCCGAGACGCTGCGCCTGTGGCGGGAGCGGTTCACCGAGCACGCCGACGAGGTCGGCGCCCTCGGTTTCGACGAGACGTTCCGGCGCCTGTGGACCTTCTACCTCGCCTACTCCGAGGCCGGGTTCCGGGCCGGCTACCTCGACGTCCAGCAGTACCTGTTCACCAAGGAGGGCCACGCCCGATGACCACCGCCCGCACCACCCGGCCGGGCGCCGCGCACCGGCTCGCCGCGCTCGTCGAGGACGCGCTCGGCGGCCCCCTCCCTGTCCGGCTGCGCGCCTGGGACGGCACCGAGACCGGCCCCGCCGACGGCCCCGTGGTCGTCGTACGCTCCCGGCGCGCGCTGCGCCGCCTGCTGTGGCAGCCCGGCGAACTGGGCCTGGCCCAGGCCTACGTCACCGGCGAACTCGACGTGGACGGCGACCTCGCCGACGGCCTGCGCCGGATGTGGGCGGCCACCCGCGAACGCCGCCTGCACCCGTCCCGCCTCGGCCTCGCCGACCGCGCCCGCGCCGCCGGCGCCGCCGCCCGCCTCGGCGCCGTCGGCCCCCGCCCGGCGACCCCCGCCTCCCAGGCCCGGCTGCGCGGCGGCCTGCACACCAAGTCCCGCGACCGGGCGGCCATCAGCCACCACTACGACCTCTCCAACGACTTCTACCGCCTGCTCCTCGACGACACCATGGCCTACTCGTGCGGAGTGTGGACCGACGAGAACACCGGTACGGACGTCGCGAGCGCCGCGGCCGCCCAGCGCGCCAAGCTGGAGCTGATCTGCCGCAAACTAGGCCTCACCTCCGGCGCCCGTCTGCTCGACATCGGCTGCGGCTGGGGTTCACTCACCCTGTACGCCGCCGAGCGGCACAAGGCACGGGTCACCGCGGTCACTCTGGCGCGGGAGCAGGCGGCGTACGTCCGCGAGCAGGTGCGCGAGCGCGGGCTGGAGGACCGGGTGGAGGTCGTCTGCCAGGACTACCGCGACATCACGGGCGGCGACTACGACGCCGTGTCCACCGTCGAGATGGGCGAGCACGTCGGAGACGCCGAGTACCCGGCGTTCGCCGCCGCCCTGCACCGCCTGGTCCGCCCCGAGGGCCGCGTCCTGGTGCAGCAGATGTCACGCGGCCGCAACGCGCCCGGCGGCGGTGCCTTCATCGAGGCCTACATCGCGCCCGACATGCACATGCGCCCCCTCGGCGAGACGGTCCAGCTCCTGGAGGACGCGGGGCTCGAAGTACGCCACGCCGAGTCCCTGCGCGAACACTACGTCCGCACGGTCACCGCCTGGGAACGCACCCTGGAGGCGCGCTGGGACGACTTCGTCGCCCTGGTCGGAGAGGAGACCGCGCGGGTGTGGCGGCTGTACCTGGTGGGCGGCGCGCTCGCCTTCGAGCAGCGGCGCATGGGCGTCGACCAGATCCTGAGCGTGCGGCCCACCCGGGAAGGCGTCAGCGGCATGCCCGCGACGCCGGGGGAGTGGTACGAGCGGGCGGCCCGTCCGTGAGCGGCTTCCCGTGGGGCGCGTTCGCCGTCGGCCTCGGCTGGGCGGCGGCGACCGCGCTCGCCGTCATGCTGGCCACCTTCGCCGTCGCCGTGCGCAAGGGCGTGCACCGTGTCGTGGACGTGGCGTGGGGTCTCGGCTTCGCCGCGGTCGCCGCGGTGACCTGCGCCGTAGCGGCGACGGCCGGGGAGGGCGACACGGGGCGTCGCGTCCTGGTCGCGGCCCTGACCGTCGTATGGGGCGTGCGCCTCGCCGCGCACATCGCCCGGCGCGGCCGGGGCCACGGCGAGGACCCCCGCTACGACGCCATGCTCGCCAAGGCACACGGCAACCGGAACCTCTACGCCCTGCGCATGGTCTACCTGCTCCAGGGCGCCCTGGTGTGGCTGGTGTCGCTGCCCGTCCAGGCCGCCTCGTACGGCTCCGGCCCGATGACGGCCCTGGCCTGGACCGGAGCCGCCGTCTGGGCCGTCGGGCTGGCCTTCGAGGCGGTCGGGGACGCCCAGCTGGCCCGGTTCAAGGCGGACCCGGCCAACCGGGGCCGCGTCATGGACCGCGGTCTGTGGGGCTGGACCCGGCACCCGAACTACTTCGGTGACTTCCTCGTCTGGTGGGGCCTGTTCCTGATCGCCTGCGACGCGGGCGCCCCGGCCGCCGCTGTGTCCGTCGTCTCGCCGCTGGTCATGACGTATCTGCTGATCGGCGGCAGCGGGAAGCGGCTGCTGGAACGGCGCATGGCCGACCGCCCCGGTTGGGCGGAGTACGCGGCACGCACCAGCGGCTTCTTCCCACGCCCGCCGCGTCGGAATCCGTAGCGGATCTCTCGGAGGGTGGGGGCCCGCGGGCCCCCACCCGTTCACGCCGGCATGCTCATCAGCGCGATCGGCGTGGTGGTCGGCTGCTCCGAGCCACCCGCCGGCTCCACGGTGATGCCGACGCCCGCCGCGTCGTCCACGTCACCCTCCATCAGCACCGCCTGGCTGCCGCGACCGGGCTCCATCAGGCCCGCCGACCGCATGGTGCCGTGGTCGTCGAACCAGAGCTGGTAGACCTTGCCGGCCGGCGGCTCGGCCATGCCCGAGGCCAGGAAGACGGCGCGGTCCTGACGGTCGGAGACGACCAGCGTCCCGCTCGCCCCGTCGGCCAGGCGCACGGTGCGCGAGGCGGCGTCGGGCGCGGCCAGCACCCCGGCCAGTTCCTCGGCCCGCTGCTGTGCCTGCGCGGCCCGGTCCCCGGCGTCCTGCGCCCGTTCGTACTGCCACGCCGCCGTGCCGCCGAGCCCGGCCGCCGCGGCCACACACGCCGCCAGCGCCCACCGGGCCAGGCCACGGGCCCGGGGCACGACGCGACGCGTCCGCTCCACCGTGCCGCCGCCGCGCGGCGGCACCTGGCGCACGGTGGTGATGCGGTGCAGCACCCGGTCCTTGAGCACGGGACCGGGCGAGACCGTGGCGGCCAGCCCCAGCCGCGCCGCCGCGGCGGCGAACTCCATGCTCTCCTGCTCGCAGGAGCCGCAGTCCGTCAGATGGCGTTCGAAGGCGGCCCGCTCGTCGTCGGGCAGCGCGTGCAGGGCGTAGGCGCCCGTCAGGCTGTGCAGGTCCTCGGTGCGCATCACGCGCTCACCCCCAGGCAGTCACGGAGCCGGATGAGACCGTCGCGCAGCCGCGTCTTGACCGTGCCGAGCGGCAGTGCGAGCGCCTCGGCGACCTGCCGGTAGGTCAGGCCGCGGTAGTAGGCCAGGGTGACGGACTGGCGCTGGATATCGGTCAGGGTGCGCAGACAGCGCCGCACCTGCTCCCGTTCCAGCCGTGTCTCCACCTGTTCGGTCACTTCGTCGTACTCGGGCGTACGGTCGAGCAGTGCGGCCTTGTGATCGCGGGCCGCCGCCGCCTCCACCGAACGCACCCGGTCCACGGCGCGCCGGTGGGCCAGGGTCAGGATCCAGTTGACCACCGTGCCGCGCTCGGGCCGGTAGCGGGGCGCCGTGCGCCACACCTCCACCAGCACCTCCTGCGCGACCTCCTCCGACTGCGCCTGGTCCCGCAGCACGGCCCGGGCGACGCCGAGAACGGACCCCGCCATGGCCTCGTAGACCGCGGCGAAAGAATCCTGATCGCCCAGGGCCACCTCATGGATGAGCTTCTGCAGATCTGGCTGGGCCGATGGATTTCTGCCGATGTGTACGGCTTCCTTCACGACGGTTTCTCCAAAAGAATGCGACGGGCGGGGGTGTCCCCACGTAATCCGGGGCCGCGCGGCCCGCGGATTGGTCGGGACGCCGCCGAAGGCGCAGGTGACCTCGCCCGTGCGGCCGGACACGGTGTCCCGTACGACGCGCCGGCTCCCCACCCTCCCACGCGGACCGTCGCACCGACCGCCCGTCCGCGGACCCGGCCGACCGGGTGCTCCCCGCCGGTCGTCCCTGACCAGCCGTATTACCAGCCGTTTACGGTCCGGCCCCGGGGCAACCCGGATGCGGATACCGGACCGCTGTACTGGAGGCCCCATGGTGCTCACCCGCGGGAGAACCGCCCGTTCCGCCGCCGCTGCCGTGCTGGCCGCGACGGCTCTGGCGCTGAGTGGCTGCGGCGGGGACGACAGTTTCGAACTACAGGACTGGCATGCACCCGGCCAGAACGCGAGCGTCGGAGACGTCCTGATCCGCTATGCCCACGTGGCGGAACCCAAGGGGGAGCCGTGGCAACCCGGTGACGACGTGCCGGCCTACGTCTGGCTCATGAACCAGGGCGACAAGACCGACCGGCTGGTAAGCGCGAGCAGCCCCAACGCGGAGTCGGTGAACATCGTGAACGCGGACGGCAAGCCCCTGCCGAACGGGGTGGAACTGCCGCCGAACAAGTTGCAGCAACTGGAGCCGACCAACAACCACCTGCTCCTGCGGGACGTACGCGAGGTCGTCCGCGGCGGTGACTTCATGAAGATCACCCTGAACTTCGAGAAGGCGGGCTCCGTCACGTTCAACATCCAGTCGCAGATCCCCGTCTACGACTCCAGCCCTTCCCCCAGCGAGTGAGGTAACGCCGGCCCTCGTGCGGGGTAAACTGAGGCCGTTCGCGTTCGATCAGGATCGTCAAGACCAGGACGAAAGGGAGGTGAGGTCGATGACCGTGCACGAAGCCGCTCTTCGCGGCGCCCGGGTCTCCCTCGCGTCCCGGGCCATGGCCTGACCCAGTCGAACGCAACCCGGAAACGGATCCTCATCCCGTCATGACCCATACCTGGAACACGCGCGCCGAGACCGGCGCCGACGTCCCCGTCATCCGTGACATCGTCCGCACCGCCTTCCCCACGCCGGAAGAGGCCACCCTCGTCGACGCCCTGCGCGCCGACCCCGAGGCCTGGATCGACGGACTGTCCCTCGTCGCGGTGGACGACGACGACCGCCCCGTGGGCCACGCCCTGCTGACCCGCTGCCACATCGGGGACAGCCCGGCGCTCTGCCTGGCACCCGTCGCCGTCCGGCCCGACCGGCAGAAGGGCGGCGCCGGCGCGGCGGCCGTCCGGGCGGCGCTCGCCGCGGCCGAGCGTCTGGGCGAGCACCATGTCGTCGTCCTCGGACACCCGGAGTACTACCCGCGGTTCGGCTTCGGCCGGGCCTCCGCCCACGGCATCGGCCTGACCATCGACGTCCCGGACGAGGCCCTCATGGCCCTCACTCTGGACGCCGCCCACCCGCTGCCCGCCGGCACCGTCCGCTACGCGGCACCGTTCGGCATCTGACGGCAGCGGGTCCACCCAGCCGTACGGCGCGGGTCCACCCCGCCGCACGGCAACCGGCCCACCGCGCCGCACGGCGGCGGGACTTCCTCCCGCCGCCGTGCGGCATTTTGCTTGGCCGAAAGTCTGACCCGACGCGTCCGGTCCCTCAGATCATCCACTTCACCTGCGACAAGGTGGTGCTGACCACCTCGATGCTGCCCGCCGGCACCACGGAGACCTCGTACGACGGCCGCGCGGCCTCGTCGTCCTTCGGTACGGACGGCGGCGTCCCCTACATGATCTACGAGGCGGGGGAGCGCCTGGCCGGGTCGATCGCGGTGGCCCGCGGCTGAGGCGGGCCGCACACCCCGACGGGGCCGCCCACCGAGATCGCTGGGCGGCCCCGTCGGGGTCTGCGCGTACTGCCCGCCGGCGGTCAGCCGACCGGCGCCGCCGGGCCCTTGTCGGCCGGGACGGCGGCGGCTTCGCCGGACTCCTCGGCGAGGCGCTCCAAGCCGCTGGTGGTCTTCAGCGGCTTCTCCTTGAGGAACACCACGGCGACCAGCGCCAGCAGCGCGAACGGCGTGGCGACGAGGAACAGGTCGGCCGTGGCGACACCGTAGGCGTGCTCGACGATGGACCGCATCGGCGCGGGCAGCGTGGACATGTCCGGCACGCTGCCCTCGCCCGAGCCCTCACCGCCGGGCACGGTGATGCCCGCGTTGCTGAGGCCCTTGGTCATCTCGCTGGCGACCCGGTTGGCGAGGATCGCGCCGAGGACGCTGACGCCGATGGTGCCGCCCATGCTGCGGAAGAAGGACAGTACGGAGGTCGCGGCGCCCAGGTCGGCGGCGGGCACGTCGTTCTGTGCGGCCAGCACCAGGTTCTGCATCAGCATGCCGACGCCGACGCCGAGGATCGCCATGTAGAGGCTGAGCAGTCCGAAGTGCGTCTTCGCGTCGATCGTGGCGAGCAGCGCGAGGCCGACGGCCATGAGGGCCGCGCCCGCCACCAGGTACCGCTTCCACTTGCCGGTCCGGCTGATCACCTGCCCGGCGACGGTGGACGACACCAGCAGGCCCAGGATCATGGGCAGGCTCATCAGGCCCGCGACGGTCGGCGACTTGCCCAGGGAGACCTGGAAGTACTGCGAGAGGAAGACGGTCCCGCCGAACATGGCGACACCGACCAGGAGGCTGGCGACGGTGGTCAGCGTGACCGTGCGGTTGCGGAAGATGTCGAGCGGGATGACCGGCTCGGGGGTGCGGGCTTCGACGAAGACCGCGGCGACCAGCAGCAGCACGCCACCGCCCGCGAGCGCACCGGTCTGCCAGGACGCCCAGTCGAACTGGTTGCCGGCCAGCGACACCCAGATGAGCAGCGCGCAGACACCGGCGACGATCAGGAAGGCGCCGAGCCAGTCGATGCGCACCTTGCGCGACACGGTGGGCAGCCGCAGCGTGCGCTGCAGCAGCGCGATGGCGAGCAGCGCGAACGGCACGCCGATGAAGAAGCACCAGCGCCAGCCCAGCCACGAGGTGTCCACCAGGACACCGCCGATCAGCGGACCGGCCACGGTGCCCACGGCGAAGACGGCACCGAAGATGCCGGCGTACTTGCCCAGTTGGCGGGGCGGGATGACGGAGGCCATCACGACCTGCGCGAGGGCGGTCAGACCGCCCGCGCCGATGCCCTGCACGACACGGCTGAAGATCAGTAGTCCGACACCGTGGGAGAAGCCGGCCAGCAGCGAGCCGACCACGAACATGGCCAGCGAGAGCTGCAGCAGGAGCTTCTTGTTGAAGAGGTCGGACAGCTTGCCCCACAGGGGCACCGTCGCGGTCATCGCCAGCAGTTCGGAGGTGACGACCCAGGTGTAGGAGGACTGGCTGGCACCCAGGTCGGCGATGATCGTGGGCAGCGCGTTGGAGACGACGGTGCCGGCCAGGATGGCGACGAACATGCCGGCCATCAGGCCGGACATGGCCTGGAGTATCTGCCGTGGGGTCATGGAGGTGGGAGGCGCGTCGGCGGGCGCCTGGGATGCGGTCACAGCATCCATACCTTTCTTCGTGGGTTGATCGCGGTCATTCGTAAGATCGGGACACCCAGGGATGCCGGGTGTGGCTGTCATGGCGTTGCCGCATTCGTG
>NZ_JBHJRX010000107.1:0-15173 GCF_042268605.1 Streptomyces sp. NPDC056296 | reverse complement strand
CTTGCGTTTCCGACTCTATCAGATCTTTCCGATCCGATTTCCTCGGTGCTTTCCAGGTTCTCGCTTTCGCGTTTCCCTTTCCGGCGGTTCCGACTCTATCAGATCCTTTCGGGCCCTGATTTCCCGTCAGAGGGGGTTGTCTTCCCGGCTGTTGGGCCGTTCCGACGTCTCAAACCTTAGCGGACCTTCTCGGCGATTCCCAATCGAGGTCGATCGGGCCGTCGAGTCCCAATCGGAATTGAATTCGGACATGCCGAAGTCATTCCCACTGGGAGGTCGTGCTGGTGGTTTGGTTGCCGCTGGTGCGGCGGGAGGTGCTACCGCAGAACCGTTACGGCCCCGCGGCAACCCGAAGAACTTTACGGATCCCGTAGGGGACTGTCAAGGAAGCCTGTCAAGATCTTTAATCGAGGTCGCTGAGGCGGCCGCCGGCGTCCGGCTGGGCGTGCTCCACCCTGCGCAGTAGGCGGGTGAGTACGTCACCCAGTGCGGTCCGGTCGTCCGCGGAGAGGTCCTGGAGCAGGTCCTCCTCGAAGACCGTGGCGAGGCGCATCGCCTCCAGCCACTTCTCGCGCCCCTCCGCCGTCAGCTCGACGATGACGCGGACCCGGTTGGACTCGTCGCGGTCCCTGGTGACCAGTCCCTCCGTCACCATGCGGTCGATGCGATGGGTCATCGCGGCCGGCGTCAGGCCGAGCCGCTTGGCGAGGTCGCCGGGGCCCAGCCGGTAGGGGGCGCCGGAGAGGACGAGCGCCTTCAGCACCTCCCAGTCGGTGTTGCTGATGCCGAGGTCGGCGGTCTGCCGGCCGTACGCGACGTTCATACGGCGGTTGAGGCGGGAGAGCGCCGAGACGATCTTCTCGACCTGGGGGTCGAGGTCCTGGAACTCGCGCTGGTAGGCGGCGATCTGCTCTTCGAGTGTCGGCTCGCCGGCGCCGGAGGTATCGCCCATGGCCGCAGTATGGCACGCGGCTCCTTTGCCTTGAAGTCCTTCGCTGTGTACTCTTTAGCTTCGAACTTTAGCTTCTAAGTCTTCACTCCTAACGGATGGAGCATCGACCCAGAGAGGGTGAACGTGACCAGGGCAATGGGCGCAGCGATGCGCCGGATTCATGTGGGCAACGCACTCAGCGCGTTCGGGCTCGGCTTCACCGTCCCCTACCTGTACGTCTATGTGGCGCAGGTACGGGGACTCGGTTCTGTGACGGCGGGTCTCGTACTCGCCGTCTTCGCCGTGGCCGCGTTGATCGTGCTGCCGTTCGCCGGGCGGGCCATCGTCCGGCGCGGCCCGCTGCCGGTACTGCTCGCCGCCCTGGTCACCGCCGCGCTCGGCGCGCTGAGCCTGGGACTGTCGACCTCGGCGGCCACCGTGCTGCTGTCCGCCGCCGCGCTGGGTGCGGGGCAGGCCGTGATGCAGCCGGCGCTCGCCACGATGATCGTCGACTGTTCGCCGTCCGAGACACGGTCGCGGGCGTTCGCGACGCAGTTCTTCCTGCAGAACCTGGGGCTCGGCGTCGGCGGACTCATCGGTGGACATCTTGTCGACACGTCGAGCGCCGCGTCCTTCACGCTGCTGTTCGCGATCGAGGCGGCGATGTTCCTGGTGCTGGTCGCGGTGATGGCGACGGTGCGCACACCGCGCGCGCCGCGCATGGAGGAGGCGCCGGGGCAGTCCGCCGGGGGCAGCTGGAAGCAGCTGCTCGGCAACCGGGCCATGGTGCAGCTGTGCGTGCTGGGCTTCGTGCTGTTCTTCGCCTGCTACGGGCAGTTCGAGTCGGGGCTGAGCGCGTACGGCGTCGAGGCGGCGGGGATCTCCACCTCCACGCTGGGTACCGCCCTGGCGGCGAACACCCTGGTGATCGTCGTCGCGCAGTTCGCGGTGCTGAGGTTCGTGGAGCGGCGGAAGCGGTCGCGCGTGATCGCCGCCGTGGGTCTGATCTGGGCCGTGGCGTGGGCCGTAGCGGGGTACGCCGGGCTGGGACACGGCAGCCAGGCGATGGCGACGGCCGCCTTCATCTCGACGTACGCGCTGTTCGGGCTGGGCGAGGCGCTGCTGTCGCCGACGGTGGCGCCGCTGGTGGCGGATCTGGCGCCGGACGGGCTGGCCGGGCAGTACAACTCCGCCTTCGCCCTGGTGAAGCAGCTCGCGCTGGCGATCGGGCCGGCGGTGGGCGGGCCGCTCGGGGCCTCGCTGCACGCGCCGTACATCGTGGCGTTCCTGCTGTTCTCGCTGGGCATCACGGTGCTGGCGGTGCGGCTGGGGCGGCAGCTCACGGACGTACAGAACCAGCCGTCGCTCGCCAGAAGCCGGGTGGTCACGCAGAGCGGGGCGCCGGCCGATGCGGTGGCGACCGCGGAGGCGTGAGCGAGCGGGACCGTGCGGGACCGTGCCGGGTTCGACCCTGTCGCGGTCCTGGCCCGGTCCCGGCACCGGTCCTGATCCCGGTCCCGTCCCTGTTCACGGCTTCGGTAGGACGAACTCGCACCAGACCGCCTTGCCGCCGCCGGGTGTGCGCCTGGACCCCCAGTTGGAGGCGATCGTCGCGACGATGGCGATGCCCCGGCCGGACTCGTCCCCGGGCTCGGCTCGGCGGCGTCTGGGCAGGTGGTCGTCGCCGTCGGTGACCTCGATGATCAGGCGGCGGTCGGTACGGCGCAGGCGCAGCCGCATGGGGGGCGTGCCGTGCTGGAGGGAGTTGGCGACCAGTTCGCTGGTGGCCAGGACGCCCAGGTCGTGCAGGTCGGTGGGGAAGCGCCAGCTGGTGAGGACGCCGGACGCGAAGGCACGCGCGCGTGGGGCCGCTTCGACGCCGCCGAGCAGTTCCAGGGCGGCGTTGCGGAAGCGCTCGGCCTCGGCGCCCTTGCGGGCGGGGTGCTGGAGGACCAGGACGGCGACGTCGTCGTCGTGGTCCGGGGTGACGCCCGCCGAGCGGACCAGGCGGTCGCAGATCACCTGGGGTGTGCCGGTCGCGCCGGACAGGGCGCGCTCCAGGGCGGCGATGCCCTCGTCGAGGTCTTCGTTGCGGCGTTCCACCAGGCCGTCGGTGTAGAGGACGGCCGTGGAGCCGGGGGTCAGGGCGATCGATCCCGAGGAGTGCATCCAGCCGCCGGTGCCGAGCGGGGGGCCGGTGGGTTCGTCGGCGCGCTGGACGGTGCCGTTCTCGTCGCGGACCAGGATGGGCAGGTGGCCGGCGGACGCGTAGACCAGCCGGCCCTCGTTCGGGTCGTGGATGGCGTAGACGCAGGTGGCGATCTGGTTGGCGTCGATCTCGGTGGCGAGGCCGTCGAGGAGCTGGAGCACCTCGTGCGGGGGCAGGTCGAGGCGGGCGTAGGCCCTGACCGCCGTACGGAGCTGTCCCATGACCGCTGCCGCGCGGACGCCTCTGCCCATGACGTCGCCGATGACCAGGGCGGTGCGGCCGCCGCCGAGGGTGATCACGTCGTACCAGTCGCCGCCGACCGCGGCCTCGGTGCCGCCGGGGTGGTAGGTGGCGGCGACGCGCAGGTCGTCGGGTTCCTCCAGTTCCTGCGGGAGCAGGGAGCGCTGGAGGGTGACGGCGGTCTCGCGCTGACGGCCTTCGCTCGCGCGCAGTCGGGCCGCTGCCTCGGCATGGTCGGTGACGTCGGTCGCGAAGACGAGTACGCCGCGGCCGCTGTCGCCCTCGGTGACCGGGGTGCAGGTGAAGGTGTAGGAGCGGCCGTCGGGGGCCTTGCGGGACTTGAGGGTGCGCGGCCTGCCGCTGCGCTGGACCTGGTCCAGGAGCGGGAACAGGCCCAGCTCGTCGAGTTCGGGGAGCGCCTCGCGCGCCCGTTCGCCCAGGTCGCGCATGCCGAAGGCGGCGACGTAGGCGTCGTTGACGTAGGCGAGGCGGTGGTCGGGGCCGTGGACGAGGGCGACGAGGGCCGGGACGCGGTCCAGGACGTCGCGCACGGGGAGGTCGTCGACGGCGGGGACGGGCGGGGCCTCGTCGGTCAGCTGTTCGGCGCGGGCGGCGGGTACGGAGCCGTCGCTCCGCCGGTCGGGGGAGACCGTCGTGTCGGTCCGCGCTGCGGCGCGGCGCTGCGTTCCGGGGAGTCGGGCGCTCCAGCGCGTGAAGTTCACGAATCCTTGCCTCGTGTAGTTGTCGGCGGCCGGGGCCGGGGCGGACCGGGAACGGCCGGGGCCCCCGGGGGCCGCGCGGGAGCGAGCGGCGGCGCGCCCGCGGTGGTGGACCAGTCTGGCAGGGTAGGTGCCGACCGGGCCGACATCCGTCAGACGCCGGACCGGCCGGGGGAGTTCCTGACTCCGGTCAGGACGACCCCTTCGGGTTGCGCGGAGGTTCCTGAGAAGGCTTTCCACCGGCCGCGAGTTCGAACTCCGCTCGCGGATGTTCGAGTGAACCCAGGGAGACGATCTCCCGTTTGAAGAGTCCGGCGAGTGCCCATTCGGCCAGCACGCGCGCCTTGCGGTTGACGGTGGGGACCCGGCTGAGGTGGTACGCGCGGTGCATGAACCACGCGGGGTAGCCCTTCAGCTTGCGCCCGTAGACGTGCGCGACGCCCTTGTGGAAGCCGAGGGAGGCGACTGAGCCGGCGTACTTGTACGCGTACGTGTCGAGGGGCTCGCCGCGCAGGGCGTGCGCGATGTTGTCGCCGAGGACCCTGGCCTGGCGGACGGCGTGCTGGGCGTTGGGCGCGCATTCCCGGCCGGGTTCCGGGGCGGTGACGTCGGGGACGGCGGCGGCGTCCCCCGCGGCCCACGCGTGTGCGGCGCCGTCGACGGACAGGTGGGGGGTGCAGGTGAGCCGGCCGCGGTCGTTGAGGGGCAGGTCGGTGGCGGCGAGGATCGGGTGGGGTTTGACGCCGGCCGTCCAGACGACCGTACGGGTGGGGAAGCGGGCGCCGTCGCTGAGGACGGCGACGCGGTCCGCGCAGGACTCCAGGCGGGTGTCCAGGCGTACGTCGATGTTGCGGCGGCGCAGTTCGGTGACGGTGTAGCGGCCCAGGTCCTCGCCGACCTCGGGCAGGATGCGGCCCGACGCCTCGACGAGGATCCACTTCATGTCGTCCGGCGTGACGTTGTGGTAGTACCGCGCGGCGTAGCGGGCCATGTCCTCCAGCTCGCCGAGGGCCTCCACGCCCGCGTAGCCGCCGCCTACGAAGACGAAGGTGAGGGCGGCGTCGCGGACGGCGGGGTCGCGGGTGGAGGAGGCGATGTCCATCTGCTCCAGGACGTGGTTGCGCAGGCCGATGGCCTCCTCGACGGTCTTGAAGCCGACGCCGTGGTCGGCGAGGCCGGGGACGGGGAGGGTGCGGGAGACCGAGCCGGGCGCGAGGACGAGTTCGTCGTACGTCAGCCGGCGGGCACCCGTCTTCTCCTCGTCGGTGGCGAGGGTGGTGACGGTGGCGGTGCGCGTCGTGTGGTCGATGGACCGCGCCTCGCCGACGACGACGTGGCACTGGCCGAGGACGCGGCGCAGCGGCACGACGACGTGCCGGGGGGAGATCGAGCCGGCCGCCGCCTCGGGGAGGAACGGCTGATACGTCATGTAGGGGTCCGGGGTGACGACCGTGATCTCGGCCTCGCCCCGCCTCAGTTCGCCTCTCAGGTTCCGCTGCAGACGCAGGGCCGTGTACATCCCGACGTAGCCGCCGCCGACAACGAGAATGCGCGCACGTTCCTTCACCATCCCATGACGCACCCGGCGCTTGCGTTTGTCCACAGGCTCGTCGATTTGTGTGATCGGAGATCGTGACGGCGCGGGGTTGGCCGGATCGCCGTGAGGCGGCGTGGTCGTGCAGGTCAGTGGGGGTGCGGGTGGGGGTCGAAGGCGGCACATTCGGGGCGTATGCGATCCGTACTCCGATCGGTGGGTACTCCGCGCGGAACGTGCCCCTTCTGAATTGACTCCCGCTCAACTATGTTCTTTCCCACGGTGTGTAGGGGGATGTGCTCATCGGGTCCGCGACGGGCGGACCGCCGAACCGGGCCTGTTCCGCGCACTCCGGCTTTCGATGGCGGGGAGAGTCTCCGGGGGGAGACGTCATTACCGGGGGATTGTCATGCATGTTCAGGACTCTCATTGGTCGTCCGCGTCCACTGTCGCGCCGGGTGGCGCGATGAGTGCGGCGGCGGGCGGCGCACGCGGTGACGGATCGCGGACCGCGCCTCTGCGCGTGGACGCCCAGCGCAATCTGGAGCACGTGCTGCGCGCGGCGCGCGAGGTGTTCGGCGAGCTGGGGTACGGAGCGCCGATGGAGGACGTGGCACGGCGCGCACGGGTCGGTGTCGGCACGGTGTACCGGCGCTTCCCGAGCAAGGACGTCCTGGTGCGGCGGATAGCCGAGGAGGAGACGGCCCGGCTGACCGACCAGGCCCGGGCGGCGCTCGGGCAGGAGGACGAGCCGTGGTCGGCGCTGTCGCGCTTCCTTCGGACGTCGGTGGCCTCGGGCGCCGGCCGGTTGCTGCCACCCGGGGTGCTGCGGGTCGGGGTGGCCGACGACGGTGACAGTGGCGCCGGTGGTGTCGGCGGTGCTGTGGCCGGAGAGCCGCGGGTGCCGCAGCAGCGGATACAGCCGGGCTCGGGCGAACTGCGGCTGGTGTCCGAGGGGCCCGCGCCCGTCGGTGCGTCGGGCGCCGGTGAGGACGACGACGGTGCGGCGGCGCTGCTGGAGGTCGTGGGCCGGCTCGTGGAGCGGGCGCGGTCGGCGGGTGAGCTGCGGCCGGACGTGTCGGTGTCGGACGTGCTGCTGGTGATAGCCACGGCGGCGCCCTCACTGCCGGACGCGGCACAGCAGGCGGCGGCCTCGTCCCGGCTGCTGGACATCCTGCTGGAGGGACTGCGGTCGCGGCCGGCGTGAGCCGGTGCCGTCGTGCGGGTGCGGTGATATCGGGCGGGGTGGGGCGAGCGGGCTGTGTCGGACCTTCCGCGCGTCTCGCTCAACGCCTGCCTGGACGGGGGGCTTTCTCTTTCCCCGAACAGCTGAGCGTTATTACCGCGTCGCGGCAAGTCCCCACGGACGAGTGATGGTCCGCACTGCGGGGTCCTGACCAAAAGCCAATATGGCACGCTGACCCGGTGTTCGGACAGGCTGGGCAGGTGGCGGGGGCTTTCCGCGATGAGCGTTGACGGGCGGGACGGGTCACTCGGTGACGGCGACACCGGACCCGGCGACCCGCCGCAGGTGCCGGGCCAGGGCGGACCGGCTCGGGCACCACGGGGCGGCGTTCCGACGGAGGGCGGCCGCGTTCCCATGGAGGACGGCCGCGTCCCCACGGAGGACGACCGCGTCCCCACGGAGGACGACCGCGTCCCCACGGAGGACGGTGGGCCCGCGGAGGGCGACATTCCGGCGGAGGGGAGCGTCCCGGCGAAGGGGAGCATCCCGGCAGAAGGCAGCGTCCCGGCGAAGGGGAGCATCCCGGCAGAAGGCAGCGTCCCGGCGAAGGGGAGCATCCCGGCAGAAGGCAGCGTCCCGGCGGCAGGCGGCGTCCCGGCAGAAGGCAGCGTCCCTGCGAAGGGGAGCATCCCGACGGAAGGCAGCGTCCCGGCACAGCGTGAGCTGCACGAGGACAGCGTCCTGCCCCCGCCGCGCGAGCAGCATGACGGCGGCGTCCTGCCCCCGCCACGCGACCTGTACGACCCGCAGGACCCGCACGACCTGCACGCCGGCGGCGTCCTGCACGACCCGCACGACGGCGGCGTCCTGCCTCCGCTCCGCGAACTGCCGTTGTCCGACGCCGAGCTGAT
Source organism: Streptomyces sp. NPDC056296 (assembly GCF_042268605.1). Taxonomy (NCBI): domain Bacteria; kingdom Bacillati; phylum Actinomycetota; class Actinomycetes; order Kitasatosporales; family Streptomycetaceae; genus Streptomyces; species Streptomyces sp. NPDC056296. The sequence continues at coordinate 7,443 of NZ_JBHJRX010000107.1, read as the reverse complement.
CGAGCGGATGCGCTCGGGCGACGACACCGCCTACGAGGAGCTGTACCGGCGCCACGCGGACGCGGTGCGCAGGTACGCGCGTACCTGCTGTCGCGACGCCCACACCGCGGACGACCTCACCGCCGAGGTCTTCGCCCGGATGCTCCAGGCGGTACGCGGCGGCTCGGGCCCGGAGCACGTGGTGCGCGCCTACCTGCTCACCGCGGTGCGGCGCGTCGCCGCCGGTTGGACCCGGTCGGCCGGGCGGGAGCAGCTGGTCGACGACTTCGCGGTGTTCGCCGCGCAGGCCGCGCACACCGCCAAGGTGCCGGACGACGACACCCTGGAACTGGGCGCCGACGTCCGCGCCATGCACGAGGCCGAGCAGTCGATGGCCATGCGGGCCTTCCGTTCGCTGCCGGAGCGGTGGCAGGCCGTGCTGTGGCACACCGAGGTCGAGGACGAGTCGCCGAGCGAGGTGGCCGTGCTCTTCGGGCTGGACGCCAACGGCACCCGGGTCCTGGCCAGCCGGGCCCGCGAGGGCCTGAAGCAGGCCTACCTCCAGGCCCACGTCAGCGATGCCCTCGCCGCCGACGAGGAGTGCGCCCGCTACGCCGACCAGCTCGGCACCTACGCGCGCGGCAGGTTGCGTATCCGGGCCGAACGGGGGCTGCGCAAGCACTTGGACGAGTGCGCCAGGTGCCGGCTGGCCGCCGGCCAGATCAAGGAGGTCGCGAGCGGCATTCCCGCCGTGGTTCCGGTCGCGGTCATCGGCTGGTTCGGCGCCGCCGGGTACGCCAAGGCGGCGGGGATCATCGCCGGCGGCGCGGGTGCGGCGGGTGCCGCCGGCGCGGCGGCCACGACCGGCGGTGGCGCGTCCGGTGGTGCGGGCGCCGGGGGCGGTGCGGCGGCCTCCGAGGGGCTGGGCGCACCGGTGAAGGCCGGCATCGCGGCCGGTGTGGTGGCGGTGGCCGCAGCGGCGGCGCTGGTCTTCGCGCTGGTCGGCGACGACGCCCCGAAGAAGCAGCCGCCGAAAGCCGCCCCGCCCGCCTCCTCACCGGTGGCCCAGCCGGCCCCGGACACGCCCGCGCCCTCGACGCGGCCACCGCGCCCACAGCCACCACTGGCCGCACCCGAGCCGCCCCCGTCCCCGACGCCCACCCCCAGGCCGACGCCGCCCCCTTCGCCCAAGCCGTCCCCGACGCCGAAACCGACCCCCGCTCCCACTCCCCCGCCGACCCCGCCCCCGACCTCGACACCACCGCCCGCCCCGACCGTCTACCAGTGGAGCGAGCTGGCGTACGACGTGGGCGGCGACGGGGCCGGGCCCGAGATGCGGCTGGCCGGGAGCAGCTGGGTCTGGCAGCGGTCCGCCCTGTCGATCGGCGGCGAACGGTACGCGCACGGCGTCACGGTGCACGGGCGCTCCTCCGTCACCATCGACCTCAACCGCTCCTGCTCGTCCTACGACGCGCTGGTCGGCGTCGACGACCTGACGATGAAGCTGGGCGAGGTCCACTTCTCGGTGCACGCCGACGGCGTCCGGCTGTGGAGCTCGGGGAAGGTCCGGGGCGGGGACCCGGCGGTGCCCGTGCATGTGGACATCTCGGGGCGCGAGACCGTACGGCTGGTGGTCGAGCCGCACAGCCGCTTCGACTCGGTGGCGCTCGCGGACTGGGCGCGGTCGCGGTTCACCTGCGAGTAGGGCAGGCCCGGGGACCCGCTGCGGGACCCGGACCGCCCAGCCCACGCACCGGCACGCGCACGAGCCACGCGCGCCCCCGTCGGACCCGCCGCACAAGCGCCCCCGTCAAACCCGCCGCACAACCTCCCCCGCCCCGCCCAACGCCCCCCTCTGCGGCGCGATGCCCGCCGGCACGGCGCGTTGGCGGGCCGGGGTGCCGGTCCAGCAGGTGCCGCGGCGGGCGAGGAGGCGGCGGAGCCACAGTTCGAGGGAGACGAGGTCGGCCAGCCCGTCCAGGGGCAGCGCCTCGCCCGCGGCCGCCGCACGCACCGCCTTGCGCACGACCCGCGCCTCCACGAGCCCCGCCTCCGCGAGCAGCGGCGTGTCGAAGAGCCCCAGCAGGGAGTCCGCGGCGACCCGCAGCCCCGTCCGCGCGGCGGAAGCCGCCAGCCCCTGCGTGGGCGCCCCCCAGCCGCTCGGCAGATCGCTCACCCCCGCCCCCTCCAGCACCGTCCGCAGAATCGACGCCCGCGCCCCCGGCTGCACCCGCAGCGCCTCCGGCAGCGCACGGCAGGCGCGGACGACCTGGTTGTCGAGGAACGGCGTGTGCAGCCGCTGGAAGCGGATCTCGGCGGCCTGCTCCAGCACCCGCACGTCCGCGGCCTGCCGCGCCAGCGCCGCACGCGCGCGGAAGTCACCCGGCCGCTGACCCGGCCCCACCCCGGAACGCTGGGAGGACGTCTGCAGGCGAACCGATACTTCAGCCAGCGCCTCTCCGGTCAGCCACCGCGCCGCGGGCCCCGGCCCGGCCCAGGCCAGTACGGCGAGCGACGCCTCCATCGCGCCGTCGCCAGGCGTGTCGAAGCGTCGGCGCAGCAGCCGTTCGGAGAGCACCTCAAGGCCGGTGCGGTACGGGGTCCGCGCCAGCCGCCGCGCCGCGGCGTACACGCGCGCGGGGACCAGTACCGACCCGTCGGCCTTGGCCAGCGCGGCGACCGGCCGCACGAGATGGCGCCGCTTGCGGTCCATCAGCAGGTCGGCCAGCCGCGCCGGATGGGCGTCCAGCACCTGCCGTGCCCCGTATCCCGTGAAGTGGTCCGCGCTGCCCGCGGCCAGCCGCGCCCGGTGCCGTGCCGACGCGACGAGACACGAGCCCGGTTCGTCCGTCAGCGGCCCGTCCAGCGCGGCGTACGGCAGGACGTCCTCGCCGCCGGTGACCACCACGTGGTGCAGCCTCGGGTTGGCCGCCAGCGCGCCCGCCCGCTCCAGCTCGGCCTCCTGCCCGCCGACGGCGAGGTCGTTGAAGGTGACGGCGAGCAGCCGCTCCCCCGCGCCCGTGCCGTGTCCGAGCACGGTCCCCGGCATCCCCGGCAGCCCGGCGGCCAGCAGCGCCAGCGTGCCCGAGGCCGGTCCGCCGGACAGGTCGGCCCCGATCCCCGGGACCGGCATCCCGCGCGCGGCGCGCCGTTCCGCGGGGCCCATGCCGGGCACTGGGCCGGGGTCGATGCCGTCCCCGGGGACGTGCCGGGGCGCGGCGAGGCGCGTGCGTACGGCCTCGACCAAGGCGTCCCGCACGCCGTCCACCGCCCGGTCGGGATCGACCGAGGGCGCCGCGACGGCGAGCGAGGCCACCTGCTCGTATCCGGCGATCTCGCGCGCCCCGGCGCGCAGGATCAGCGCATGCCCCGGCGGAATGCGTTTCACGCCGTCGTACGGGGTGGAGTCGTCCAGCGCGGCGGGCACGTCGGGCGCGGCGAGCAGCGCGGCGAGGTGTCCGAAGTCGAGGTTGGCCTCGATGAGGTCGGCCAGGGGCAGCGCGGCCGTCGCGTAGGCCGTGCCGCCCGCCCAGGGGGTGTGGAACACCGGCCGCACGCCCGCGAGGTCGCCGCAGACGGTGATCCGCCGGCCCACCTGGACGACGGCCGTGTAGCTGCCGGGCCACGCGGTCAGATGCCGAAGGGCGCCGCCGCGCGCGGCGAACAGCCCGACGCGCAGCTGCTCGTCGGTCGCGCCGCAGATGCCGAGTACGGCGATCCGGGTCTGTGGATCGGCCGTGACGACGCGCACCTCGTCGGGGCGCCAGTCGCCGACCGCCCACAGGGGATCGGGGTCGCCCCACAACGGCTGGGCGCCCACGGGCTGCACGGTCTCGCCGTCGTAGCCGGTGGCCCCCGCGGAGCCACCCGCTCCGGCGATTCCCGCGGCTCCCACGGCGGTGCTGCTCCACCCCACCAACCACCGCATCGACGCCTCCACAGGCTGGGGACAACCAGTGCACCGTACGAACTGGTCCCATGCTGCCATGAAGGGCGCGCCGCAGAGCAGCGGCGGAGCCGCATGTGCTCCCGTGAATGCGCCCCCGCGGAAACCCACGCGAGGACGCCAACTCCTGCTCCGCGTCCTCTCGGAGGCTCTCCGAGAGCGCGAAGACGACGCGAATGCGCCCCCGCAACGCGCCCCTTGGCTCCCCGACGCGCCCTCAACTCCCATGGTGAGGGCCGTAGTACCCCAGAATCACCGGGGTCGATTTTCAGCCAAATCGGCGTCACGCGGACACGTTCGAACACTCTCCGTACAGGTTTTGCGCACCGACCGGCGGTGCGCGGTCCGGGAGGCGCGGCACGCCTCCCGGACCGGTCCGCCGCCCGCGGGGATGTAGGCGGCGGCGTCCCCCAGCCCACTGGATCCAGTACAGCGGGCCGACCCACGCATCGCCATGGAACCGCTCCCCCCGTGGCCGGAGAAGAGCGCACGGGCGGGCGCACGGCCACACACTGGGAGCACGTGGCAACGGACCGTGCGGACACCGCACTTCAGTACGGACCACAATCCCGCCATCCGGAACAATGCCTCTTAACGCATGGGATCCGGCGAACTACGCTGGGTTTACGAATGCCGCGTGGTTATGCCAGCGCGGCAGCCGTCTGTGTCGAGGGGTGGCGCATGTCCAGGGAGCTACGCGGGCCGAACGAAAAGCTCGGCGCCGTTCTCGCCCTCGCGGGAATCAGCAACGCAGGACTCGCACGGCGCGTCAACGACCTCGGCGCCCAACGCGGGTTGACGCTTCGCTACGACAAGACGTCGGTGGCGCGCTGGGTGTCGAAGGGCATGGTGCCGCAGGGTGCGGCGCCGCACCTCATCGCCGCCGCCATCGGCCAGAAGCTCGGCCGCCCGGTGCCGCTGCACGAGATCGGCCTGGCGGACGCGGACCCCGCCCCCGAAGTGGGCCTCGCCTTCCCCCGGGACGTCGGCCAGGCGGTCAGATCCGCCACCGAGCTGTACCGTCTCGACCTCGCCGGCCGCCGGTCCGGCGCGGGCGGCATCTGGCAGTCGCTGGCCGGCTCGTTCGCGGTGAGCGCATATGCAACGCCCGCCTCACGATGGCTGATAACCCCGGCCGACAGCTCGGTGGCGCGTGACGCGAGCCCGGCCGAGGGCTCCGGCGCACCGCTCAAAGTCGGCCACAGTGACGTGCAGAAGCTGCGTGAGGCCGCCGAGGACGCCCGACGCTGGGACTCCAAGTACGGCGGCGGCGACTGGCGTTCGTCGATGGTCCCCGAGTGCTTACGCGTCGAGGCCGCCCCGCTGCTCCTCGGCTCCTACTCCGACGAGGTCGGCCGCGCCCTGTTCGGCGCCTCGGCCGAGCTGACCCGCCTGGCCGGCTGGATGGCCTTCGACACCGGCCAGCAGGAGGCTGCCCAGCGCTACTACATCCAGGCCCTGCGCCTGGCCCGCGCGGCGGCCGACGTCCCCCTGGGCGGCTACGTACTCGCCTCCATGTCGCTCCAGGCCACCTACCGCGGCTTCGGCGACGAGGGCGTGGACCTCGCGCAGGCCGCCCTCGAACGCAACCGGGGGCTGGCCACGGCCCGCACCATGAGCTTCTTCCGCCTGGTCGAGGCCCGTGCCCACGCGCGCGCGAACGACGCACCGGCGGCCGGCGCGGCCCTGAAGGCCGCCGAGAGCTGGCTGGAGCGCGCCCGCCCCGGCGACAGCGACCCGACGTGGCTGGGTTTCTACTCCTACGACCGGTTCGCCGCCGACGCCGCCGAGTGCTACCGCGACCTGAAGGCACCACGCCAGGTCCGCCGCTTCACCGAGCAGGCCCTGTCGAAACCGACGGAGGAGTTCGTACGCTCGCACGGCCTCAGACTCGTCGTCTCGGCGGTGGCCGAGCTGGAGTCGGGCAATCTGGACGCGGCCTGCGAGCAGGGCGTGCGGGCGGTCGAGGTGGCCGGCCGCATCTCCTCGGCCCGCACCACCGAGTACGTGAAGGATCTCCTCCACCGCCTGGAGCCGTACGGCGACGAGCCGCGCGTGGTCGAGCTGCGGGAGCGCGCCCGGCCCCTGCTGGTGACCCCGGCCTGATCCACCGCCCCCTCCCGGGTTTGAGGGCATTGTCAGTGGCGCAGTGCACTATCGAAGCCGGGAGGTGGGCCGGAAGATGGAACGAGTGCGGACCGCGACCGCGCAGGGCAGCGGGCACGGCGTCGCGTACGACTGCGACGTGCTGGTGATCGGCGGCGGAATCGTCGGCCTGTCGACGGCGTACGCGATCACACGCGCCGCGCCGGGCACCCGTGTCACGGTGCTGGAGAAGGAGCCGGGACCGGCCCGGCACCAGACGGGCCGCAACAGCGGCGTCATCCACAGTGGCGTCTACTACCGCCCCGGCTCGCTGAAGGCCCGCTACGCGGTGCGGGGCGCGGCGGAGATGGTCAAGTTCTGCGCCGAGTACGGCATCGCCCACGCCGTCACCGGCAAGCTGATCGTCGCCACCGACCGCTCCGAGCTGCCCCGCCTGCACGCCCTCGTGCAGCGCGGCCGGGAGAACGGCATACCGGTCCGCGAGCTGGGCGCGGCACAGATCCCGGAGTACGAGCCGGAGGTGCGCGGCCTCGCCGCCATACACGTCGGCACCACCGGCATCTGCGACTACGTGGCCGTGGCCCGGCAGCTGGCCCGCGCATCGGGCGCGGAGATCCGCTACGGCGCCGAGGTGCGGCACATCGACCGGCGCCCGGGCCTCGGAGTCGCCGTGCGCACCCGCTCCGGGGACGTGCTCCGCGCCCGGGTCCTGGTCAACTGCGCCGGGCTGCACTGCGACGGGATCGCCCGCATGACGGGCGACGACCCCGGCATGCGGATCGTCCCCTTCCGGGGCGAGTACTACGAGCTGGCCCGGCCCGAGCTGGTGCGGGGGCTGGTCTATCCGGTGCCGGACCCGGCGTTCCCGTTCCTCGGGGTGCACCTGACCCGCGGCATCGACGGAGGCGTGCACGTCGGCCCCAACGCGGTACCGGCGCTGGCCCGGGAGGGGTACGGCTGGGGCGTGGTCCGGCCCGGCGAGCTGGGCGCGACGCTGGCCTGGCCGGGCTCGTGGCGGATAGCCCGACGGCACTGGAGGTACGGGGCGGGCGAGCTTCGGCGGTCGCTGTCCAAGACGGCGTTCACCACGGCCGTACGCAGACTGCTCCCCGGGGTGACGGAGTCGGACCTGGTGGCGGCGCCCGCGGGAGTGCGGGCGCAGGCGGTCCTGGCGGACGGCACGCTGGTGGACGACTTCATGATCCGCGAGGGCGCCCACGCCGTGCACGTCCTGAACGCGCCGTCGCCCGCGGCGACCGCCTCCCTGCCCATCGGTCGCGAGGTGAGCCGCCGGGCGCTGGCGATGCTGGAGCGGGTCTAGGTGTACTGCCCAGGGACGTTGGTCAACCTGGTGACGGGTGGTTTGCCGCCGGTTGCGGTGTGGGGGCGGTGGTGATTGTAGTGATGGAGCC
>NZ_JBHJRX010000106.1:0-15382 GCF_042268605.1 Streptomyces sp. NPDC056296 | reverse complement strand
GTCGGCGGTAGATGTCGCAATCCACACCGAACCCAGAAGGCCCTCACCTGTTCAAGCACCCAGCACGCGTGTCACCAACGTCCCGGGACAGCACATCTAGGTCGTGTCAGGCGTACGTCGGGGTTGGTCACCCCTAGGCGTGGGCCGGTTGATCGCGCGCGACTAGGGGAGCTGGTACGGGCATGGTGGTTGACTCTGCTCGATCGGATGAGGGGTTCTCGTCGGCGGCGGTTACGCGGGTCATGGTTGCCGCGTGCCGGGCTGCGGGGCTCGGCGACAGAGGTGCGAAGTTGATCCGACTCGGCGAGAACGCACTGTTCCGGCTGGCTGAGGACCCGGTGATTGTGCGTGTGGCCCGGGGACGGGAGTGGCTGCCGACGGCTCAGAAGGAGGTTGCCGTTGCTCGGTGGTTGGAGGGGGAGGGGGTCCCTGCCGCGCGCATCGTGGAGGATCTTGAGCAACCGCGGCTGATTCACGGGCACCCTGTGACGTTCTGGCACCGGATCGTGGAGGGCGATAGAAAGCCTGCCTACGGGGAGCTGGGGGCCGTGCTGCATGACCTTCATTCGCTCTCGGTGCCGGCCGGGCTTGAGTTGCCTCGGTTTGACCCCTTTGGTAAGCAGGAACTGCGGATCGACCGTGCACCGATTCCCGAGGATGACAGGACGTTCCTGCGGAAGCGGTGGCGTGAGCTGCAAGACCGGTATGCGGACCTGCGGTTCGATACCCCCAAGGGGCCGGTGCACGGGGACGCCCACGTGCAGAACCTCATGGTGGACGATCGTGGGCAGGTGGTGCTGATCGACTTCGAGGCTTTCTGCTACGACCATCCTGAGTGGGATTTGATGGTCACCGCCGTTGAGCATCACAGCCTTCGGTGGCAGAGCGACGAGCAGTACGCCGACTTCGTCAGCGCCTATGGGCGAGACCTGTACGACTGGCCTGGGTGCGAGACACTGCGCGGTCTTCAGGAGTTCGGCATGACGACGTGGCTCATGCAGAACATCCGGGAGAAGGCGGCGGCAAGACGGTGTGGTGCCGCATGGATGTGGCCCAAGGAGCAGAGGTCGGCTCACCTCGTTGATCTCCGGGCCGTCGCCTCCCGAACACTCCTTCGCGATCAGGAGCGGAGCGACGGCCCGGACACCGGCCGGAGTCTGACCTCTCCGGCCCACGGGGCGCGGTCCCTTGCGAACTGTCTACCGGGTTCCCCACCCGGCCAAGGGGCCGCGCTTCACAACCTCATACCGAGACCGGACCACCCCCGCGCCTGGCAGCAACCGGGGTGGTCCGGGAGGGGACGAGCAATGCTCAAGACCTGTGGATCGGCCTCGGGTGGGCGCGCGGAGGGCGTACCTTCCCGAATGATCCTGTGATGGTCATCGAGTAGGCCGACGCTGCGAACGTCGGTCGGGAAGGCACGCCCGTGCTCACGGTAGTCAACGAAGACGGAACGACACCACACGGCTCCCTGATTGACGACATCGTCCGCGAGGGCGCGAGGCGGATGCTGGCCGCCGCTCTGGAAGCAGAAGTCAACGCCTACATATCCGAGTTGGCCGATCAGCGGGACGAATCCGGCCGCCGTCTGGTCGTGCGCAACGGCTTCCACCAGCCGCGGAAGGTGACGACCGCAGCCGGGGCGATCGAAGTGAAGGCTCCGCGGGTCAACGACAAGCGCGTCGACGAGGCCACCGGCGAGCGCAAGCGGTTCTCTTCGGCGATCCTGCCGCCCTGGGCCCGTAAGTCGCCGAAGATCAGCGAGGTACTGCCGCTGCTCTACCTTCACGGTCTGTCGTCCGGTGACTTCGTGCCCGCGCTGGAGCAGTTCCTCGGCTCCTCCGCCGGCCTCTCACCCGCGACGATCACACGGCTGACCGCGCAGTGGCAGGCCGACCACAAGGCGTTCATGGACCGCGATCTGTCCGCCACGGACTACATCTACGTCTGGGCTGATGGCGTTCACCTGCGCATTCGCCTGGAGGAAGCGAAGGCCGCCGTCCTAGTCATGATCGGCGTGCGGGCGGACGGCACCAAGGAACTGATCGCGATGACCGACGGCTACCGCGAATCTTTGGAGGCATGGGCAGCACTGATGCGGGACTGCGCCCGCCGGGGCATGCACGCCCCCGTCCTGGCCGTCGGCGATGGGGCGCTCGGCTTCTGGAACGCGTTGAACGAGGTGTTCCCCGAAACCCGTCACCAGCGGTGCTGGGTGCACAAGACCGCGAACGTGCTCGACGCGCTGCCGAAGTCGGCCCAGCCCGCGGCCAAGCGCGCGATCCAGGAAATCTACAACGCCGAGGACAAGGAGCACGCGGCCAAGGCCGTCGCAGCGTTCGCCAAGCAGTACGGGGCGAAGTACCCCAAGGTCGTCAAGCGGCTCACGGACGACGAGGAGGAGCTGCTGGCGTTCTTCGACTTTCCCGCCGAGCACTGGATCCATCTGCGGACCACGAACCCGATCGAGTCGACCTTCGCCGCCGTCCGGCTGCGCACCAAGGTCACCAAGGGTGCCGGCAGCCGGGCCGCCGCCCTCGCCATGGTCTTCAAGCTCATCGAGTCAGCCCAGGAACGCTGGCGGGCCGTGAACGCACCCCACCTCGTCGCCCTGGTCTGGGCCGGAGCCCGCTTCGAACGTGGCCACCTCGTCGAGCGCCCCGAGGCGGTGGCGGCGTGAACCGGCCCACCAGTGGCATGTTGCACCACGTCGAGCTGTGGGTGCCCAACCTCGACCGCGCGGTCGCCTCTCTCGGCTGGCTGCTGGAGACGCTGGGCCACACCCTCTTCCAGAGCTGGAACACCGGACGCAGTTGGCGGCTCGGGGCGACCTACCTGGTCCTTGAGCAGTCCCCGGCCCTCACCGCCGACCGGCACGACCGCTGCCGGCCTGGGCTGAACCACCTGGCCTTCCACGTCGAAGACGACACCGCGGTCGACCAGCTGGCCACCAACGCGACCCGGCACGGCTGGCATCTGCTGTTCCCCGACCGACACCCGCACGCCGGCGGCGCACAGCACTATGCCGCCTACCTGGAGAACGACGACGGCTTCGAGGTCGAACTCGTCGCGATCAACCCACCACAACACAACTGAGATCAACTGATCCACAGGTCTTGACGATTACTCGAGGGGACACAGCGTTCCCCGGTGCCCGATAGTACCGGGGTCGCTGTGCTGTCTACACGCCCCGGGCCACGAAGAGTTGACGATCCGTCGGTTAAGCGGATGGGAGTGGCCAAGTGACTGGCGCGGGTGAGGATTGGCTTCGTGACGACCTCGACGACATCGCGGACGCGGAGTCGGGTCTGTGGGTGCGGGGGGTCGATTACGTCGGGGGCTGGCGGTCGGCGCGTGAGTCTGCGGATCGGCTGAATCGTGCGCTCCTGGGCGCCGGCTTCGAGTCGTCCGCGGTGCGAGCCGTGGCATCGGCGGACGAGACGGGGCGCGGCGTGGTGCGCCTGGCGGGCTGGCCGGAGACGGCGGACCGGCTCGCCGTAGTCCAGGAGGCGCTGGCTGACCGTGACGGCTGTGCGCGGTGATGGGCGCCGTGGTGGGTGGGCGGTGCGGGTGGGCACGTCGTCGGGTAGAGAGACTTTGGGCGGGAGCTGCCATGGGGCGAGTGAACAGGGGGCCTTACGCTCGCCCGGCGAATCGGGCAGGCACTGGTCCTGCCCGCGTTTGTGCCCGATGGGCCCCCTGTTCTTCGAGGCTCGCCCCATGGTGGCTGCCTTAAAGTCTCGGAGCCCGGCGACCCTCAGCCGACCACGCCCCAGCCTCCGGCGGGCGGGCGTCGCCTCGACTCCTCGGCCGTGCTGCGGTGTGGGGCGTCGGGCGACCGGACGGGATCGGCGGTCACGCCGCATGCCCGGCCGGGGCGGCCGGGCGCCCCGGCGCGCCGCAGGCGCGCCCTTGAGGAAGTGAAGGTGGTTTCGACCGATCATCGTTGCCGGTCAGGTGTGGCGGCGTCGGGTGGGTTGTTTGTCGGCGGTGATCCGGTAGGCGGCTTCGGCGCGGTCGGCTCCGATGCGGAGTTCTTCGAGGATCAGCGGCCGGTCGTCGGTGCCGTGCGTGATGCGGGACAGGTGCAGGATCGGGGTCGCATCCGGGAGCTGGAGCGTGACGCGCTCGTCGGGCACCGGCATACGGGCGCGCACCGTCTCCGACCACCACAGCTTGTGCCCCGCCTTGGCGAGCACCGTGTAGACGGCTGTCTGCTGCTGGCCAGGCTCCTTGGCGAGTGCCGGCACACTCTCGGCGACCTCGAAAGGGATCAGCATCCGGTGCATCGCCCGGGTGCCCGCGGCGGCGTCGGACAGGAGACGGTCACAGCCGAACAGCTCCTCTTCCTCGCCCAGACCGAGGAGTCGCCCAGTCGCCTTCGTCGTGCGCGTGCGGTGCACGCTCGGTTCCTCGGCCTCGTCCCAGACGTCGCCGCCGGGCATCACGAACTTTCCGCCAGGGGCGTGCTGGATGCGGCGGTCAAGGGCGAGTGTGGGGTGCCCGTCGGAGCGTACGAAGCTGCCCTTGCCGTGCCGGACATCGACCAGACCTTCCGCGCGCAGGGCTGCGATGGCGTTGCGGACGGTGGGGCGGGACACCTCGTAGCGGGCCATGAGCTGGGCTTCGGACGGCAGCAGGGACTCGGGGGCGAACTCGCCCGACAGGATCGCTTCCCGGATGGCTGCGGCCACCTGTTGGTAGAGGGCTCCGGGGCGCTGGATCTCCGTCATCTCAACATCTCCGGTCTGGTGTCGTAGACACGTCGCACGCGCGACATCACTCGTCAGCATAAGTACTTGCACTCTCACCGTACAGAACTCCATAGTCATAACTCGTAAGGACAAGTGACGTCCGGATAGGTCGGGCGCCCTCGACGGCCAGGGAGGCCACAGAACATGCAGTCCATTCCCGTGGACACGACGCGGCTCGGCGTACTGCGCTGCGCCATCGCGCCGGAAGCAAAGCTCAGCAACCCCGAGACACAGGAGGTGAAGAAGGACCGGGACGGCAACCCGGTCTATACCGTCGCGGTGACCGTGCGGCAGGACCGGCGGCGGATCTCCGTCATCGAGATCGCCGTGAGCGGCGAGCCCAAGGGCATCCAAGAGGGCCAGATCGTCAAGGTCACCGGCCTGACCGCGTTCGCCTGGGCGATGGGCGACCGGCACGGCATCAGCTTCCGCGCCGACGCCATCACCCCCATCTCCGGTACGGCGACGACTCAGGACAAGGGCGGTGACGCCTGATGGGACCTCTCCTCCTCGCCTTCGCCCTGGCGGTAGTGGCCTGGCTTCTGGTCGTCGGTGACCTGGTGCGCCGGCATCGTCCGGCCTGGCACTGGTACCTCACCGGATACCCGGCGGCGGCCTGGCGGGTGGTGTTCACCTGGCGGCGGGTCGCCCTGCTCAACGACCTCGCAGTATCCCGGCTCCCCGCCCGGACGCTGGTCGGGCATCTGCTGGTCAAGGGCGACCCGGTGCGGCCGGTGGCTCCGCGGATCTCCTTCCCGCGCGCCGCCCGCATGGGGCTGAGCGTGGTGGTGCGGCTGCACGCGGGCCAGACCCCGGCCACATACATGCAGGCGGCTGACGCCCTGGTCCACGCGTGGAAGGTCCACGCGGTCCGGGTGACCTCGCCGGAACGCGGCCTCGTGCTGCTGACCGCCACGGCCACAGACCCGCTGGAGCGGCCCGGCTTAGCCAGCGCACCGGCCGAACTGCTCTCCGCCCTCATCGGCGCGCTGGAGACGGGCGGGGCGTGGGTGATGAACCTGCGCCTGGTCCCGCACTGGCTCATCGCCGGGGCCACCCGCTCCGGCAAGTCCGCCCTCCTCGCCCGGCTCATCACCCAACTCGCACCCCAACCCGTCGCGCTGGTCGGCATCGACTGCAAGGGCGGCATGGAACTCGGCCTCTTCACCGAACGGCTCAGCGCACTCGCCACATGCAGGCGCGAAGCAGTCGCCGTGCTGACTGCTCTGGTGGTCGACATGCAGGACCGCATGAACGCCTGCCGCACGGCCGGGGTCCGCTCGATCTGGGAGCTGCCGGACAAGCTCCGCCCGGTGCCGGTCGTGGTCCTGGTCGACGAGATCGCGGAACTGTACCTGTCCGACGGCACCCGCCAGAGCAAGGCGGAAGCAGAGCAGTGCTCCACGCTCCTGCTGCGGCTGGCGCAGCTCGGCGCCGCACTCGGCCTGCACCTGGTCGTGGCCGGCCAACGCGTCGGCTCCGACCTCGGCCCCGGCGTCACCGCCCTGCGCGCCCAGCTCGGCGGCCGGATCTGCCACCGCGTCAACGACCCCGGCACCGCAGAAATGACCCTCGGCGACCTCAACAAGGACGCCGTAACCGTCGCTCAAGCCATCACGGCCCAGGAACGCGGCGTGGCTGTCTGCACTGGACCTGACGGCGGCTGGGCGCGTGCCCGCTCCCACCTCACCTCGACCGATGAGGCCGTGGCCACGGCCCGGAAGCACTCCGGCATGACTCCCGAACTCCCCGCCATCGACCGCGCCCTGGTGGCGCTGGAAGGAGACGGCAAGTGATCAGCGAACGTACGGCGTTCGGCTTCGCGGTGGTCTTCGGGATCATCACCGTCCTCCTCGTCCGCTCCCGCGACGTACGCGGCTGGGAAGCGGTCTGCGTCGGCCTCTTCGGCCTCTACCTCGGACAGACCCCCGTCCTGTTCACCATCCATGGCCTCGTCACCTGGGTCATCAGCGGCTTCTCCCACACCTGAGAGACAAGGACCCCATCGCATGACCATGCGCCGCGTGAGGTGCCCCCACTGCAAGGGCGACGGAGCCCGCAAAACCTGGACCGGACGACTGCGCCGCTGCCGCGTCTGCCGTGGCACCGGCACCATCCGCTAACCCCACCACCCCGACCAGGAGTAATCCCCATGAACGACGACGCGCCACCACCCACCATCCCGGCCGCTGCGGCGGCCCACCCCGGAAGGTCACCCCCATCACCCCGCACCCCACCACCCCGGCCGACCGGTGCGCCGCCCTCGACCACGCGGCGCGCCTGCGTCACCTCCCCGAAGCAGACCGAGACGCCCTCCGCATCGCCCAAGACCCCGACTTCCCCCGCTGGCTGCAACAGATCACCGCCACCAGCGGCTGCGCCCACCCCGTCCACCTCTCCGGCCACACCACCACCCTGGACAACGCGACCGGCGAGATCCTCCACCACTACGACACCCGCAACGAACCCGGCGAACGCCTCCTCGTCCGCTGCCGCAACCGCCGCGCCACCATCTGCCCCGCCTGCTCCCGCCTTCACGCGGGAGACACCTTCCACCTCGTCCGCGCGGGACTGACCGGCGGCAAGAACGTCCCCGCCACTGTGCGCACGCGGCCTCGCCTCTTCGTCACCCTCACCGCCCCCTCCTTCGGACCGGTACACCGCGTGGGCACAACGTGCCGCCCCCGCCGTGACGGCGGTGCCTGCGAGCACGGCCGTCCCCTCGGCTGCCACACCGTCCACGCCCCGGCTGACCCGCTGGTCGGCCAACCTGTCTGCCCGGACTGCTACGACTACACCGGCCACGTCCTCTGGCACGCGCACGCTGCCAAGCTGTGGGACCGGTTCGTCATCGACGTCCGCCGCCGCCTCGCCTCCTCGGCCGGCATCGTGCAGTCGCGCTTCGCCCGGCACGCCCGGTTGTCCTTCGCTCGTATCGCCGAGTACCAGAAGCGAGCGGCCGTCCACGTGCACGCTGTGATCCGCCTCGACGGCCCGGACGGTCCCACCGACGAACCCCCGCCCTGGGGCACCCCTGACCGGCTCACCCGCGCCGTGCACGCGTCCGCCCAGCGGGTGACCGTCCGCACTCCCTACAGCCCGGCCGTAGGCGAACTGGATATGACCTGGGGTACTCAGACCGACGTCCGCGCCCTGCACGCCGACGCTGACGGCCCCGACGACGACGCCGTGGCCGCGTACGTCGCGAAGTACGTCACCAAAGGCACCGACGAGACCGGCGCCGGCACCGACCATAAGGTCACCACCAGGGACGACATCGACACGGCCCCCGTCAGCCGACACGTCCGCACCCTCATGCACACCTGCTGGCGACTCGGCGGCCTCCCCGAATACGCACCGCTGCGCCTACGTACCTGGACCCACACCCTCGGCTACCGGGGCCACATCCTCACGAAATCCCGCGTCTACTCCACCACCTACGCCGCACTACGTGCCGAACGCGCCCACCACGTCGGCCACACCGACATCCCCGACGCGATCACAGACGCGCATTGGCGCTATGTCGGCTCCGGCCACACACCGGGCGCCGCTCTCATCGCTGCCGGAGTCGCTGAAGACCTCGCGGAGTCTCGGCGCCTCAGCGCAGAAGCCAGCCGACAGGGGGGTGGGTTCAATAACTCCCTTGCCCAAGCTTGAGCCTGCGACCAGCGAAGCGATGCCTTTGATCGACAGCGAGATCGTGATCGTGGGCGAGGACGGTGCGGAAGAACCGTTTGACCCTGCTGCATGGTTCGAGTAACCGACGAAGCCGCCTCCCTCAGATGACGGGAAGGCGGCTTCGTTCGTGCGCGGGCTGGATCAGAAGGCTTGCGCGAAGTCGTCCTCTCGGATCACGAGTCGCTCGCGTACGTCCTTCGGGATCAGTAGGCGGAGGTGCACCTTCGGGGCTCGGACCTTCGGCACCTTCGTGCGGGTCACTTCGCAGCGGATCCCTACCCGGTACAGGTCCGCGGACATGGCCTCCATGCCGCCTTCCTGCCAGTGCTCACGGAAAGTCTTGCCGCCGTGGACGTTGACCCACCGATCCTTCGCGGTCTCGGGGTCGATCGCTTCGAGCTCACTGATGAGCTTGTCCAACGTTGCTTCCGCCTGCTCCTTCGTGAACCGTGTCTTCGTGTACCGGCCCCCAGGTTCGAGATCCTTCATGTACAGCGCGGTGGTCTCTTGAAGCCGCTTGATCTCCTTGCGGGCCTCGGCACCCTCTGCGTACTGGCGAACCTGCACGGGGAAGTCCCCAAGGACCTTGAGCACGTCCTCCACCAGGCGCTCGTAGACCCGCTCGGGGTTGGGCGCTCCGAGTCCGCCGCTCTTGCAATTGCGGCACCGCAGGTACTGGTAGGTCCCGTACGTGTTGTTCGTGATCTGCACGGTCATGTTCGTCTTGCAGTCGGCGCACAGGAGGACTCCGAGAAACTGGGTCACACCCCCGACACGGCGCGGCGGCTGGTTCTTCTTGCGCTTGTCGAGAGCGGCGCCGAGGGTCTCGAACTCCTCCTCAGTAAAGAGGGGAGGGGCGACCTTGATCGGCCTGCCGTCCTTGCCGAGGAGCGGCTTCGATCGTCGCTGCCCGCCGTTTTTGTCCTCTTCTACCCGGTAGCCGAGGAGTGCGGGGTTGCGCAGGCGGCGTTGGAGCGTTGCCACGGTGAGCCCTTGGGTCATCAGGCCGGACCGCTTCAGGCAGCGCACCATGAAGCCGGCGGAGCGTCCCCGCAACGCCATGCGACGGGCCCAGTGCAGCGCCTTGGCCGCCTCGGGGTCGATGACGAGAACGACCTTCCCCGTGTCGTCCTCGTCCGTGACGTATCCGTACGCCGGCTTCCCGATGATCCAGTCTTCCTGCGACTTCGCGTAGTCCCACAGGCTCGCGACGCGGGTCGAGGTGTTGGCCGCCTCGATCTCGGCGATGCCGCCGATGATCGTGACCATGATCTTTCCGGCGGTCGTCGTGAGGTCGAGGCTGTCGTTCTTCGAGACCAGGTTCTTCCCGCGCTTCAGGCTCCACTCGATCATCGTCGAGAGATCGGAGAGGCGCCGTACGAAGCGGTCGAGCTTCCAGAACAAGAGCTCGTCGAACTCGGGGGAGCGGTTGTTCAGCCACTCCCCGAGCTCCTTCCGCTTCCACGGCGGAACCTTCGTCGCCGACACGTTCAGGTCGGAGGCGACGCCGACGACTCGGCACCCTCGCTCCCTGGCCAGGATGCGGAGATCGAGCTCCTGCCGTACCGGCGACGTCGTGTCGTCTGTCAGTACGGACAAGCGGATAGATAAGAGCGCCCGGGGTGCGTCCTGGGGGAGTAAGGCCTCAGCCCGTTTGAGCTCCTCCAACAGGGCAAGGTCGGCTTCGGTCCACTCGGCTTCCACGCTGTAGGCCGCTCGGTCTGCCGCGAGTCGGCGCTGTCCTCGTTTCCTCATGTCAGACAGCGTGGCGCAGTTCGCGGGCGGTTTTAAGCGTTTTTCCATATGTTCGGCGATGGACACGGAGATCCAGATCGGCCCGACCGGTAAGAAGCTGCTGCCGTTGACGGTCAAGAAGTCCGACTGACCAGCGGAAACGTGAGGCCTGGGACGAGCGAGCCGCTCCACCGCATCGCTGACGCTGTGGCTGACATCACGGAGTCGGACGCGGTGGCGGTGCTGAGGCCGCTGGGCTTGCGGAAGGATCGGCGGCAACCGGCGAAGGAGACACTGAGAACGCCGCTGCCGCCGCCCGTCGCGCCTTCGGACGTATCGCTGGACGTGGAGTGGGTGTGAGGCCGAAGAGGGACCTGCGGTGTCCTGACGGCAGGATTTTGGTCCGGTGGCCCTGTCCCCAGGGCGGGAGAGACGCCACCTGAACGCGCGGTTGCCGGCTGCGGCCCCCCATCGTGGCCCGATGGGGCGCCGGTGAAGTGGGGATCTGCGTCGGTGCGGCGAGTCGCGCCTTCCCACGAAATCCGGTGGAGTCTCAGCGGCCGGAAGTGGTTGGGTCCTGCTCAATGCTTCGCTGACACGGCGCGGCACAGTGCGAGGCGCAAGGCCCGAATCGCAGGCGCGGTCTCGCCCGCGTGCCGTCGAGTGATGGAGGTATCGCGGTGGCTGGTTATGGGGCGCTTTCCGACGTATACGAGTGGCTGATCGGGGACGACAGGTTGACCCCCGCCAAGGCAGCCGCGGTTTACTACAGCGATGTTGTGGGCTCTCTGCCGCCCGACGCGCGCGTCCTCGACTGCGCGTGTGGAACCGGCCAGCTCGCCGTCGGTCTCGCGAGTCTTGGCCTTGACGTGGTCGCCGCAGACGCCAGCAGCGGGATGGTTCGCCGAACCGAGAAGGCCGCCGACGAGCAGGGTGTCTCGCTTCGAGCCCTCCGCGCGAGCTGGGACGAGCTGCCCGACCACCTGGAGGACTCCACGTTCGACCTGGTGTTCTGCGTCGGCAACTCGCTCGGGCACGCCGAGGGCGCAGCCGGGCGACTGAGCGCACTGGAGGCGATGTCGCGGCTGCTGAATCCGGGCGGACGCCTCGTGCTCACGTCACGCAACTGGGAGCTCGTGCGCTCCGCCGGCTCACGGGTAGACGTCCGCGATCGACTCATCCGCCGCAACGACCGCGATGCGGTCGTCAGCTACTACTGGCAGATCGAGCAGCGCTGGGAGCAGGAACACTTCCTCGAGATCGTGGTCGCCCAGATCGAGCCGGATGGGGCAGTGCGAGCCTGCTCGGAGCGGTTGTCCATCTGGCCCTACCGGTACGAGGACCTCGTGGCGCAGTTGCGCAGTGTCGGGCTCACGGTGCAGTCCACCACGTTCGACCCCGAGAGCGATGGATACCTGGTGGTCGCCAGCCGCGACCAGGCGCGAGGCACGTCTGAGTCGGTGCGCTGATCCGCCTTTCGTCGACTTCGAAGGCTTGGTGCGGCTGCCTGAGCTGAGCGAGGCGCCCGTTGCGGTCCCGGAGGATGTCGTACAGGTCGGCGACGACCTCATGGTCGTCGTCACGGACATCGACCGCGAGCGACGCCGGCTGTCGCTTTCGCTGCGACGAGCCTGAGCGGTTGCGGTGCGGGCCACGGCTGCTGTCGCTTGAGCGGCGCTCTCGGCTCGCGGTGGGCCTTCCCGCTTCCTAGCGTGGTGGTATTCGCTACGGAGGAGGCGGACATGGCATCGAGTGAGCCGCCTGCGGACGGATCCCCGGCGAGCGGTCCGCAGTGGGGAAGCCGGGGGGACACTCGCCCTCCAGGGCAGTGGACCTCTCCTCCTGATCCGCCACGCCGTCAACGGCGGGGGCGCGGCTGTCTGTGGGGATGTGCCGGTGCCTTCGCCGCGGTGGTCGTCGTCATCGTGATCGTGCTGGTGATCGCGACTGGGGGCAGCGACGAGAGCACCACACCCGCGCCCGGCAGGACCACCGCCGAGAACACGGCGCAGGAGACGGGGCAGGAACCCCGGGGTGACGGCGAGCGAGAGGACCTCGTCAGCTTCCAGTTGGAGGACCGCTCAGAGGCCGGCATCACCAACATCTGGCTCACCTGGACGATCAAGAACAGCAGCAGCGAGAAGTCCGACTACTCATGGGACTGGGAAGCGGTCGACGCCGACGGCACCCGAGTGGAGAACGGCTCTCAACTGGAGACCGACGTACAACCCGGCCAGACCGCCCGGGGCGAGTACCCCACGACGCTCAAGAGCACGAAGGACATCGAACTCAACATCACCAGCTTCAATCGCACCGCCGGCTACTGACGGCCTGCGGCAGTTGGTGTCGGTCGACGCCGTGGGATCCGAACCGGGTCGCGTGGCGTCTTCATGGGCATGGTGGATCTGGAGAAGGCGCCCGGGGTGGGTCCGCGGGAGGAAGCGGTGCGGCGGTCGGATGCCGAGGGGTGTCTGGTCGTGGCGATCCGGATTCCGGTGCGGATCGTGGTCCTGGTGCTGGTCGTGCCGGTGCGGATGGTGTGGGACGCGCTGGTCGTCGCCGGGCGGGTGCTGCGGGACACGGTGCTGCGGCCGTTCGGGCGGGCGCTGGCGTGGCTCGGGTGGGCCGTCTTCGTGTGGCCGCTGGTCGGGGTGTGGCGGTATGTCCTCGTGCCGCTGGCCAAGGGGGTCGGGTGGCTCGGGAACGTGCTGCTCGTCGTACCGGCGGTGTGGGTGTACCGGTGGCTGCTGACGCCGGTCGGGCACGGGCTCGCCTGGTTCTTCGCGGGGGTGGGCGCCGTGTTCGCCGCCGTCGGGCGGGGGTTGTACGCCGGTCTCGCCTGGCTCGCGCGGTATCTCGTCGTCGTACCGGCGGCGTGGCTCTACGCCTGGGTGCTGACGCCGGTCGGGCACGCGCTCGCCTGGTGCGGCCGGGGACTGGCCTGGTGCGGCAGGGGGCTCGTCTGGTGCGGCGGAGGGCTCGTCTGGTGCCTGGGCATGGTCGTCACCGGCGTGGGCACGGTCCTGTACTGGATCGTCCGGGTGCTGCTGGTGCTGCCCGCCCTCGCGCTGTGGCGGTGGGTGCTCACGCCGGTCGGCCGGGTGCTCGCCGTCATCGGTAGGGAGGTCTGGGACGCCCTCGGGCACGCCTGGCGGATCGCGGGGTACGTCTCGCGCGCCGTCGGGCGGTTCCTCGGCGCTCTCTTCCGGTGGACCGTCGCCGAGCCGGCGCGATGGGCGTACCGGAGCGTTCTGACGCCGGTGGGGCACGCCGTGCGGGACGGCGTGCTGCGGCCGCTCGCCGAGGGCGCGCGCGGCGTGGGGCGGGCGGCCCGGCAGGCGCTCGACTCCGCCCGGCTGTCCGTGCGGCAGGCCCGCGCCGATGTGCGCCGGATGCTTTTCGGGGAGCCGGCGAAGGCGCTGCCGGTGGCCCGGCGGGAACCATCCGCGGCCGAGGCACGTACTCTTGGTAGCAGTACGACCGCTCTCACGAAGGACTGAACGACACTGGGCAAGCGACAGCCCGAAGGCCCGCCGCCCGTACCCGCGGTGCAGCGCATCCGACTGCGTTACACCAAGCGCGGCCGCCTCCGGTTCACCAGCCACCGTGACTTCCAGCGCGCCTTCGAGCGTGCCCTGCGCCGCGCCGAGGTGCCCATGGCGTACTCGGCGGGGTTCACGCCGCACCCGAAGGTGTCGTACGCCAATGCCGCACCCACCGGCACGGGCAGTGAGGCGGAATACCTGGAGATCGCGCTCACCGAAGCGCGCGATCCGGAGCGGCTCAGGCTGCTTCTCGACGAGTCGCTGCCCACCGGGCTCGACATCGTGGAGGCGGCCGAGGCCCGGACCTCCGGACTCGCCGACCGGCTGACGGCTTCCGTGTGGGAGCTGCGGCTGACCGGTGTGGAGCCCGCGGAGGCCGAACACGCCGTGGCGGCCTTCAACGCGGCCTCGGACGTGGAGGTCCAGCGCAGGACCAAGAACGGCGTCCGTACCTTCGACGCCCGCTCCGCCGTCGCGCACCTCGAGAGCGTCACCACGTACGGTTCGCCGGCTGATAGGCCGACCGACCAGCCCTGTGCGATACTGCGGCTGGTTGTTCGGCACGTGACGCCTGCCGTACGACCCGACGACGTCCTGTCCGGTCTTCGCGCCGTGGCCGACCTGGCGCCGCCGGTCCCCGCAGCGGTGACCAGGCTGGCGCAGGGGCTGTTCGATGAAGAGACCGGTGCGGTGACCGACCCGCTCGCGCCCGACCGCGAGGCAGAAGCGCCCGAGCCGCAACCGGCCGCCGCTTCCGCCGTCGCGAAGGCGCCGGCGTAAGGAAGGTTCCGCTCAGGGACGGATGTCGTAGCGCCGCCCTCGAACTCGGGAGCCACCTGGGTCGGGCAGCGCACCGACCACAAGACTTTCGCCAGGCCGTACACGACAAGGGGTACGGAACCGGCGAGACAAGACACGGAGAGCTTCCGAGCGGCGCCCGCGCCCCGGACGGCGGCGACCGCGCATCGCGCGAGCCGCGGACGTCACCGGCGGTCGACTTGATCGATGCCGGACCAGGCGCGGCGCCCGGGAGCCTGACGGGAGAAACCCCCGCATGCTCGAACCGACCGAACCCACAGAGTCCTCGACCACCTCGACGGGCTCCGAATCGAACACCCCCAGTGACACCCTGCCGCCGCGCCGTCGGCGCAGGGCCGCGTCCCGCCCGGCGGGCCCGCCGTCCGGTGCTCCCGAGACGCAGGCGGAGACCGTCGCGCCGGCCGAGGTGACCGGCGAGGCCGAAGAGGCGGAAGAGGTGGAAGCCGAGGCCGCCGCCGAGGTGACCGCGGCGCCCGAGGCGGCTCCGGAGCCCGCGTCCGCGGGCCGCCCGCGGCGCCGTGCGGTGCGCCGTGCCTCCGCGCCCGCCGGGGCCCCGACGCCGGCAGAGACGGCCGAGACCGTCGTACCGGCGTCCACCGCCGCCGAGGCCGAGGCGCCCGCGGCCGCTGAGGCCCCCGCGCCCGCCGAGGACGCCGCTCCGCGCCGTACCCGGCGTCGTGCCACGCGCAGTGTGACCGCGCCGACCGAGACGGTCGCCGAGGAGGCGTCCGCCACTCCGGTGACGGCCGCCGCGCCCGCAGCCGCCGAGGCCGAGGCGCCCGCGGCCGCTGAGGCCCCCGCGCCCGCCGAGGACGCCGCCCCGCGCCGTACCCGGCGTCGTGCCACGCGCAG
>NZ_JBHJRX010000105.1:0-15882 GCF_042268605.1 Streptomyces sp. NPDC056296 | reverse complement strand
TGCGGGAAGAGAACTTTCAGCAGACCAGAACCATGATCCCCCACCGGGAAGGGCTACCCCAAGATCGTCCACTTCACGGAAAGTGCCGAAGAGCCAGAACTACAAGGCCGTTGACAGCCGACCGCAGGAAGAGCGCCAAGCATGCCTCCACCGCGCACGAGAGGCTGCAGAGCGCGACCGCCGAACACGCTCGCGTGGAAGGCGCCCTCGATGAACTGCTCACCGAGCCTTCCGAGGACTGCACCCGCTGCGGCCGGCCCCTGCCCGAGCGGAAGCCGGGCCTGTGCCGCCAGTGCGGGCAGGCGTGCCAGGACACCGCCGATCAGCGCGAGCGGAAAATCGTCGCCGCCCGGGCGAAAGTCGAGCGTCTCCGGCTGAAACTTCAGCGGCTGGAGGAGGCCTTGGCCGCGGCCCTCGCGGCCGCCGAGCAGTCCGAGGACAGGGCGGCAGCCGCGCTCAAGGAACGCGACGCCTACGACCAGCACCACCTTCAGCCGGCTCGCACTACCGCCCAGCAGGCCGAGAAGTCCGCCCACGGGCTGAGCCGCGACGTCGCCCGGCTCAAACAGTGGCTGGAATCATCCGACTTCATCACAGCGCAGCAGCAGGTCATCGACGCCGCCAAGGCCGACATGGAGACGGCGAAAGACGCCCGCGATGCCGCACTCACCGCCCACGAGGTACGCCGCAAGGAAATCGTCGCTCGCTGGAGTGAACTCTTCTTGGCCCGGCTTCAGCAGATCAATCCCGACGTCGAGACTGCCTACATTGACCCCGCCGACTTCACCAGCCGTGTCAAGGAACGCGACCACCCAGACAAGACGTTCGCCGAGAGCTCGGTCGCCGGCAGCCCCAGAGTCGTCATCAACGTCGCGCTGCTGCTGGCGCTGCGCGAACTCGGCCGGATCGACACCGCCGTCCGCGTCCCACCTCTGGCAATCATCGACTCGCCGCTCGCCGACCTTGGAGCCGTGGACCAGGCCACCGGACTGCGGCTGGTCGACACCCTCATCGACGTCGCCGGCGACCCCTCGTCCGACGGGCACGCCTGTCAGGTCATCGCCGCCATCAACGATCCCCTCCCCCGACCCTATCCAGGCGTCCGCGAGATCCCCGTCGACACCGACAACCGGTTCTTCGACCACGCACCACGCAGCGCCTGAAACAGCCGCATGGCCGCGATCACGGCGACGTCCACGGGTCCGAACTCGCGCTTCTTGCGGACCGGCCGGTAGTCCGCGAGCCCGACGATCCCGACGGCCTGGTAGCGGCGCCGGTAGTTGGCGACCGTCTGAGCAGCAACTTTGTGACCGGCAGCTCAGCTCGGCGGTCTTGGCCCGCTGCCGGGCCGTCAACGAGCTGTCCGGCCCGTACTCGGGCCGCGGAGACGTCCCCAGCTCGGCAGCCGGCCACCAGCCCGTGCAGGACCTCCAGGATGTGCCCCTCCCGCCACAGGGCGTTGAGCTCGGTTCACGATCAGAAGATCGCGATCGGATTGACCGCGAGTCCCGTGGTGCCCGTGATGCGCGGTGGCGCGAGAACGAGCATGAAGCTCCACCGCTGCAGGAAGGCACACCGGTCGGCAAGGTCGTCAAGGTTGGCGGCGTCCACCAGCGGCAGCCCGAGCCGTGCCAGTGCGACCTGGTGCATCGGCATCGGGAAGCTCGGTGGGCGGGCGTCGCTGATATCGCCGATGTAGAGTGCCGCACCGTGCCTGTCCAGCCAGTCGACGGCGCTGAGGTCCAGCCCGGGGACGGGCTGCGTCATGGGCTGGTTCACGTCCCAGCCGCCGCGGACGACGATCGCGTCGCCTGGGTGCACCGACGTACCTGCTCGGTCGAGCGCCGCGTCGAGGTCTGTTCCGCTGACGCGGTGGTCCGCGTCGAGACTGCCGCGATAGGGGGCCAGGTCCAGGAGGATGCCCCGCGTGACGATGCCTCCAGCGGCGTGGTCGGCGGAGGCGTGGCGTACCCCGGTGGGTGTGACGGCGTCCTGCAGCGGGACGCCGGGATAGACCTCGTCGCCGACAGGAATGTGAGAGAGCGCGTCGAAGTGCGTCAGTCCGGCGTTGTGCGTGTTGATGAGCAGGGAGTCCGTGAGGGCCATGGGCCGGGCTCCGTTGAAGTTCACGACCTGCATCACGGGTGCAGGCATCGTGGCGGGACTCCCGACGGGCGCGAGGCCGGTGGTGAGCGGTATGGGGGTGGTGGGACGCGCAAGGCTCACCGAGGTCGCGTCGTGTACTTCGGCCGCGGCGCGTGACCGTGCCGCGTCGTCGATCAGGTTGAGCGCACCGATCTCGTCGGCGTCACCCCAGCGTCCCCAGTTGAGAGGCAGATCGTTCTCGGTCATCCGGATCTCTTTCCTCGTGTCCTGGGCTTCGCCGCAGCATCGGCCGCGGCGAAGCCCCACCGAATCCAACCGCCCTGCGTGCTTCCTGCAACTCGGAGCGCGGTATCCGTTGATCACGGGCGTGCCGGCTCCGGCGTGTGGAGGCTGGTCAGCCGGTTCAGGGCGGCACGGAGGCTGGTGCCCTTGGTGCCACGAGCGCTGAGGTAGCCGTCGGGGCGGACGAGGATCCAGTCCCCGTCGGTCGCGGCCAGTGTGTCGTGGACCCGGCCGTCGGGGTCCCACGCGCCATGACCGTTGTCCGGGCGCTCCCGGCTGATCGTCACGGTGTCCATCCAGGCCGGCAACGACCCGGCCTCGGCGGTGAGGTGATCCTGCCTGGTGGCGTCTTCGCTCCCGGTGAAGACGAGCAGGTGCCAGGCAGGTGACCTGAGCCTGGCCCGCAGGATGGTCCAGCCGGGTGACTGCGCGTCGGCGGCCGAGAGTTGCGTGAGCCGCTCGCCGGGTCGCGGACCCTCGCCCGGTTCGTGGCAGGGCACCGTCAGCGGGCTTTGGGGGTAGGAGATGGCCAGCCCCGACATGTCCCGGATGAGCTGGTGCTGGAAATCCCGAGCGGAGTCCACGGAGCCCGTGGTGCCGTGGGTGTTGTGGGCCGTGTCGGCCATGACGGTGTTCATGACCTCGCCGGTGGAGGTGAGCAGGGCCTGGCCGATGGGCACGCGCTCGGCGTCGTAGGTGTCGAGCAGCGTGGGGTCGGCGTGGCCGTGAATGACCATGGCCAGCTTCCATGCCAGGTTGTACGCGTCCTGGATGCCGGTGTTGAGGCCCTGTCCGGATGCCGGGGAGTGGACATGGGCCGCGTCCCCCGACACGAAGCACCGTCCGACGTGCATCGCGGGTACCGCGCGCTGCTGGATGCTGAACTTCGACGTCCAGCTGGGACTGTCCACGGCGGTGTCGCGCCCCAGGGCCTGTGACAGCTTGGTGCTGAACTGCCGGGCGATCTGCTCGGGGTTCTCCGTCTGTCCTTCGCCGGACGTGTCCAGCAGCCGCCACTTGCCCGGCTCCGGGAACGGGAACAGCATCAGCGCGCCGCCCGGCGGGAACAGCCAGTGCACGCCGTCGATGTCCACATCGGTGTGCACGATCGCATCGGCGATCAGCCACGTGTGGGCGGGTTCACCCGTCAGGGGGAGCTGGAGGGTCTTGCGGACGGTCGAGTGCCCGCCGTCACAGCCCCACAAGTACCGTGCGCGCACGGTGTCTTCGGTGCCGTCGCCACTGCGCAGCACGGCCGTGACGGCGTCGTCGTCGTACTGGAACGACTCCAGCTTCGTGTTCCACTCCACCGCGACCCCGGCTGACGCGGCATCTCCACGAAGGACGCGTTCGATGATCACCTGATCGACGTTGAACATGTATGGGAAGCGCGTCGGCAGACCGGCGAAGTCGAAGTCGAGCCGGTTCGGACGGCCGTCCTGATGGATGACGAACGTGTTGATCCGCGTTCCGTGCGGCGTGATCTCGCCGAGAATCCCGAGCTGGTCGTAGATCTCCAGGCTCCGGGCGTGGGAACCCAGCGCGCGGCTGGTGGTCGCGGGGCCCGTCGCGGCATCCACCAGGCGAACCGACACCCCCGACCGTGCCAGCCGTGATGCCGCCATCAGTCCGACTGGACCGGCCCCTGCCACGAGGACATCGGCGTCATAGCCTGTCATGCGACCACGCTCCCTGCGTTAGCTTTGCTGACGCAGGGACGGTACCCCACGAGCGAGGAGACCCGCGAACCATGACGGCTGAGGACTGCCCGGAGGCATATCTGCCGCTGCCCGCACTCCTGCAACGAGGTGTCCGATGGTTCTCCGATGAGCTCACGTCGCGCCTGGAAGCCGCGGAAGTGGCCCCCGTGACACCGGCGCACACGACCGTGCTCGCGCACCTCCGCCATGACACGTCCCTGAGCATCGCCGAGCTGGCCCGCCGTGCCGGCGTCACCCGCCAGACGATGCACCGCGCCGTCACGCAGCTCATCGACGAAGGTCTCCTGACCAGCACGCCGGGGCCCGGGTTTCCGCGCAGTACCCTCATCCGGCTGACCGACGCCGGATGCCGGCGCCGTGACGTCGCCCTGGGAATTCTCCGTGACCTGGAAGAGGAGCTCGCCTGCCGGCTGGGACCCGCGACCGTGGCGGAGCTTCGCGGCACCCTGACGCGAGCGTGGCCGCGCTGAAGGAGCACCCATGCCCCCGGCGTCAACTGCGACGACGCCCACCGCAGGCCGCGCAGCAGACGTTCTCTGCAGAGCGCGACCCGCGAGATCAGTACCACCGGCCGCTCCAGCGCGACGTCCTCAGCGATCAGGACGCGGCCGTGCTGTTCCCGCCTGCCCGTTCGCAGTTCGACTTTGCGGGCGCGCCCGCCGACTACCTCGATGACGAACGTTCGGGCAGCGGGCGGCAGGGACGTTACTTGAAAGTCGATCTTGCGGTGTGCGTGTACTGGTGCGGCAGAGCGCGGATCTGTTCCTTCGAGCGCGGCGCGCTATTTTGCGGCCGTTTCCTTCCTCTGTCGTCGGTACGTGTGCTGTGCCAGATGGCGCCTTCCCGCTTCACGTACCGGGGCGGCCACGAAGGAGGACCGGTTCGAGGTGGCCGGGGAAGAGGAGCGTGCGGCCCTGGTCCGGCGGCTGCGACTGAGCCACATCGCGCTCTATTCGCGGCGGGCGAGCCGGTTCGCCGCGAGCCCGGGAAGGGTGCCGCGGACGCGGCCGGGTGTGCAGGTCGTCAGAGGTTGGCCGAACGAGCGCCAGGAGTCCGTCGAGCGCCCAGCGTGCGATGGCGTCGCCGCCAAGGTCGGGCGGGCTATAGGGGTAGGTGACGTGGCCTGTGGCCTCCGCGAAGAACGGGGCCGGCTCGGCTTCGGTGCCGCCGGCCATCCGGCGCCAGTAGGGGGAGGCGCTCAGCGGTACGAGGGCGACGACTTCGGGAGAGGCCGCAGCGAGCAGCCGCGAGGTGCTGTATCCGACGTAGTCCTGCTTCTCCCGGCCGAAGGGAATCAGGATGCCGATGCGGTCGTCCGAGGCGTCCCGGGGGCCGAAGGGCGACAGACGCCCCTCCGGAGACCAGAGGTGTGCGCAGAGCATGAGGCCGGTCAGGCGCCCTCCATCACCAGGACCACACCCCAGCGGCCTGACCGTGTCGCACGCTCGTGGGCCGCCGAGCGCGCTATGCACGTGCTGTCGCGAACTGCGTCTGCGCTCCGCTCGCCCCAGGACCTACAATAAGGCACCTTATAGTTTCAGGTAGAATTAGAAGGTACCTGATAGTGAGAGAACAGAGGCTCCCTTTCATGCCTGAACACACCACCCACGCCGGCCCGCGTCCCACGTCCCCGCGCCATGTGATGGACGGCGCGCCCGCGCAGCAAGGCGTCACCGGACTGACAGGTGTCCTGCTCCCGGTCGCGATTGTGCTGGTCATCGGTTCCCTCTTCGTCAGCGTCTTCCTGGCCGCGTTCCACGCCCCCCAGCCCCACGGCCTGCCGGTCGCAGTCGTCGGCACCGACGCGCAGACCGAGCGGGTCACCGGCGGCCTGGAGCGCACTCTGCCCGGCGGGTTCGAAGTGAAGGGCTACGCCGACGAGGGCTCCGCTCGGCAGGCCGTACGGGAGCGCACGGTCTACGCCGCCTACCTGATCGGCGACGGCGCCTCGTCCGAGCTGCTGTACGCCGGGGCCAACGGCCCGACCGTGACCTCCACCGTCGTCAGCGCCTTCTCCGAAGTCGCCCAAGCCAGCGGTGACCGTCTCATCCAGCAGGACATCGTCCCCGCCTCGGCCGGCGACAGCCGGGGCATGTCCGTCTTCTACGCCGGTTTCGGCATCGTCCTGGCGGGCTTCCTGTTCGGTATGATGACCTACCAGATGGCGCCGCGTCTGCAGTACCGCTGGCGGATGGTGAGCCTGGGCGCGTTCAGCGTGCTCGGCGGTGTCATCGTGGCTCTGATCACCGGCAGCCTCGGGTTCGCGGCGCTGCCCGGCCCCTTCCTGGGAATCGCCGGAGTCGTCGCCCTGATAGCTGCGGCCGTCGGCGGCACGACCATGGCCTTCATGCGACTGTTCGGCAGGGCCGGCATGTCGCTGGCCTCAGTCGTCTTGTTGACCTTCGGAAACGCGACCAGTGGTGGCACACTGCCCGCCGCCTACCTCCCGGACTGGCTGCAGCCGCTGTCCGAGATCCTTCCGGTGGGAGTCGGTGTGCGCGCCCTGCAGGGTCTGTCGCACTTCGACAACGACGGCCTGCTCGTCGGCGTCCTGGTCCTCGCGGCATGGGCCCTGGTCGCCGCGGCGACGCTGTACTGGCGCGACTCACACAGCCCTCGCCGCAAGGTCACCGTGTGACGGGGTGGCCGAAAACTGCTTCCGCAGGGCGCAACATACTCGTTCTTAGACTGGAGGTGTGACGGACACCGTGTTTCCCACCATCGGATACCTAGCCTGGCAGGCCTCGCAGAACATTGCCGCAAAGCTGGAGCGGGAGCTGCGGGCGCTGGACCTGACGCTGGCGCAGTACAACGCCCTGCTGCACACCGTGCGCAGTCCGGGGCTCTCCTCGGCGGACATTGCGCGCCGTTCCGGCCTCACGGCCCAGTCGATGGGGGCCGCGGTGAACCAACTCATCGGGCGAGGACTCCTGCGCCGGGAGCCGCATCCGACGAGCCGCCGCAGCATGTGCCTGTTCGCCACCGATGAGGGGCATGCCGCAGGCACCCGTGCCGACGCTGTCGCCGACCGCATCACAGCCGAGACGACCTCCCACTTCTCGGCAGCGGACAATATGACTCTGCGCCATCTGCTGTACCGCCTGGTCGAGGAACTGAATCCGGACTCCCTCGTTCCCGGCGCACGGCCACAGGCCCTGACCGGGCCGGAGGGGCCGTGAGCGGCAGGTCTCGCCAAGGTCAGCTCGCGGGCCGGTGAGCTGAGGAAACCCCTGGAACAGGTAGGGACCGGCCCCAGAGACCATCGAGTAGCCCGGCGCGTGCCGCCGCCTACGGACCGCGGTCCATCAAGACCAGATGGTCCGGCTCCAGCCAGGACTCGTAGCCGACGTGGTCCCGGGCGGTCACGCCTCGGCCTGCTGGTTTAAGACGGACGCTCAAAGTAGGCCCGAGCGAGCTGGGGTGACTTACCACAAATGGGGGCTACCGCATTGTGCGTGCGAGCTTCACATCGTTTGGGGCAGTTGTTGTACTTGCGCGCTCTTCTCCCCGGCCTCGGGGGTGGATTGGTCCTTCAGCTCTTGGTGCTCTGCCTCGATCGGCATGGACGAGATCTGCGGTGGGGACACATCTGGGTCGTCCGCCGTCTCATGCGTTTGCAGCAGTTTGCCGTGGGCGATGCGGTGCAGCAGGTCCCAGCCGCGGTGAGTGATCACTGTGTCGCGCCAATGCGATGGCCCCTGCGAGAGACCGTGCTCCTTGTTGAAGCGGGCGACCGCTTGGCTGGTGGCGGTGCCGTAGTGATCACTGTCCACCGCCCAGCCAGGCAGGTAACCGGCTTGCTTGAGGACCGCTTGGAGCTCTCGCACACTGGGATGCGTGCGTTCAGGCAGGAGTCTGCGTGGGAAGGGCGGAGGGACGAATCGGTTTCCTTCGCTTTCAAAGGGAACGCGGAGCTGCTGGCCTGCCTGCAGGTGGAAGGGTACGGGCAGGTCATTGGCTTCGACGATGCCTGCCCAGCGCACGCCGTAGCGCGTGGCGATGCTGTAGACAGTGTCGTCGTCCTTGACGACGTATACCGCGTGATCGTGCGGCGAGGGTGTCCGGCGTTTCCTGTCGGGCCATCCGTTTCTGGGCCACCAGAACGTCAATGCCTGCCAGATGGTCTCCTTCTGTGCGCTGCGCAGGCTCTTCAGCGCGTCGACGAAGTCTTTGGACTGGCGGGCATCGTACTCAAGTCGTTGGGCGCATCCGGTCAGCGAGCGTTCTTCGAGGGCGATCACCAGGCGGGCCTGACGGTGGGGGTCCCAGTCGCGGACCGTGGCGGCGAGGACGCGGTTGGTCCGGATTCCGGCTGACAGTGTCTCCAGTGAGGCGATGAGTGCTGTCACGTCGGTGACGGAGCGGTCGTCGATACTGCACGCCAGGTCGGCCTTGACCGGCAGAATGGTGTCGAAGGCCCTGGCCAGGTGGGCGATGTCGAGTGGTGGACAAGTGCGCCACAGCGTACGCAGGGCGTGATCGTCGGTGAACGGCGAGCGGTCTGTGTCCAGGTAGTTGAGCATGATGCCGGTATGACCAGGTGGGCGGTCGCGCACCGTGTTCCACAGGACGTGGGCGGCGTCGGCGTTCTGGCCCACTTCGTCGAGGACCTGGATGAGGTGGGCGACGTCGTGGGGAGCGGACGTGCGGACGGCTTCGTCGAGCAGGGCAGGCATGTCTTGGCGGGTGGAGGAGGCGTTCAGTGTCTGGGTGATTTCGATGAATTCCGCTCTGGTCCGCAGCCGGGCTGCTTCCAGTGCGGCGGCCAGTGCGTGCTGGTGCTGTCCTACGGCCAGCAGGTGGGTGATGAGCAGGCTGGTCTCGGTGGCGGTGCTGTTCTGGACGGCCAGGCGGCGTCCGAGTGCGGCTGCGTCGGTGAGGCGCACCAGTTGCAGGGCGGCGATGAGTTCGCCTGTGTGCTCGGGTCCGCGGTGTCCTATGCCGGTGTGGAAGATGTCCTCGGCGATGTGCTGGTGTCCGTCCCGGTAGAGCCAGGTGATCATTTCGGCGGTGTCGGTGGCGGTGCGGCTGCGGGCGGCCGAGGTGATCAGTTCCAGCGCGTGGTGGGGGTGCTGGTGTTCGTGCATGCGCTCGAAGAGGTGGATGACGTCGGCGATGGGCCGGTGTTGTGCCAGGGTCTGCATGACGGGTTCGAGGAGTTCGTCGAGTTCGCCCCGGCAGGCCAGGTCTGTCAGGTCGAGGGTCTCGTCGAGGGCGCGCGTGACGGCGAATGCGGAGAGCAGGACGGTGGTGTGGTCGCGCAGGCCGGTGCGGATCAGGGCAGTGGCCAGGCGCACGGTGTCCGCGGCGGGCTTGAGTTCGGCCGTCAGGCGCAGCAGGGCCACCGCTCCGTCCTCGGCGGGCGTGGCCAGGAGTTGCTCGAGGAGGTCGGCGCATTCCTGGACGGTGCGGGCGGCTACGAGGGCGGGCAGGGCAGCCTCTATGTGGCGCTGGCAGCCGGCCTGGTAGAGGGCGGCGAACAGGCGCACCAGGTCGGCGACCGGGCGGTGCTGCAGGGCAGTGTGGACCATCTCGGTCGCGGTGGCCGGGCGGTGTTCGCTCAACCCGCTGATCTGCGCCACCAGCACCGGCACCGGCACGGTGCGGGATGCGTCCAGGGCGCGGGCGACGTCCGCAATCGGGGCGTGGCCTTCCGGCGCAGGCTGGTAGGCGTTGTTGCGGGCGAACGGCCAGGAGCCCAGGCTGTTGCGGCACAGGCTCTGCGGGCGAGGACGGCCCTTGACCTGCAGGCGCCGGGCGAGCTGGTCGAAGACGGCGTCCAGGTCGAGGAACTCGTTCGGGGAGGCGACGCCGCCTCGCAACAGCTCGAGGAGTTCGCCGGTGAAGGCGGTGTGGGGCTCGCCGGGCGGGGACAGGGCCACAGCGGTCTCCGCCGCGGCCGCCATCAGATAGGTGCCGTCGATCTCAGCGAGTGCCGCGACCGACTCGGACTGCACACCGAAGGCACGGGCGCTGTAGCAGCAGTCGAGGATCACGATCCGGCGAGCGGCACCGCTCGTCTCGATGGACCGCTTGATCCACTCATAGGGCACGGCCGTGTCGAAGACGGAATCCCGGTCGCTGTCGGGGACAGCCAGGTGCAGCAGGCCGGTACCGGGGTCAATGAGCCCGTGACCTGCATAGTAGACCAGCAGGGTGTCCGTGGCCTCACGGGCGGCCGCCCGGACGGCAACGGACACCTCGCGTGGGGAGGCCGGGTCCACCAGTGTCTGGCAGTGCTCCGCGGCCAGATGCAGCACCGGGTCACCCAACAGGCCCCGCAATGCGGGGACGTTGGCCTGCACCGCCGGGAGGTCGTCCAGTGCCGTGAAAGTGCTGGCCCCTACCAGAACCGCCCTGGACGCGAACGCCGGATCATGCATGTCCGCTACGCCCGCTCCCGCTCCAGTTCGGCGAGCAGACGCCCAGCCTCCTCGCCTGCTGCTCCGGTCAGGACGATCCGGGTGCCGTCGGGGCGTTCGACGACGAGTGTCGGCGTTCCCGGCCGGCTGCGCCGCCATGCGGCGACCGCCACCGCGAGCGAAGCAGCGTTGAAGCCCGTCCCGAGTACCAGGCTGAGCACGTCGATGAGGCCGCCTTGCGCCCCAGGAACTGCCGCGGTGCCCGATCCCAACGCGGGGCAGGCGTGCCGGCGGCATGCCGCATCAGCCAGCAGCCACTCGTACAGCGACCGCAGCTGTCTCTCCGAGTCGGCAGTCTCCTTCTGGTCAACGCCGATCACGACGTCCACGAGCACCAACTCCTCATTGTTCTCCCTGCGTTCACTCTTCCAGACGTTTCAGCACCTCCGGTAGTTCCCGGACATCTCGTCCACCGGGGCGACGGCGCACCGGCTTCCTCTTCCTTGACGGCGTCGCGTCGGTGGGGACGCCTCGGGCACCTGGCCGAACTGAAGGTGGGCCGCCTCGCAGAAAGCTCCGTGGCCCGGCGGACGAAGGATCTGCGGCCCGGCGGCTCCACCGCGGTGCGACGCAGACGCCCTCCTCGCGGTCCTCTTTCCACGCCCTGCACCGGGACCTACTGTCGTTGCCATGGCCAACGGGGTGTTCCACACCGGGCACGGCATCGAGATCAACTTGACGTATGAGGATCTCGGCAACCCGGGCTATGCCGGGCTGCTGGAGGAGATCACCCAGCCCGTCGATCAGCGCGCCAGGAACCTGCTGCAGTGCCTGAAGGATCACAGGGGCGAGCCTTGCCAGTGCGCTCTGGCCGGCAAATCACCGTGGATGTTCGTGCGGCGCCGGCGCAGCCACGGGCAGGTCACGTGGGTGGCGGCGCATCTGCCCCTCACCCATGCGGCGACACCGCAGGAGAGCGACAAGCACAAGGCGATGAAGGAGCGGATCGCGCGCACGGCAGCGCGGCACGGGCTGGGTGTGGAGACCGAGGCCCGGTCGCCCGACGGGCGGGTCGTCACCGATGTGCTGGTGACGGGAGCGGGCGCACGCGTCGGGTGGGAGGCCCAGTACTCCCCCATCACCGCCAACACCGTACGGCGGCGCTCCGCCAAGGCCCGCGAGCGCAACATCGCGCCGCTGTGGGTGACGTCCGACGACTCTTCTGCCCTGATTGACCGTGCCCCGTGGACGCGTGTCGACGACGTGCCCTGGCAGCGCATCGTCTCCCCGCTTGCCCTCATCATCCGCGGCGGGGTCCGGCACCTGCAGATCTGGAAATGCACTCCCAGCAGCGAGCGCCCCTGCCCCACAGCAGGTGGCGCCTGCAGGATGTGGCACAGCGGCTGGTTCCTGCCCGCCCTGTGCATTTCTCAGGAACGTGCCACCGCACTGGACGAGCTCGTCGTCACCAGCGCTGACGGCGAACACCTGCCGGTGCGCTCCCGCGACCCGCAGGACGCGCGGCGCACCTCCTACCTGTGGGCCCTTGCGCGCGACGTCGGCCGCTGGCGCGAGATCACCGCAGAGACCGGCGACACCCACGAGCCCGGCCCGGTCGACGACGAGCCGGTCACCTACCGCGAGCAGGAACTCACCTTCGGCCACGCCCCCGCCGATGCCCTCCTGCAGCCCTTGAGGCCTGTTGCCCTGCGCCTGTCACCGCGCGAGCGCCTCGTGGTCGCAGCGGAACTGAGGTGCCCGCCCTGGGAGGTAGGGCCCTGCATGCTGTGTGCTGCCCCCATCCACCGCTACGGGCCCCGAAGCCCCAAGGTATGCCCCGCCTGCCGCATGACTACCAGCTCCTGACCGCTAACGGCGGACACCGCGGCCGGGAACGTGCATGCGGCAGCCCCTGGCGTGGCCTGGAGATGGTTCGCCTGCCTCCACGGACGCATCGGCCGGGGCGCGGTGAGACCCGGGCGTGCCCAGCATCGGTACGTGGCGACCAGCTGCTCCGGGCGCGTAGACCGCAGCGTCCTGGGCCAGGTCGTCGGTGTTCACGTCTGAGCAGAACGCCTTCCAGCGCTGGAACCAGTTATCTGTGCGGGTGATCTGGTGCGGCTGCGATAATGAGGAGCAAGCAGCAGATGCGGCCGTGGGAACAGCAGACGCACCCGGCCCGCCCGACAGGAACATGCGATCCGGGGGACCGTACCGCAGAAGCTCGACGCCGCCCAGCGCATCGGGGCGATCGGAGAGGACCGGTTCCGGCTCTCCTGCCAGGAGAACTTCATCATCCCCAACAAGGTCGACCACGACTTCGGGTTCGACTTCCTGTGCCAGCCGGGCCTGGCCGCGGCCTTCGGCGGGACCGGTTCGGTATCCGGGGTTTTCGTCGGCTTCAGCGTCCGCGCGGCGGATCGGGACGACGGGCGGATCAGGCTGAACCGTGCGGATGCCGAGTGCCTGCTGGCAGCTCAGTTCCCGACGGGTCTCGCCCCAGTGCAGCTGCACGGGCCGAAGTCCGCAGCCGTCTATTTGACAGCGTCGTCCCGCCGAGGAGGTGACTCCTCAAGTCATGAGCAACGACGAGGTGCTGCGGCCGAGTCGGCCGCGCGCTCGACCGCATCCAGCAGCCCGCCGAGTGCCCGCGCCGCGGCCGCGAGCTGTGGATGGTCGCGCCAGGCGTTTGCTCGGCCATGGGCGCGTTCGTCCAGCCTGAGAAGATGGGCGGCGTAGAACTCGCGGCCTGCTGCGGTGGCCTCGTAGAACTGGCAGTCATCGTCTCGCTGCGTACCTGTCGGGATCGGAGCGATCAGACCGGCCCGAAGCATCAGGTACGCATGCCGGTCGAGCGCCAACAGCGAGCCGAAGTAGCGAGTGTCGTGACCCTCCACTGCCCCGCGCAGCAGCCCCAGTTCGTGAAGCGGCAGGTTCTCCACAGTGCCCTCCTCGATCGCTTGCCAGTGTCCCATGGACGAGCCGAATGGATGAGTGCGCCAGCCGCTGCGCTGTGCTTGGCGGCGCGGTCTGCGGCGCGCCTGCGGTCCCGCGCCGCCGTCTTCTGTCACTGCCTGCGTGTGGGCGGGCTGGCCCCCTCCGCCCCTGCGGCGTGCGAGTGCCTCACCTCTGCACCTGCCCGCCAGGCCGTCCGGATGCGGTGACGGTGGTGAGTGCAGTCGCACCGACCGTCACAACGGGAACGATCGCTTCCGAGCAGTGGACGAGCGCCAGAACTACGACAGCGACCATTGACGTCAACGCGGTGAGGGCGCCGATCAGGCTGAGCCACCGCGAAGCTGACGCCGGCACGACGTCGTGGGGGCTCACGACGGGTTCCCCTTTCATGTCCCCTGCGCCGATCGCGGCTTTCCAGCGGCCCCATGCTTGCGCTGCCGGTCACCCAGCCGGGACAACTTGCGTCGCACCCGCTCACCGAGCTGCTTCGGGTCTGCGGCGCCGCTCCGTCGCGCGGCCTCGGTCCAACTGCGGACGGAAGAGTCACGGACATAGGGGAGGGCGACATCCCGCTCATCCGGGTCGAGCGCAGCCAGGACCTCCCTTACACGCGGATCATTGATGGTCTGGTCGGTGCAGGATCCGTACGGCCGGACCGTGTCGGCTGCCAGGCCGCCGAGGGTGAGTCCGTCCGTGGTCGGTGCGTCGAGCAGGGCCACCCGGCGGCCCTTGACCTTGTGCTCCCACAGTGGTTGGAGCTGGGCGTGGGTCCGTTCGGCCTCCCGTTTGACGTGCCGGGGGATCAGGAGTCCGGCGTCGTTTTCGTGCAGCATCGGGACCCAGTCGCCCATCAGCGCCATGGAGGCGGCCTCTCGCCACTCGGGCCTGTTCACGCCGCGGATGCCCAGTGTGTGGCGTGCAACGTGTTCGACCACCTCGTGATACCCGTGCACTGCCGCGTGCTGGCCCTCCAGCAGGCTGGTCACCGGCCCGTGGAACAGCACGTACCGCCGTGCCATCTCCACCGCTACGGCCCCCAGTACCGCCTGCTCGTGGCCGGACAGAATTTGCGGGGCGGAAAGGTATGCGTCCGCATCGAGAGCCGAGTGGTGATGTTGGCGACGGGATACTGCAGATCGATGTAGTCGAGACCCTCGACTCCCACGGGCGGCGGCACGGGACGTAATGCGCCCACAGTCTGTACTCCTCCTGCTAGGTAGCGGTCTGGAAGGGCGGTGAAGCCCTACTACAAGGCCCGGCAGATGCCTCTTTCAGCACTGCCCCGTCAAAAAGTGATACGGATCACACACATCCTGATCGTGCTGGACCGGACGTGACACTCCCCCGCCTAAAGGCGGGGGCTTCTCGGCTTACGCCGGGAGGTTTCCTACTTCGTCGCCGACTGCCCGCCCGGAGTACTCCGTTGAGGTCTTCGAGCAGCGTGGGCGTGCGGCCTTCCGTCCACCGTCACGGTTGCCGCTCCTACGCTCCAGCACATGCTGGATCCCGATGTACTGGGGAGGGATCACCACGCTGTACTGAGCGGATTCGAGCAGCAGTTGGTCAAGCGACTGCCGGAGGTGCGGGCCGGGCGGGACGCGCTCGAGCGCACGAGGTTCGAACTCCAGCTTCCCCACGAACGGTGGTCAATACCGTTGCACCCCGGCCTCGCCCTGGAGTACGCCCAATAGCCACAACAACCAGCCATGCACCCCATCGAGCCCGCCTCGACCCGCCCGGCTCACCACGGCTCGAGCACAGATGCGCCACCACTCCCCTACCCCGTCCTGAGCAAAAGAGGAGCAGGCCGCGTTAAAATGACCAAGTCACGAAGGATAGCGCCCGCGCAAGCGGGAATGACCCCCGCGCTGCGGCCTGGCTCGCCTCGGTACTCCGTAGCGCCCGCGCGAGCGGGGATGACCCGGTCATGGCCGGCTCCTACTACCGCGAGGACCTCTGGAGCTCGCGCGAGCGGGAGTGACTCGACCATCAGTAAGAAGACGAACAAGCGGAAGACTTAGCGCCCGCACGAGCGGCGGCACCCCGGGGCGCCATCGGGTTGCCACTCTCCCGGAACGGACGGCGGACACCGCGGCCGGACACGTACATGCGGCAGCCCTTACCGTGGCCTGGAGATCGCTCGCCTGCCGCCACGGAAGAGTCGACCCGGGCACGGTGAGACCGGGGCGTGCCCAGCATCGGTACCGTGGCGGCCAACTGCTCCGGGTGCTCAGAGCCGGAGCGCCCGGAACTAGGTCGTCGGTGTTCACGTCTTCGAAAGCGCCTGCGCGAGCAGGAGTGCCCCGTTCGCGTGTGTACTGGCCGGCCGGAGCGGAGAGCAGGGCCCGCGCGAGCGGGGGTGGGCCTTGACCCCGAATCCTGAACACGGGTTATGCGGCTGGTGCAAGCGTAGTTGGTGTGAGGTGGAAGGCGTTCTCGAAGGCGATCGGTGA
>NZ_JBHJRX010000104.1:11674-15974 GCF_042268605.1 Streptomyces sp. NPDC056296 | reverse complement strand
GTCTCGGTGGCCGTGACGGGGGCAGCGGCCTTGCGGGTGCGGCGGCGCGGCTTGGTCTCCGTGCCTTCGGCGGTGTCGACGGCCGCCTCGGCCTTGGCGGCGGCCGTCTTGCGGGTGCGGCGCGGCTTGGCCTCGGCCGCTTCCGGCTCCTGTGCGGCCGTCTCGGTGGCCTCCGCTGCCTTGCGGGTGCGGCGGCGCGGCTTGGTCTCCGCGGCCTCGGCGGTGTCGACGGCGGCTTCCGCCGTGGCGGCGGCCGCCTTCCGGGTGCGCCGGGGCTTGGCCTCGGCCGCTTCCGGCTCCTGTGCCGTCTGGGCCGGGATGTCGGCGGCGGTGTCGGTGGCCGTGACGGGGTCGGCGGCCTTGCGGGTGCGGCGGCGCGGCTTGGTCTCCGTGCCTTCGGCGGTGTCGACGGCCGCCCCGGCCTTGGCGGCGGCCGTCTTGCGGGTACGGCGCGGCTTCGCCTCGGCGGCCTCCGGGGCCTGCGCGGCCTCGGTGACCTCCGCGGGCTCGGCGGCCGCTGCCTTGCGGGTGCGGCGGGGCTTGGCAGCTGCGGTGTCGGCGGTGTCCGCCGTGCCTGTCGCGGTCGATGCCGCGGCGGCCGACTTGCGGGTGCGGCGCGGCTTCGTCGCCGTCGGTTCGGACGCGGGCTCGGTCGCTCCCTCGGCCGTGTCGACCGCCGTCTCCGCGGCCGTGGCCTTGCGGGTGCGGCGGCGCGGCTTCTCCACGGGAGCCTCGGTCACCGGGGCCTCGGTCATCGGGGCCTCGGTCATCGGGGCCTCGGCCACGGCCACCGGTGCGTCGACGACCGTCGGCTCGACCACCGGGGTGGTCGCCGGCGGAGCGGCCGGCGCCTCGGCCGACTTGCGGGTGCGGCGGCGACGCGACTTCGCCGGGGCCTCCGGGGCTTCCACGACCTCCGCGACCTCGGGGGTCGCGAGCGCGGTGCCCTCCGTGACCTGCGCCGCAGGAGCGTCGGTGGTCGTGGCCGTCACCGGCCGGCGCGACTCTCCACTGCGCGTACGGCGCCGGCGGCGCAGCGTGCGGGGAGCGGCGTCCGTGTCCACGTCGGCGGCGCTGTCCGCACCGCCGGTCACGGCCTCGGGGGCGGTGGTCGCGGAGGCGTCCGCGTCCACCGGGGCCCCGCCGCGCATCCGGCGACGGCGACGCGGCGTCGTACGGGACGAACGCTCGCGGTCGGCGGAACGGGACTCGTCCCGGCCGCCTCGGCCACCTCGACCGCCCCGGTCGCCGCGCGCGCGGCCACCCGGCTCGCCCAGGTCCTCCAGCTCCTCCGCGTCGAGCCCGGCGCGCGTGCGCTCCGAGCGCGGCAGGACGCCCTTGGTGCCCTCGGGGATGCCCAGGTCGGTGTACAGGTGCGGGGAGGTGGAGTACGTCTCCGGCGGGTCGTTGAAGCCCAGTTCCAGCGCCTTGTTGATCAGCTGCCAGCGCGGGATGTCGTCCCAGTCGACCAGCGTGATCGCCGTACCCTTGGCGCCCGCGCGGCCGGTGCGGCCGATGCGGTGCAGGTACGTCTTCTCCTCTTCCGGCGACTGGTAGTTGATGACGTGCGTCACGCCCCCGACGTCGATGCCGCGGGCGGCGACGTCGGTGCAGACGAGCACGTCCACCTTGCCGTTGCGGAAGGCGCGCAGGGCCTGCTCGCGGGCGCCCTGGCCGAGGTCGCCGTGGACCGCGCCGGAGGCGAAGCCGCGCTGCTTGAGCTGGTCGGCCAGGTCGGCCGCCGTGCGCTTGGTGCGGCAGAAGACCATGGCCAGTCCCCGGCCGTCGGCCTGCAGTATGCGCGCCACCATCTCGGGCTTGTCCATGTTGTGCGCGCGGTAGATGAACTGCTTCGTGTTGGCGACCGTGGCGCCCGCGTCGTCCGGCGAGGTGGCGCGGATGTGCGTGGGCTGCGACATGTAGCGGCGGGCCAGTCCGATGACCGCGCCCGGCATGGTGGCCGAGAACAACATGGTCTGGCGCCTGGCCGGCAGCATGTTGATGATCTTCTCGACGTCGGGCAGGAAGCCCAGGTCGAGCATCTCGTCGGCCTCGTCGAGGACCAGGCACTTGACGTGCTTGAGGCTCAGCTTCTTCTGGCCCGCGAGGTCCAGCAGGCGGCCCGGGGTGCCGACGATCACGTCGACGCCCTTCTTCAGGGCCTCC
Organism: Streptomyces sp. NPDC056296; assembly: GCF_042268605.1. Taxonomy (NCBI): domain Bacteria; kingdom Bacillati; phylum Actinomycetota; class Actinomycetes; order Kitasatosporales; family Streptomycetaceae; genus Streptomyces; species Streptomyces sp. NPDC056296. Next base: position 13,808 of record NZ_JBHJRX010000104.1, on the reverse strand, counting down.
ACCTGCGGCTCGTAGGCCCGGCCGCCGTAGATGGCGAGGACGCGCACGTTGCGCACCTTGCCGGCGGTCAGGAGGTCGTTGGTGACCTGCTGGCACAGCTCGCGCGTCGGGACGACGACGAGGGCCTGCGGGGCTTCGGTCAGGGACTCGGGCGCGGCGCGCCCGGCCTCGACGTCGGCGGGGACGGTCACGCGCTCAAGGAGCGGAAGGCCGAAGCCCAGCGTCTTGCCGGTGCCGGTCTTGGCCTGGCCGATCACGTCCGTGCCCGACAGGGCAACGGGGAGCGTGAGCTCCTGGATCGGGAAGGGAGTGATGATGCCGACGGCTTCGAGGGCTTCGGCGGTCTCGGGGAGGATCCCGAGGGATCGGAACGTCGTAGTCAGGGTGCTGCCTCTTCTGTGTACGTGGTGCGAGGCGAGCGCGCGGGTCGTGCCGGATCGTGTCGGGGACGTCGGCTGCCCTTACGGATGAGCCGTAGGACACGGGACCTCTGTCGACGCTCCAGCGCTCGTACCACTGAGGGTCCCCCTCCGGATTTCCGTACGCAGTGTGGCGTACGGCAGGGAGGGCTGTCGGGTCGGAGCCGATCGGGCCACCGACCGGGCATCCTCATGCGTGCGGCCCGACGACGATGTCACGTACCCGTACGTCACATACTCGGCAGGCGCATTACCACCATACCCCGGATTCGCGCACACGCGATGGCCGATTTGGTCACGTAGTCGTCGTCACACTGATTGACCAGGGCCGATCAGGGCCGACCGGGGGCCTTCCGGCAGGCGGCGGGCGGGCTATTGTGCGCTGCATGACGAGCTCTGACAAGCCTGGCAACGCCGCCGACGCCCCCGCCGAAACAACCGGAGCCACCGAAACCACCGGAGCCACCGGAGTCGCCGCCCAGGACTGGGCGACGGCGGCCGCCGACCCGCAGTACCGTGCCGCGGTCGTGGATCTGCTCGGCGCGCTCGCGTACGGCGAGCTGGCGGCGTTCGAGCGGCTCGCGGAGGACGCCAAGCTCGCGCCCACGCTTGCGGACAAGGCGGAGCTGGCGAAGATGGCGTCGGCGGAGTTCCACCACTTCGAGCGGCTGCGGGACCGGCTCGCCGAGATCGGCGAGGAGCCGACGGAGGCGATGGAGCCGTTCGTGGCCGCGTACGACGCCTTCCACAAGCAGACAGCCCCGTCCGACTGGCTGGAGGGGCTCGTCAAGGCCTACGTCGGCGACTCCATCGCCAGTGACTTCTACCGCGAGGTCGCGGCCCGCCTCGACTCCGACACCCGCGAGCTGGTGCTGGCGGTGCTCGACGACACCGGGCACGCGGGATTCGCCGTGGAGAAGGTGCGCGCGGCGATCGACGCGGACCCGCGTGTGGGCGGGCGGCTCGCGCTGTGGGCGCGGCGGCTGATGGGCGAGGCCCTCTCGCAGTCCCAGCGGGTGGTGGCCGACCGGGACGCGCTGTCGACGATGCTGGTGGGCGGTGTCGCGGACGGCTTCGACCTCGCCGAGGTCGGCCGGATGTTCTCCCGGATCACCGAGGCGCACACCAAGCGGATGGCGGCGCTGGGTCTGGCCGCCTGATCGTCCGGCCGCCTGACCGCTGTCAGCGCGGGCGCGACCCGGTACGGCGACGGCCGGTCAGGCGGTCGCCGATCGGCGGCGGAGTCTGCCCGCGGGGCGCAGCAGCAGCGACAGCGAGGCCGCCGAGAGGGTCGCCGAGCCCAGGAGAACCAGCAGGAGGCCGCCGGCGCCGAGCGCGGTGTGCGTGACGAACGCCCCGAAGAGGGCCCCGGCGATCCCCGTCGGCAGGACCAGGACGCGGGGCGGCAGGCGGTGGGGCAGACGGTGGACGGCGGCCCATGCCAGGGCGAGGCCGAGGATCGCGGCGCTGAGCGCTTCCAAGAGCATGTCGGGGTCCCTCCCACGCGGCCGGCCCGCCCGAAACGGTCACAGCCGTCTTACCCCTGACCTGCGGAATACAACCCTCCTCCTGTGGGTGAACTGTGCTCCGTCCGTGAACGAGACGACGGGAGACGACGGGAGACGACGGGAGGCGACGGGAGGGGGACAAGGGGGGGGGGGCGCCAAGGCCCCCCCCCTCTTCTTTTTTTTTTTTTTCTTCCTCCGCCCCTGTCC
>NZ_JBHJRX010000104.1:0-11664 GCF_042268605.1 Streptomyces sp. NPDC056296 | reverse complement strand
GGGGAACTTTTTCTCCTTCAGGAAACGAGAGGAGGGGAGAGGAGGGGAGGGGGGGGGGGGGGAGGGGGGGGGCCGGGCGGTGAGCCCCCCCCGTCCCCCTCCCGTTCTGCGTGCGTCGTTCCGCGTCCGCCGACTGCGGTCCGCCGACAGCGTCCGCCGACTACAGCGCGCCGAAGCCCACCTTGCGGGGGGCCTGCTCGCCGATCTCGACGTAGGCCAGACGGTCGGCCGGCACCAGGACCTTGCGGCCGTGTTCGTCCACGAGGCTCAGCAGCGCCGACTTGCCGGCGAGTGCCTCGGCCACCACACGCTCGACCTCCTCGGCACTCTGACCGCTCTCCAGAACGATCTCGCGAGGCGCGTGCTGCACGCCGATCTTGACCTCCACGGCTATGTCCCTCCGACGGTCAGTGAAGTGCGCGATCTTCCGCGCCGTACCCAGCACACATTAGCCCGGTGAGGGGACGTACACGCTGCGTCGGAGAACGCCAGGAGCGAACAGCCGACGGGAACAGAGACGGGAACAGAGCCGCCGTACGCCCGCCGCCGCTCGCCACGCCGTGACGGTCAGTGCTGCTCGGTGCCGTGCAGCGGGAAGCCGGCGATGCCCCGCCAGGCCAGCGAGGTCAGCAACTGGACCGCCTGGTCGCGCGGCACGCTGCGGTCGCTGTGCAGCCAGGAGCGGGCCACCACCTGGGCGAGGCCGCCCAGGCCGGAGGCCAGCAGCATCGACTCGGCGCGCGAGAGGCCGGTGTCCTCCGCGATGACGTCGCAGATCGCCTCCGCGCACTCGTTCGTGACCTTGTCGACGCGCTCGCGCACGGCGGGCTCGTTGGTCAGGTCCGACTCGAAGACCAGACGGAAGGCGCCGCCGTCGTCCTCGACGTACGCGAAGTAGGCGTCCATCGTCGCGCGGACGCGCTGCTTGTTGTCGGTGGTCGACGCGAGCGCGCTCCGCACGGACTGGATCAGGGACTCGCAGTGCTGGTCCAGCAGGGCGAGGTACAGGTCGAGCTTGCCCGGGAAGTGCTGGTAGAGCACCGGCTTGCTGACGCCGGCGCGTTCGGCGATGTCGTCCATCGCGGCCGCGTGGTAGCCCTGGGCCACGAACACTTCCTGTGCGGCGCCCAGCAGCTGGTTGCGTCGGGCTCGGCGGGGAAGGCGTGTGCCCCGCGGGCGTACCGCCTCTGTCTGCTCGATGGCTGTCACGCCGCCTCCCATAGTCGTCCTCGTGCGGTGTGCGCCGCGTCGCCATCGTACTTTTCGGTAACCGTGGTGTGTGCGGTGCGAGCGCAGAATTTCACGGACCGGACGGTGGCGATAGCCGCACAACAGGTTTCAAAAGCGTTCAGGCCGGGCAGAGAGTGGCCTCCTTCCTGCTCGGCAGGCCTCTTCGCCGCTTCCGGCGCCGCGTCCTCGGTCGCCCGCGGCCGCGCCTCAGCGGTAGTCGTCCTCGTCGTGGGAGACGACCCGGGCCTGTTCGGCCAGGTCGGCCTCGTTGGCGCGGTCCGGATCGACGCCGGTCAACGGGTCGTCGTGCTCCGGCGCGAGGTCCGCCTGCTGCTCGGCGGCGTCGGCGGCCGGTGCCTCGACGTCGAATTCCTCCGCTTCCTGTGACTCGTCGTCGAAGGTCTCGGGATCGGTCGGGTCGACAGTCATGCTGGGCTCCCTTCCTACGAACGTCCCTGAGATGCAGGGGCCACACGCGGGTGCCCACTCCATGAGCCTAGGAGACACCCGATCCGGACGCCATGCGTCGCCGACGTCCGCGCCCGTCCCGTGCGCTGCCGGCATCAGTACCCGGCCGCCGCGCGATCGCACCCGCGCTTGTGACGGCGAACACATGAACTACTGCGTGATCGTCTCGTAACATTGCCGCATGCGTTCGATCGAGCCGCCGTCCGTCCCGCCCGCCAACGTGCTGCCGAAGGTCGCAGCCGTCAAGGTCGCGGCCGGCGAGCGGCTCAGGTCGGTCCACCTGCCCGGAATCACCTTGACGGTGCGCTCGAGACCACCGGCCCGCGAGGGGCTGCCGCCCGCGCTCTACGTCCACGGCCTCGGCGGTTCCTCGCAGAATTGGTCGGCGCTGATGCCGTTGCTGGACGGCGTCGTCGACGGCGAGGCCCTCGACCTGCCGGGCTTCGGCGACTCCCCGCCACCGGACGACGGCGACTACTCGATCACGGGGCATGCGCGCGCGGTCGTCCGCCACCTCGACGCCGCCGGACGCGGCCCCGTGCACCTCTTCGGCAACTCTCTCGGCGGCGCCGTCGTCACCCGCGTCGCCGCGGTGCGGCCCGACCTGGTGCGGACGCTGACGCTCGTGTCGCCCGCGCTGCCGGAGATCCGCGTACAGCGCAGCGCCGTGCCGACGGGGCTGCTGGCGTTGCCGGGGGTGGTTTCGCTGTTCACCCGGCTCACCCGCGAGTGGACCGCGGAGCAGCGGGTCCGCGGCGTCACGGCGCTCTGCTACGGAGACCCGGGGCGCGTGTCGTCGGAAGGCTTCCGCAACGCGGTGGAGGAGATGGAGCGGCGACTGCAGCTGCCGTACTTCTGGGACGCGATGGCGCGTTCCGCCCGCGGGATCGTCAACGCGTACGCGGTGGGCGGCCAGCAAGGGCTGTGGCGACAGGCCGAACGGGTTCTCGCACCGACGCTGCTGGTCTACGGTGGACGCGACCAACTCGTCGGCTACCGCATGGCCCAGCGGGCTGCCCGCGCCTTCCGTGACTCCCGGCTGCTGACCCTGCCGGACGCGGGACACGTGGCGATGATGGAGTATCCGGAGACCGTGGCCACGGCGTTCCGTGAACTCCTCGCGGACGCCGGGGAGTCGGCGGTCGGCGAGAGGACCGACGGGGCCGTCGACGACGAGCCCGCCAACCAGACCACAGGAGGCTGAGGCGCGAAGTGGGACGCCACAGCCGCCGCGGACCCGCCCCCAGGGCCGACTCCGAAGGCACCGCCGCCGCACGAGAGGGCCGGCCCGGCCTGCTGGGCCGCCGCCGGGCGCCCGGGCCTCCGGCGGGGGAGCAGACACCGCCGACGAGCGGGACAACACCCGGCGCGGCGCCCCGCGGGGCACCGGCATCGGGGCGATCCCAGGGCGGGGGCGGGCGATCCCAGGGCGGGGGCGGCCAGGGCGGTCCTGCCCCCCAGGGGTACGCGGGTCCGGGCCCACGGCTTCCGGACGGGATGCCTGCGCATGGGTTTCCGTCGGTTTCGGACGGGGCGCCTGCGCGTGGTTTTCCGGTGGGCTCGGACGGCACGCCTGCGCGTGGGTTTCCGTCGGTTTCGGGCGGGGCGCCTGCGCCTGGTTTTCCGGTGGGCTCGGACGGCACGCCGGCGCATGGGTCCCCCAGGGTGGGGGACGGCACGCCGGCGCACGGTTTTCCGCGGGTGGCGGATGGTACGCCCGCGCGTGGTGTCCCAGGGGGCCCCGGCGGCACTCCCTCGCGTGGTGTCCCAGGGGTCCCCGGCGGCACTCCCGCGCGTGGTGTCCCAGAGGTCCCCGGCGGCACCCCGGCGCATGGTGTGCCGCGGGTCCGTGGTGGTCATCCCGAGCAGCGTGAACCCGGTGGCGGCTGGGGCGACGTGAACGGGCGGGCCGGTGCCGGACCCGGCACACCGGCGGGATCGCCCACCGGTGCCCCCTCGCAGCCCTCACACCACTCGCACCCCTCACACCCCTCGGGTCCCGGATACCCCGGGCCGCCCGGTCGGTCCGGCAGGCAGCCCGGCCCGCCCTTCCCGCGGCAGCGGCAGTCGGTTCCGGGGGGCCCGCGGCAGGAGTACCTGGACGCCTTCGGTGGGGACGACGACGTCTTCACGCCCCGCCCCCCGCGCCCTGCCCCCGTCTCGCCGCAACCCGCCGACCCGTACGCCTCCGTCACCGACTGGAGTGCCGCGGGCGGGGACGGCGGCGACGCGGGCGCCGACGACGCGCCACCCACGGGCGAACCCGCGCCGGCCAAGGGCGGTAAGGGCAGGGCCTTCACCGGCATCGCCGCGGCCGCCGTCACCACCGTGCTGGCGGTCGTGGTGGCCGGCCAGGTCGCCGACGGGGCGGACGGTGACGACGTGCGCTCGCAGTCCGGCACCGATCAGGCCCGCGACGTCCGCGACTCCGCGTCTCGGGCGGACGGACGGCCGACGCCCTCCGCCTCCGAGACCGCGGCACCGCTGACGTACGAGCACAAGATGGAGAAGAGGTACCCGCTCGACGCCACGCTCGACGGTTCGGGAAAGTTCGACGCGATCACCGGCATCGACAAGGGGCCGGGGACGGGGCAGAAGTACACCTACCGCGTGGACGTGGAACAGGGGCTCGGCCTCGACGGGGAACTCTTCGCCGAGGCCGTGCACAAGACGCTCAACGACGACCGGAGCTGGGCCCACAACGGCGCCCGCTCCTTCGAGCGCATCCAGTCCGGGCAGCCCGACTTCGTGATCACGCTGGCCAGCCCCGGCACCACCGCCGACTGGTGCGCCAAGTCGGGCCTGGACACCACCGAGGACAACGTGTCCTGCGACTCGGCCGCCACCGAGCGCGTCATGATCAACGCCTACCGGTGGGCGCAGGGCGCGGAACCGTACGGCGACGACATCCACGGGTACCGGCAGATGCTGATCAACCACGAGATCGGCCACCGCATCGGCTTCAACCACGTCACCTGCGACAAGGACGGCGAACTCGCCCCGGTCATGCAACAGCAGACCAAGTTCGTCGACCACGACGGAATCGACTGCCGCCCCAACGCCTGGGCCTACCCCAACAGCTGACCGCGAGCGATGGCCGCCGCATCACACGTGGTGACTGTTTGATCTCTTAGCGCGACTGAACGCGCCCCGTACGAGAAAGTCACGGCCGTTCACCCCTTTTGGTGGGGGGGGGGGGAAACCCCCCCCCCCCCCCCCCGCGCCGCGTCCGGGGCGAACTCGCCCCGGTCGACAGGGTGTCCGGCCTGGACCGACCCGCTCGACGCAGCGTCGATTGTCCGGGTGAGTGCGGGCGCGGGATCCTTCGAGGCATGCCCCTGCTCCCGAAGACGCCCTCGCTCTCCCGTCGTACGCTGCTGCGCGGCCTGGGCGGTTCCGCCGCGCTCGGCGCGCTGGCCGGCTGCGGTGTACCGGCCGCCTACATCGCGCCGGGCGACCGCGCCGCGACCGACCGGTCCGCCACCGAGCAAAGGCTGACCTGGGCGAACTGGCCGCTGTACATCGACACCGACGACGAGCACCCGAGCCGGCGGCCCACGCTGGAGGCGTTCGAGAAGCGGTCGGGGATCTCCGTCGAGTACATCGAGGAGATCAACGACAACGACGAGTTCTTCGGCAAGATCAGCCCGTCCCTGATGAACCACCAGCCCACCGACCGCGACCTGATCGTCATCAGCGACTGGATGTGCGGGCGGTTCGTCCGGCTCGGCTGGGTGCAGGAGATGGACCGCTCCCGCCAGCCGAACGTCACCAAGTACCTCGACCCGCTGCTGCGTTCGCCCGCCTTCGACCCGGGCCGGAAGTTCACCGTGCCCTGGCAGTCGGGCATCACCGGCATCGCCTACAACCGCCGCAGGCTCGGCCGGGAGATCCGGCACGTGTCCGACCTGTGGGCGGCCGACCTCAAGGGCCGGGTGACCCTGCTGTCCGGCATGGACGAGGCGTTCGCGCTGCTGATGCAGGGCAACGGCGTCGACATCACCGACTGGACGGCGGACGACTTCCACACGGTGTGCGACCAGGTGGAGAGGCAGGTGGCCAAGGGCCAGATCCGCCGCTTCACCGGCAACGACTACATCAAGGACCTCTCCAGCGGCGACGTCCTGGCCTGCCAGGCCTACTCCGGTGACGTGATCCAGCTCCAGGCGGACGACCCGGACATCGAGTTCGTCGTCCCGGAGGAGGGTGCCGAACTGTGGGCGGAGTCCCTGATGATCCCCAACCTGGCCCGCCACAAGGCCAACGCCGAGCGGCTGATCGACTACTACTACCAGCCGGAGGTCGCCGCCGAGCTGGCCGCCTGGGTCAACTATGTCTGCCCGGTCCCCGCCGCACAGGACGTACTCGCCTCCTCCGACGACGAGGAGACCGCCGCCCTGGCCGAGGACCCGCTGATCTTCCCGGACACGGCGATGCGCGAACGGCTCGCGATCGCACGGGACATCGCGGCGGGGGAGCGGACGGAGTTCGCGAAGCGGTGGAACGGGATCGTGGGGGTGTAGCAGACTGACCGGCGTGATGAATTCGACGCGTGATGAAAAGGTGGGGAGCGCGGTCACGCTCGGACTGCTGGCGGCCTGGGCGCTGCACGACGCCGAGGAACTGGCGACCGTGCCGGGCTGGTGGCGGAGCGAGCTGCCCGCCCTGCGCGAGCGGTTCCCCACCGTGCCGGAGGCCGTGTGGCGGCAGGCCGAGCCGGCCGACGGGCGGGAGTTCGCCGTCGCGGTGGGGGTGATGGCCGCGGTCGTGGCCGCCGCGGCCGCCGCGGGCCGGCTGACCGGCGGCCGGTCGGCCGCGTACCAGACGGCGCTCAACGCCTTCGGGCTGCACGGGCTCGTCCACCTGGCCCAGGCGGGGCTGGTGCGCGGCTACACGCCCGGGTCCGCGACCTCGCCCCTCGTCGTCGTCCCGTTCACCCTCTGGGCCCGCCACCGGCTGCGCCGCGCCGGCGTCCTGCGCGCGACGCGCCCGCGCGACCTGGCCGTGGGACTCGGCTTCGCGGGCGCGGCGGTGGCGGGTTCGCACGTGGTGGCGCGGCGGCTGACGGGTGCTACTTCAGCGCGGCCGCGGTGATTGCGTCGATGACCGGGTTCGCGTCCGCGCTCTTGGCGTCCGTGGCGTTGACCGAGTAGACGAGGGTGCGGCTCAGGTTGCGGGTGCCGCCGATGACGGCGCTGTATCCGTAGCGGGACCCCGACTTGCCCCAGAAGACCTTGCCGTCGACTTCCTTGTACTCCAACCCCGCGCTGCGCTGCGCGCCCGGGACGCCCGCCGGGGTCGTGAACATCTCCTCCAGTTCCGGCTGCGGCACGATCCTTCCCCGGAACAGCTTGGTGAGCAGCTTCTCGAGGTCGGCGGTGGTGGAGATCATGTCGCCGGCCGCCCAGCGGTCCGCCTGGTTCCACTCGGTCACGTCGACCAGCTTCGTCGTGCCGTCCGGCTGCTGCACCGCCTGGTAGCCCCGGTTGTGCGGGCCCCGGATGCGGGGGTCGGTGCCGGGGAAGTAGGTGTGGTGCATGCCGGCCGGGCGCAGGACCAGGCGCGTGGCCACGGAGGCGTACGAGTGCCCCGTCACCTTCTCGATCAGCAGGCCGAGGATCGTGTAGTTGATGTTCAGGTACTGCTGCCGCGTCCCCGGGGTGAAGTCCTCCGGTCCCTTGGCGATCGCCGACGCCGCGACCTGCTGCGGGGTGAGGGTCTCGAAACGGTGCGCGTACACCTCCGCGAAGTCGTCGCCGAGACCGTCGCCCGGCTTGATGCCGCTGGTGTGGTTGAGCAGTTGGCGCACGCTGATGGGCTGATTGAACTCCGGCGTGAACAGGTCGGGGAGGTAGCCCTGCACCGGCGCGTCCAGGTCGATCTCGTCCTGGGCCGCGAGCCGCAGGACGGTGGCGGCGGTGACGACCTTCGTGACCGAACCGGCCCGGAAGCGGGCATGGGGGTGGGCCGGCCGGTCACCGGCCAGGTCGCGCACGTCCGCGCTGCCGTGCCAGTCGCCGTCCGGGTCGCCGACCCGCACGAGGGCGGCCGTGGCGTGCTGGTTCGGGAGCCCGTCGAGGGCGGCGCGCAGCGCTTCCTCGTTCGGCCCGTCCTGGTCGACGGAGCGGGCAGCCGCGGCGGGCGGCGCGGCGAAGGCCGGGGCCGCCAACGGGCCCGCGGCCAGGGCGAGGACCACGGAGGCGGCGAGAACGGAGTGGGTACGGGCACGCATCGACTGCTCCAGGGGTGAAGGCGGTTGCGGCGGAAGGATCGTTGATCATCCTTGTGCGCCGCGCCCCGTGGCGGATCGTCGGTGAGTAGGGTGCCCGCCCCGCAGCCGGACTCAGGGAATTCCCCTACACGGGGCGGGAGTTGTGCGGGGCACCCCTTACGGGACCCGGGTGGCTCCGTCGGCGTCGCGCAGCGCGCAGAGCGTGTCGATGCGGTTGGTGGTGATCGAGTCGACGCCCAGCGTGATCAGCCGGCGCATGGAGCGCCGGGTGTCCGGGGTCCACACCGACAGCAGGCAGCCGTCGCCGTGAACCCGCTCGGCCAGGGTCCGGGTCACCAGCCCGAACCGGTAGTTCAGCCACCGCGGCCGCACCGCCGCGAGCAGCGCGGGCCGCGGCGGTGCCGTCGTCGTCCAGGTCATGGCGATCTCGGCGGCGGGGTCGGCGGCGCGCACGGCGAGCATGGCCGCGGCGCCCGCCGTGTAGTACACGCGGTCCTGGGCCCCGCACTCCCGGACGACGTCCACGACGCGCCGTACCGCCCGCTCGTCCGGCCCGCCCGGCAGGTCCAGCATCAGCCGGCTGCCGTCGGTCGCGGCCAACGCCTCGGCGAGCGTCGGCACCCTGCCCGCCGTCAGCCCGCGCACCTCCTCGGCCGACAGGGACCGCAGCGGCCGGTCGTGCTGCCACAGCCGCTTCAGCGTCTCGTCGTGCAGCAGCACGGGCACGCCGTCGCGGGTGAGCCGCACGTCGGTCTCGACCGCGTCCGCGCCGCGGTCGAGCGCGGAGCGCAGCGAGTCGAGCGTGTTCTCGCGGTAGCGGTACGGGTCGCCGCGGTGGGCCACGGCGGTCAGGTGGCGTGCGGGACTCATGGTGGTCACCCGGTTCAGGAGGCGAGCCAGGCGGAGGTGTACGTGTCGATCTCGTCGCTGATCCGCGCCTTGCCCGGCGCGTCCAGGAACGAGGCCTCGACAGCGTTCTTCGCCAGGTCGGCGAGGCCCCGTTCGTCGAGTTCGAGGAGCCGGGCGGCGACGGCGTACTCGTTGTTGAGGTCGGTGCCGAACATCGGGGGGTCGTCGGAGTTGATGGTCACCAGCACACCGGCGCGCGTGAACTCCTTGATCGGGTGCTCGTCCAGGGTGCGTACCGCGCGGGTGGCGATGTTGGAGGTCGGGCAGACCTCCAGCGGGATGCGCCGCTCGGCGAGGTGCGCCAGCAGCTTCGGGTCCTGCGCCGAGCTGGTGCCGTGCCCGATCCGCTCGGCGCGCAGGTCGGTCAGGGCGTCCCACACCGTCTGGGGGCCGGTGGTCTCGCCGGCGTGCGGCACCGAGTGCAGCCCGGCGGCGATCGCCCGGTCGAAGTAGGGCTTGAACCGCGGCCGCGCGACCCCGATCTCGGGTCCGCCGAGTCCGAAGGAGACCAGGCCCTCGGGGCGCAGCCGGTCGTCGGTGGCGAGCCGCGTGGTCTCCTCGGCGGCCTCCGTACCGGCCTCGCCCGGGATGTCGAAGCACCAGCGCAGTACGGTCCCGAAGTCGGCCTCGGCCGCCTTGCGGGCGTCCTCGATCGCGTCCATGAAGGCACCCTCGTCGATGCCGCGCCGGGTGGAGGAGAACGGGGTGATGGTCAGCTCGGCGTACCGCACCTGCTGACGGGCCATGTCGCGGGCCACCTCGTACGTCAGCAGCCGGACGTCCTCCGGGGTGCGGATCAGGTCGACGACGGACAGGTACACGTCGATGAAGTGCGCGAAGTCCGTGAACGTGAAGTAGTCGACCAGGGCCTCGGGGTCGGTCGGGACCTTGGAGTCGGGGTGACGCGCGGCCAGTTCCGAGACGATGCGCGGGGAGGCGGAGCCGACGTGGTGGACGTGCAGTTCGGCCTTGGGCAGTCCGGCGATGAAGGCGTGCAGGTCTCGCGGGACGTCGGGGTCGACGAGGTGCTCGGTCAAGGGTTCCTCCCCACAGCGGCGCTCCGGGCCGGAGCGGGGCCGGCCGGGCGCGGGTGATCGGCTGATCGGTGACTCGGGATCATCGTAGGCCGGGCCCGTGCCGGGTGGGGACGGGCCGTAGCATGACGGGACGTTCGACAGAGGGGGGCCCGCCATGCCCGACGACGCGCAGCCGCCGAGAGCCGACGCGCACACGCCGGAAGCTCCGGGGAACGATCCCGCGCGGCCGGCTCCGCCCGGTGCCGCCGGTGACGCGTGGGCGACCCCGGCCGGCGGGCACTCCGAGGGCCTCGCGGACGCGGTGGCCGGGGTCGGCCTCGACAAGCCGGGGATGCCGGGAACGCAGGGCACGCCGGGGACGCCGGGTACGCCGAGCGCGCCGGGTACGCCGAGCGCGCCGGGCACGCCGAGCGGGTCGCGTGCGCCGGGGACGGCGGGCGGGTCGCGTGCGCCGGACGCCTCGGGCACAACGGACCGCCGCGCCCAGCTGTCCCCGGGCGCTCCGGGGACGCCGAGCGCGCCGGGCACGCCGAGCGGGTCGCGTGCGCCGGACGCCTCGGGCACAACGGACCGCCGCCCCCAGCTGTCCCCGGGCACGCCGGGCGCGCCGGGTACGCCGAGCGGGTCGCGTGCTCCGGGTACGCCGAGCGGGTCGCGTGCGCCGGACGTCTCGGGCACAACAGACGGTCGTGCCCAGCTGTCCCCGGGCGCGCCGGGTACGCCGAGCGCGCCGGGCACGCCGGCCACGCCGAGCGGGTCGCATGCGCCGGACGCCTCGGGCACGCCGGACCGCCGCGCCCAGCCGTCCCCTGCGCCGTCACACCCCGGGACGGTCCCCGAGGACCGGCCTTCGGCGATACCCGGGGCGGGCCCAGACCCGTGGGCGCCACCGGTGGACGGTGCCGTGGCGACGCCCGACGGCGGTCCCGGAGGCACCCTCGCGGCGGGCGGGCCCGCTCCGTGGTCGGCCCCGTCCGTCCACGACCAGCAGACGGTCACGTCCATGCCGGCCATGGACACCCCGCCGTGGGCAGCCCCGTCCCCCGCGACGCCGGCGAACGGCCCCGCCAACCCCTTCGCGGCCTCGGGCCCGACCGCGGCCGCTACGGGTGCGCCGAATCCCTTCGCGCCCCCGGCCCCGACAGCCGCCGCCGGTGCGCCCAACCCCTTCGCGCCCCCGGCCGCGACGCCGCCGTACGGCCAGGGCCGGGCAGCGGTCCCGCCGCCGCCCATCGCGCCCGACGGCCCCGGCCAGGTCGCCTACGGCTACCCCGGCCCGGGCGGGTACGGACATTCGGGCGGGTACGGGCACCCGGGCGGCCCGGCCGGATACCCCGGTGCGCAGCCGCAGGGCTACTTCGGCTGGCCCGGCATGGCTCCGATGCCGAGCAACGGCATGGGCACGGCAGGCCTCGTCCTCGGCATCATCGCGGCCGTCGGCTTCTGCCTCTGGCCGCTCGCGATCGTCCTCGGCGTCCTCGGCGTCATCTTCGGCGGGCTCGGCCGTGCCAAGGCCGGTCGGGGCGAGGCCACCAACGGCGGCCAGGCCCTGGCCGGCATCATCTGCGCGATCGTCGGCATCGCCCTCGGCGTCGGCTTCGGGCTGCTGGTGATCTTCGCACCCTGAGCCTGGGGGCTGCGCCGCGAGCCAGTGCTGCGCCGCGAGCCAGTGCTGCGCCGCGAGCGCGGAGTGCTAGCTGTACTGCCCAGGGACGTTGGTCAACCTGGTGACGGGTGGTTTGCCGCCGGTTGCGGTGTGGGGGCGGTGGTGATTGTAGTGATGGAGCC